>DATKRM010000155.1:0-6389 GCA_035532195.1 Solirubrobacteraceae bacterium
GACGAACGGCAGATGCAGACGGGACGCCACGTGATCGATCACCCCGCGCCAGTCGAGCACCGGCGCGTCGAGCACCAATGCCGACACCCTGGGGGCGAGCCGTGAGAGGTGCATGAATCGGGTCACGATCGATCCGCCCATCGAGTCCCCGTACAGCACCAGGTGCTGCGCCCCGCGGGCCATGGCCCACCGCGCTGCGGCGTCCAGGTCCTGCCATTCGGTCATGCCCAGGTGAATGTGGCCGTCCGGGCTGCGCGGGGCTCCGGGATCGTTGCGATAGGCGATCAGCAATGTGGGCAGGCCCAGGCGATGCAACTCGCCCAGCGGGCGAAGCCCACCGGCCCGGGTGCCGTCGATCCCGTGAACGAAGATGACCCAGGTCGATCCGCGGCCAGCCGCCAGCCAGGCCGGCATCGGTCCCAACGGATCGGGGAACGTGATCGCCCGATAGGGGATCCCCAGTGCGGTTTGTGGATCGCCCGTCCACACGACGGCATCGATGCCGACCTTGGTGCCGGGAGCCAGGCGCCCGGTGGTCGACCTCAGCTGGCGGGTCACCGTGGACGACGTAGTGCCGAGGATCGTCCCCACGATCGCGTGTCCGGAGGGGAAGTCGAGTCCATAAACGCCCGGGCGCGCTGACTCGGTGGTGCGGGCTAGGACGACCTGGCTCGGGGAGATCGAGACAACTTTCACGTTCCGCTTGACCAGGTCGTGATGAGGGTTGATCAGCGCCGACGATCCGAACCAGCTCCCCACCGCGATCACGAGCACGATCAGGATGAACAGACCCCCAACGACTATGAGCAGCCGTCGCACGCGCGCAGTGTCCCAGCCCTGGGGTAGTGTGGGCCTCGGCGTGAGGAGCATGTCTAAACCGGGGGCCGGGGTGATCGCGGTGATGCTCGTAACCTTGGCTGGCTGCTTCGGCGGGCATCCTATGGCGGCCGGGTCGAGCAGCCCGTCGCAGCAGATCGCCTCGATCACGCTGGCGCCCGCCGCGCTCAGCCTCCAGAACCCCGCCACGCGAGGCGGCGCCGCTGCCCACGCACGGATCAAGCTGTCGCTGACGCTGACCAACCAGGCGGGAGCGCGTATCACCAGCGGAACGCTCTCCCAGCCGGTCCGGCTTCAGGTCTACGGACCCTCGCCCGCCGTCTTGACCGCGGAGACGCCGGTGATCCGGTCGGCCACCGGTGCGGTTTATTTCGACTACGACGGGCGCTTTCTGGCCAACCCGGTCATCGTCACCGCGGTGTCCGGGCACGCGTTCGCGCAGGTGTCGTTCCAGCCCCGGCACCGGGGGTTCGTGGGCTCGAGCTCGGTCACGTTCCCGATGACCAGTCGCGACAACATCGCCCACGGCTGGGGATTTCAGGCCTCAGTGGGCGGAGGCCCTGAGCACTTCGTGGAGATGGACACCGGGTCGCGAGGACTGGTTGTCCCGGCCTCGATTCTGGGCAAAGGCGCGGTTGGCCCCGGTGCCGCGGGGAAGATCACGTACACCAGCGACGGCAAGGAGTTCCTCGGCCATTACTACCTGGCCCCGCTGACGCTGAGCGCCGGCGGATCGATGGCGAAAACCGTGCCCATCCGGGTCCTGGCCGTCGACAAATCAGCCTGTGCATCCGGCTATCCGAAGTGCCGACCCGGCAAGATCGGTGGGCTGGGAGTGATGGGCGTGGGCTTTGACCGCGGGCAGGCCTCGAGCATGCCGCCGGAGCTGACCAACGCGTTCCTGGCCATCACGAGGGTCACCGGGGGCTCCATGCACCCCGGCTACATCATCCGCAAACGCTCGGTCACGCTGGGGATCACGACGGGTAACCAGGCCGGATTCAACGAGCTCCCGCTCACTGGCGGAGGCACCGGTCCCGGCGATTGGAACACCGCGCCGGGGTGCTTCTCGTTCCCACGGCTATCCACCTATCCGCGGCCGTGCGGCACCGTCCTCGTGGACACCGGGATCGCCAGCGCGATCCTCGGGCTACCCAAATCCAAGCGCCCTGCCTCGATGAGCACATCGATCCCCAACGGCACCCCGATCCGGGTGGACGTCGGCCCGCGCTCGGGCCCCTCGGCTCTGTCCTTCGGCTTCACCACGGGCGCGCTCAGCCAGCCGCTGACCCCAACATCGATCCGGTGGGCAGGCGGCTCCGCGCCCTTCGTTAACACCGGCCGCCACCCGATCGCGCTCTACGACTACCTGTTCGACGCCGGGTCGGGGAAGGTCGGGTTCAGGGCGGGCTGAATCACAGCGCCCCACCCAGGCCGCACCACACGGCTGGCGTCTAGGATCGAGTCATGAGCACTGAAACGAAGACCACCACCGGCGTCGGCGAGCTGATCGTGCGCTGCCTGGAGAACGAAGGGGTCACACACGTGTTCGGGATCCCGGGCGAGGAGAACATCCACCTGATTCAGGCGCTGGCCGAGTCCAGCATCCGCTACGTGCTCGTCCGCCACGAGCAGGCCGCTGCATTCATGGCCGAGGTCTACGGCCGGCTCACCGGCCAGGCCGGGGTGTGCTCGGCCACCCTGGGCCCTGGCGCGATCAACCTGCTCCTCGGAGTCGCCGACGCCACCACCAACTCGACGCCGCTGGTCGCGTTGTCGGCCCAGGTGGGGATGGACCGCCGCTACAAGGAGTCTCACCAGGGCGTCGATCTGGTTTCCATGTTCGCGCCGGTGACCAAGTGGTCCGAGCTCGTGGCCACACCCGGCGCGGTACCCGAGATGATCCGTAAGGCGTTCAAGCTGGCGCAGACCGAGCGACCGGGAGCGGTCTACCTCGCGGTGCCCGAGGATGTCGAGAACGCGTCGGCGCCCGCAGGCGCCCGTCCCCTGGTGGTGAACCGGCCGCGCCCGGATGAGCCCTCGGAGGCTCAGCTGAGGCGCGTGGCCGAGGTTCTGAGGTCGGCCACCAGCCCGATCCTCTTGGCTGGGCACGGCGCCGCCCGCGCCGGCGCGGCGGATGCGGTCCGGCGGTTTGCCGAGAAGCTCTGTGTACCGGTGGCCACCACGTTTCACGGTAAGGGCGTGCTGCCGGACGACCACCCCCTGGCGCTGGGGGCTGTGGGCTTCATGCGACGTGACTACGTCAACTTCGGCTTCGATCAAGCCGACGCGATCATCGCCGTGGGCTACGAGCTCCAGGAGTTCGACCCGGTGCGGATCAACCCGGACTCCGACAAGCAGATCATTCACATCCACCGCTTCCCCGCCGAGGTCGATGCCCACTACGGGGTCGCGGTCGGCCTCCAAGCGGACATCGGCCATACCCTGGACGCGCTGGCGGCCACGGTTGACCATGAGTTCGGGCCCCACCAGGCCAATCAGAAGATCCGAGCCATGCTGGCGGCCGAGCTCGACCGCGGACGCCAAGACGCCCGCTTCCCGGTGGCGCCAGCACGGATCGTGGCCGACACGCGAGAAGCACTGGGCCGCTCTGACATCGCGCTCGTCGACACGGGCGCGCTGAAGATGTGGATGGCCCGGCTGTACCCGACCTACGAGCCCAACACCTGCCTGATCTCCAATGGGCTTTCCACCATGGCCTGGTCGCTTCCGGGGGCTATCGGAGCCAAGCTCGCCCGCCCGGACGCGCGGATTCTGGTGGCCACGGGGGATGGCGGGTTCCTGATGAACTCGCAGGAGATCGAGACCGCGCTACGCGAGCGGATCCCGATGGTGGTGCTCATCTGGGTCGACGACGAGTACGGCCTGATCTCCTGGAAGATGGAGCTCGAGCTGGGCGAAAGCGTGGACACGGCGTTCGGCAACCCCGACTTCGTGGCCTACGCCGAGAGCTTCGGCGCACGCGGCTACCGGATCGAGGCCGCGGACCAGCTGCTGCCCACCCTGCGTGAGGCCCTGGCCCAGGACACGGTGTCGGTGATCGCCTGCCCGGTCGACTACTCGGCCAATCTCCAGCTCACCGACGCGCTCGGCGAGCTCGACGAGTCGCTGTCTTGACCTCCTCCGCGTGCTGGAGCGTGCGGATTTCCGGTGGCAGGGGTGGTCATGCCGCTTTCCGCCGGGGGTTCGCGGTTCTGTGCCCGGGCTGGGCCTGGAGGGCTCCCCGCGCTGCAACGGCCGGGTCCGGCCGCCGTCCTCTTGACCGTTCACCGCCCGGGCGAGGATCACTCGTGCGGCGTTCACATCAGCGTGCTCCACATGTCCGCAGGCCGTGCAGCAAAACCGCGCTTGGCTCTCGCGTGATTCCGCGTCCACGAACCCCCTGAGGCAACCGGAAGCTCTCACCGCGGCCCTTGACCTTGAACCGCGGCCGCCGCGCCTCGCCGGTGAGGAACCGCTGGTACGCCACATCCAGGTCGCGGAGCGTCTGCTGCAAGCTCTGCGCGATCCGATCGTCCGCCAGCCACTCAAACCCGGGCGCGTCAAGTACCGCCGTCCGCCCACACGAACACATGTTCGATAGCTTATGGCGCGCTGCGGACGGACCCGCCCGGGTGCTCGCCCCGCTCACCCACAGCTGACCGAGCTCCCGGCGAGCGCGACCACGACCCACTCCCTCACCGCGGACCCCCCCGCACACACCGCCTTCCGAGACCACCACACGGCTCAATGGTCGCTCCGCGTACGCGCACCACCGCGAGTCCCCGCAGCTCCCGCGCGTATGTCGCGAGCACCCCGGCCCCCGAGCTACTCCGCCCCTCTTCACTCGGCAGCGCGCCGACCGACCCGCTCCAACGCCCCATCAAATCCCAAGACGACCGCACGCCCAAGCCGCCCGCCCGACGGCGGAAGCACTCCTAGATCGCCCGTCTGCCGGCCCCCGCAGCGGTAAAGCAGCGGCGCCCAGGCGCCGATATAGGAAGCGATGGCTGCAGATCATCCGCTGGTCGGCGCGGAAAACCCTGCCGACACAAATAGACGTGCCCGGGAGGCCGCGCAGCGGCAAATGATCGGGCGCGTGGCCGGGGCGCTCATCCTGGTCAGCGAAGTGGTGGCCGTCGTGGCCGCCCGGATCCTGAGCCATCGTCACCTTCCGTGGGGGTTCGACGTCCTCCTGGGAATCGGAGTCGCCTCGGGTATGGCCTGCCTGCTGATTCCCTGGGCCCGATTCGATGCGCGGTGGTTGAACGCGATTCCGATCCTGGTCACCATCGTGCTGGCTCTGGCTATCCGCCTGGGCGGGTTCTACGGGGACATCGCGGCCAACTACTACGTGTTCGTCGCGGTGTTTGCCGGGTATGCCTTCACCTCCCGCTGGGTGGTCGCCGGACACGTCGCGCTGGCATCCGCAGCATCAGCACTGGTCTTGGTCTATCGCCACCAGCCGGGAAGCGAGACCGCGGCACGCGTGGCGGTGACGATCCTCATGATCGTGGCCGTGGGGGCGATCGTCACGCTGTTGCGTGAGGGTCTCGAGAAGCGACAGCGCGAACTGGAGGAGCTGGCCCTGCGTGATCCGCTCACCGGCGTGGGCAACTATCGCCTGCTGGCCGAGCGCCTGGAGTACGAGCTGGCCCGCCATCGCCGGTCCGGAGGCTCCTTGACCGTCCTGCTGCTCGACCTGAACGGTTTCAAGCTGGTCAACGACACCTACGGACACCTGGCGGGCGACCGGGTGCTGGCCGACGTTGCCCAGGCGCTCCGCTCGGCCCTTCGCTCCCAGGACACGCTGGCCCGCCAGGGGGGAGACGAATTCTCGATCCTGGCTCCGGAGACGGACTCAGAGCAGGTCCACTACCTGGTCCAGCGCATTCACGAGGCGCTGGCTGCGGGCCTCGATGGTTCGCTGACCACGAGCGTAGGCTGGGCCACGTTCCCCGACGACGGCGCAAATGCCGACGCGCTGCTCAACCTGGCCGACGGCGACCTCCGGCGGGCCAAGCGGACCCCGGCGCCACGCCGGGAGTACCGCGACGCGCAGCCCCCGATGGTCCCGGTCACCGAATCGGGCTAGCGCCCTACCGCGTCTCAGCTCCGACTCGGACCTCTCGGGGGCGGCGGGATCTCCAGGAGCCTCCTCACCGCCTCGAATGCCTGCGGCTCAAGCCCCGGCGCCTCCTGGCTTCGCCCCTGGGCAACCAGGTCGAACACGAGGTCGTGTACGGCTCCCACCGCCGCCGCGTATCGCTCGGGTGATACCGCCGGCCACTTGGTTCTGGCCTGCCGCACGCCTTCATGCCAGGCTCCGAGCACCAGGGCGATCCGCCGGTGACCCGCCAGCCGGGCCTCCAGCCCCCGCGGTCCGATGGCCTGAAGCTCGATCAGCATGCAGTGGGCGAACTCCGGCTCCTCCGCGGTCATCTCCAGGTAGGTTGCGAGTCCTGCCCGCAGCTGCTCGTCCGGGCGCGAGGCCGTCTGGCCAGCGGCAGAGTCCTGCACGCGGTCCAGGACCAGGCGGATTCCCCGCTCGT
>DATKRM010000156.1:0-4887 GCA_035532195.1 Solirubrobacteraceae bacterium
CGTCGAGATCCCCTACTTCTGCTACCACCACAAGCTGGGAGAGCCCGTGGGCGCGTGCCGCATGTGCCTGGTGGAGATCGAGGGGATCCCCAAGCTCCAGACCTCGTGCTCCACGGCGGTCAAGGACGGGATGGTCGTCCACACCCAGACCGACCGGGTCAAGGCGGTCCAGAACTCGGTGGTCGAGTTCCTGCTGGTCAACCATCCGCTCGACTGCCCGGTGTGCGACAAGGGCGGCGAATGCCCGCTCCAGGACATCACGTACGGATGGGGCCTGGGCCGCTCGAGGTTCATCGAGCCCAAGCGCCACTTCGTCAAGCCATTGTCGCTCAGCCCGGTCATCGCCATCGACCGCGAGCGCTGCATCCTCTGCTACCGCTGCGTGCGCTTCTCCCAGGAGGTGGCCGAGGACTACCAGCTGATCTTCGCCGAGCGAGGCGCCGACACGTTCGTCTCCACCCACGACGGCCACCCGTACGTGGCGCCGTTCAGCGGCAACATCACCGAGCTGTGCCCGGTTGGCGCGCTGACCTCCAAGACCTACCGCTTCCGGGCCCGGCCCTGGGACATCGAGGGCGCGGCCGGGATCTGCATGCTCTGTCCCTCGCAATGCAACGTGGAGTTCACGGTGCGCGACGAGAAGGTGACGCGGGTACTGAGCCGCGACCCTGAGCACACGGGCGTCGACGACGGCTGGCTATGCGACAAGGGCCGCTACGCCTTCGAAGCCATCCACGTGGACGCGCGCATCACCGCCCCCCTGGTCCGCGACGGGGGCGAGCTGCGCGAGGTGTCGTGGGAGCGGGCGCTCGAGACCGCGGCCGGACTGGCCAAGCACCGGGGCCGGGTGGGCGCCCTGGTCGGCGGCCAGGCCACCAACGAGGAGGGCTTCCTGGTCCAGCGGCTGCTGCGCCAGGGCCTCGACTCCGGGAACCTGGACTGCCGCGCGGGCGCGGACGTGCCGGCGGACCTGGTGCGCGCGCTGGCCAACCCGGAGCTCCAGGCCAGCGTGCCCGACCTCGAGTTCGCCCACACCGTCCTGGTGCTGGGCTGCGAGCCGCTGGACGACGCCCCGATCCTCGATCTGTGGATCCGCAAGGGCGTGCGCCGGCGCGGGGTGCAGCTGGTGGTGGCCACCGACCGGCCCAGCGCGCTTGACTCGAACGCTCAGACGGTGATCCGGTACGCGCCGGGAGAGCCGCTCGAATGCTTTGACCGCCTGCGCGAGCTGCTGCGGGAGGGCGGCGAGGACATCGTAATCGTGTGGGGTGATCGGCTCAGGGCCGACGCGCTGGTCGGGCTGCTCGCTCTGGCCGATGAGCTGGGGCTGGCCGGACGTGAGGGCGCCGGGTTGCTGGAGATCCCGAGCGGATCCAATGGCCGCGGCCTGCGTGAGGCTGGAGTGCTCCCGGATGCCGGACCCGGCTACGCGCCGCTGCCCGACGAGCCCGGCCACGGGGCCGCGTCGCTGCCGGGCGCCGTCGCCGAGGGCGAGCTCACCGCCTTCTATCTCTTCGAGACCGACCCGGTGCGCGACCAGCCCGACCGGGCGGCCTGGGAGCAAGCGCTGCACCGCGCCGGGCTGGTCGTGGCGCACGCCGCGGTGCTGACCGAGGGCCTGCGCGAGCACGCCGACGTCGTGTTCCCCGCCGACTCTTACGCCGAGAAGGACGGGACCGCGGTCCACCCCGACGGGCGGGTGCAGCGGCTGCGCACCGCCATCGCCCACCCGGGGACTGTGAGGCCCGGCTGGTGGGTGATCGCCGAGCTGGCCAAGCGGATCGGCCTGGACACCGGGGTGCTCACGAGTTCGATGGCGTTCCAGCAGCTGGTCGACGCGGTTCCGTTCTACGCCGGGCTGACGCTGGAGGAGATCGGCGGACGAGGCGTCCGCTGGCCCGAGCGTGAGGAGGCGGGCGCCTTCGAGGCCCCCAAGGCGCGTGGCGTGGGAGAAAAAACACAGACAGATGGGCTTATCTCCCACACCTCCACCAACGGAGCGCTGCGCCTGGGCACCTACCGCCCCATCTGGGCTTCGCCCGAGGTCGAGATCTCGCCCTCGCTGCAGTACACCGTGGCCCACCAGCAGGCCGAGATCTCGCCCGAGGACGCCGAGCGCCTGGGCATCAGCTCAGGCGACGCGCTCACCGTCAGCCAGAACGGGACCAAGCTCACCGCCACGGCCAGCGTCCGCAGCGGCGTCCCGCCGGGCACGGTCTTCCTGGCCACCGGCATCGCGCGGGACTCGGCCAACGCGCTGACCGAGCCCACCGTGGAGGTGACGAAGTCGTGATCGTCCTGGGTGACGTCTTCTACTTCGAGCCCTGGTGGGTCCAGATCATCAAGGCGCTGGTGATCTTCGGGGTCGCATTCGCCATCCTGCCGATCCTCACCATCTACGAGCGCAAGCTGATCGGGCGCTTCCAGGGACGTTACGGACCCAACCGGGTCGGTCCGTTCGGCCTCATGCAACCCCTGGCCGAGATCCTCAAGTTCGCCACCAAGGAGCCGTTCCGTCCCAGCACCAGCGTGGGCTTCCTGTACCGGATCGCACCGATGATCGCGATCGTCACTGGGATCGCCGCGCTGGCCATCGTGCCGTTCGGACCCGTGCAGCACATCTTCGGGCGGCGGGTGGGGATCTACGGGATCGACGTGTCCGTCGGCCCGCTGTACGCGTTCGCGTTCGCCGGCATCTCGTTCTACGGGATCATGCTCGGCGGCTGGGCCTCGGGCTCCAAGTACTCGTTCCTGGGCGCCATGCGGGGCGCCGCCCAGCTGATCTCCTACGAGGTGTCACAGGGCCTGGCCCTGGTTGGGGTGCTGATCAGCGCCCAGACCCTGTCGCTGGTCGGGATCGTGAACGCCCAGAAGGGCATGTGGTACATCGTGCCCCAGGCGGCCGGCTTCATCATCTTTCTCGTCGCGTCGTTCGCCGAGACCAACCGGGCGCCGTTCGACCTGGTGGAGGCCGACGCCGAGCTGGTCCAGGGCTACTTCACCGAGTACGGCGGCACGCCGTTCGTGGCCTACCTGTTTGCCGAGTACGTGAACATGATCGTGGTCTCGGGAATCGCCGTGACCGTGTTCCTGGGCGGCTGGCTGCTGCCCGGGAACCCGAGCATCCCCGGCTGGATCGACCCGATCATCGTGATCGCGAAGATGATGCTGTTTTTGACCTTCTTCATCTGGATCCGGGCCACCCTGCCGCGGCTGCGCTATGACCAGCTGATGTCGCTGGGCTGGAAGATCCTGCTGCCGCTAGCCACCCTGAACCTGCTGGTGACCGCGATCGTAGTGGCGGCATGAGCGGCAATCAGCCGGATGACGCGGGCCGCGCGCGTATGAGCGAGGCTGAAAGCCGAGCGCGCGCCACGCCCGCGGGCATCGTGTCCGAGGACGTGATCGAGGTCATCCGCGAGCCAGCGCGCGGGCGCGCGGCCAGCACCTACCGGGCGTTCGGCGAGACACTGCGCGGGCTGAAGACCACATTCGCGCGGATCGTCGAGGGCCCGCACACCATCCAGTACCCCGAGGAGAAGACGCCCGTCTATCCGCGCTTCCGCGGCCGCCACAAGCTCCACCGCTTCGAGACTGGGGATCCCGCCCACCCAGGCCTGGAGAAGTGCGTCGGCTGCTCGCTGTGCGCGGCTGCCTGCCCGGCCGACTGCATCCGGGTGGTGGCGGCCGAGAACACGCCCGAGCACCGCATCTCGCCCGGCGAGCGCTACGCCGCCGTGTACGAGATCAACCTCAGCCGCTGCATCTTCTGCGGCTACTGCGAGGTGGCGTGCCCGTTCGACGCGATCACCATGGGCCACGACTACGAGCTGTCGGACTACACGCGCTCGGACCTGATCTTCACCAAAGAGATGCTGCTGGCCGAGCCGATCGAGCGGACACCCCTGCGCACGGAGGACGAGTAGTGGCGGAGGCCCCCGCATGAGCGTCGCCTTCTTCTTCATCGCCGCGATCGGCGCCATCGCCGCTGCCGTCGGCGTGGTGGCGTTGCGCAACCCGTTCTATTCGGTGCTCGCCCTGGCGGCCCATCTGGTCTTCCTGGCCGGGCTGTTCCTGCTGCTGCGCGCGGAGTTCCTGGCCTTCGCCCAGGTCGTGGTGTACGCCGGGGCGGTGATGGTGCTCTACGTGTTCGTGGTCTCCTACGTGGGCGGCGGGGAGCAGCTGCCCAGCGGCGGGGCGCTCAAGGTGCTGGGACCGCTGTTCGCGTTGGCCCTGGCCATCGAGCTGTTCATCGCCACGCTCGGCTCAGCGCTCAAGGGGGTCAAGGGCAAGGGGGCTCCGTACGTATCGGGCTTCGGCACCCCGGACCACATCGGCTCGCTGTTTCTGACCAAATATCTGTTCCCGTTCGAGGCGGCCTCGATCCTGCTGCTGGTGGCGGCCGTCGGAGCCGTGGTCCTGGCCCGGCGGCGGCGCGGTCTGGAACACGACGCCGAGCTGGAGCGGGTCATCGACACCGTCCGACCCGCCTACACGGGCACCATGGCCGAAGCGGCCGACGCCGGTCCGGCGGCCCGCGAGCAGCCTGAGGTCGAGCCCGTCGGCCCCCGCGGCCACGAGGGGGGCTGGTAATGGCCATCGGCTGGTATCTGGCCGTGTCGGCGATCATCTTCTGCATCGGCGCCGGCGGCGTGCTGGCCCGGCGCAACCCGCTGGTCGTCCTGCTCTGCCTGGAGCTGATGCTCAACGGGGCCAACCTGGCCCTGGTGGCCTTCGCCCGGATGTGGGGCGGCGAGGACGGGCAGATCTTTGCGCTGATCGTGATGGTGGTCGCGGCGTGTGAGGTGACGGTGGGCCTGGGCCTGATCGTGGCCATCTACCGCCGCCAGCTCCCCGTCGACGTGGACGAGCTCTCCGAACTCCACG
>DATKRM010000157.1:0-6919 GCA_035532195.1 Solirubrobacteraceae bacterium
AAGCGATATGTCCCGGGCGCCTGGCTCAGCGGCACCTCCCAGGCGGCGCTGTAGGCGCCGTTCGGATCTGAGGACCACTCGATCTGCATGCCCAGGTCGTCGGTGGCCGTTGGCCAGCGGCCCGCGAGGAGGCGCTGGATCGTCACGAACGGCCGGTCGACCGGGCGGTCGATCCCGTTGGCCCCGCCGCTGGTCCAGGCGAACGAGCTGTGGCCGAGTCGCGCCGCGGCCGCGGGTTGCCCCGTGGCCGTGCCGCTGGCCGCGCCGCCCCCGTAGTCCGGGCCAGTGCCGTGGACCCCGGCGCTGGGGTCAAAGTCGTAGGGCGAGGGGGCAGGCCGGCCGGTGACCGCGTCCTGGGCCAGTTGGGCAAGAGTGTCACGCAGGATCAGCGACGAGTACTCCCCGTACATGGTGAACCCGCCTTCGTAGGCCTGCTGTTCGTACTCCGACGGGGTGGTGAAGTAGTTCAAGTAGTCCCCGGCGTAGCCGACGATGTCCACGTGCCGCAGCCGGGATCCGGCGACCGACTTGCCCACGGCGGCGCGGATCACGTTGCCGACGCCCACCGTGGGCTCCGCCGGCACCGTCACCAGCAGCCCGTCGCCGATCCGTAGCGCTGTGAATGGGGCGGCCTGGGAGATCGAGCCGGTGGCGTTGAGCACGCGGATCTTGTCGCCCTGTGGGCCGGCATCGACCGGCAGCTTGTCGCCCTCGTTGGCCAGGCCCTCGTAGTAGAAGATCGTCCGGCCTTCTTCCGAGCCCGCGCCGGCGGCCTTGCCGACCCAGGCGTTCGAGTCGGTGACGAACCCGTCGCTGGTGGCCTGCCCGCAGAAGCAGGTCCGGGTCCAGCGCAGCACCAGCCTCGGGTGGCTGCTCATCCCCCGCCCGGCCTGGCGCCAGGCGCCGAGCATGGCCGCCGCCTCCTGGCGCCCCACCTTCTCGGCGTCGGCCGGGCCGACGTTCTGAATCCCGGCGGTCATGTCGCCGGCGTCGCTGTTGGCGAACGCATTAACCACATCCTGCGAGCCGGGGACGTGGCCGGCGGCCCGGATGGTCGCCTCGACCACGCGTTCCGCCGCCCCCTGATGGTCACCGGCGAAGTACCAGAAGTTCTCGTGGTCAATCGTGCCGTGGTTGGCAAACGTGGCGAACATCCCGACGGGCACCCGGCGGACCCCACTCCGTCCCCGCGGCCCGCGCAGGCGGCGGTACTGGTCCACCCGGATCACGTTGACCGCCGGGTCGATGGTTCCCAGGTAGCCGCGTGGATCCTGGCTCACGCTGCCGCCGTTGGCGCCGGCGTTGGTGATCCCCGAGTCGGCCAGGTGCGCGCCCAGACTGCGGTTCTCGGTGACCCCAACCAGCTGGGTCTCACCCCAGCCCACCGCTCCTGGTCGCAGGTTTGCGTTGGCCCGGCGGATGGCCAGCGCCAGCTGCCGGGTCATGAAGCTGTACATGACCGGATCAGCCGGCGAGCCGGTGGTCTTTGAAAGGTCGGCATTGCCCGTGCTGGGGAGGATCAGGTTGTCGCCGGAGTAGTTCATATAGCCCGACTGGGAGCTGTGGGTGTGGGTGGCCGAGTCGATGATGTTCTGCTCGGAGAATCCCAGGCGCGTCACCAGTCCCGCCGCGTCGCGGACCATCCCGGCGCTCAGCGCGAACAGGTCCTCAGCCACCAAGGCCACCTTCTGGTGGCCCTCCTGGAGCACGATCACACGGGCGTAAAGGCGCTCCTGCTGGCCGATCACCTTGGCGCACGTGCAGGCCCAGCCGCCCTTGTACACGCCGGTCAGTGGCGTGATGTCAGCCCGGCCGACTCCGACCAGGAGCCGCGCCGAGGCGGCAGACGGCGCCAGCCACGCGCTCAGCGCCGTGCTTAGAAACACCCACCAGCAACGTTGCCTCAGGCTCAATTCGACATACCTCCGCGCGGAAGGGTAAGCGCTGGCGGCGGGTGGTGAGTCAGATGCCGCGATGCGACAGATTTGGCGCATGAAGCGCCAGATTCGCCGCATCATCGGTTAGTCCGAGCCGCGGACCGGCCGATCGTCCGTAAATCTGGCTAAAGCAGCACCCTGGGATGCCGATACTCCCGATGTGGCGACCGTCGATTTAGGACGTGAGCTCTCCGCCCGGACCGGACCGCGCTGGGCCGGGGTGGGGCGCTCCCTAGAAACTGATCCCTGGGCTGCCGGGGTACAGGCGGCCGATCGCGCCCTCGAAGGCCGCCCCGCCGAGCTGATGATGCTCTTCGCCTGCGCCGGCCATGCGAACGCCGAGCTGCTGGCCGGGGTGGCCGAGCGCGCCCCCGGGGCCAAGCTGATCGGATGCTCCGTGCCCAGTCACATCAGTAGCGATGGCCCCGGCGAGGAAGGCGTCCTGGCGCTGGCACTGGGGGGAGCCGGCTTCCGGGTCAGCACCGCCGCCGCAGCTAGCCAGGAGGGGCCCCGAGCCGCCGGGCAGCGGGCCGCCGAACGGCTCAAGCGGGCCGACAGCCCTGCCACGCGGGAGCTGGTGATGCTGCTCACCGCCTCGCAGGCCGGGGACCAGAACGAGATCATTCGCGGCGCTTACGGCGAGCTGGGCGCGGGCGTCCCGCTGGTCGGCGGCTGCACGAGCCAGAACTCCTCCTCGGCTTCGGCCAGCTGTCAGTTCCACGGGCGCGACGTCCACGAGGACGCCGTGGTGGCGGCTTCGCTCATGACCGACGGGCCGTTCGGCGTCGGGGTACGGCACGGCCTGTCGCGCATCGGCGAGCCGATCGTGGTCTCCCGCAGCCAGGGCGGGCGCGTGCTGGAGCTCGACGGGCAGCCGGCGCTCGACGCCTACCTGGAGATGCTCGACGCTCCCCCTGAAGCGCGGCAGGACCCGGATGCGTTCACGAACTTTGCCCTGGCCCATCCCCTGGGGCTCAGCCGGAGCAGCGGACCCGATCAGGCTCGCTGCATCGGCGCGGCCGACTTCGAGGACCGCGCGTTGCTGTGCGTGGCCGAGGTGCCGCAGGGCTCGCTGGCCTGGCTGCTGCACGAGGATGCGGGGACGACGATCAGCGCCGCCGTCCGGGCCTGCCAGGAGGCAGTGGGGGACCTGGGCGGCGCCGAGCCGCGCGCGGTGATCGTGTTCGACTGCATCGGGCGCCGCAAGCTGCTGGGCGACGAGGGCGCCCGGGAAGAGGTACGAGCGCTCAAGACCGCCGCGGCCGGCGCTCCGCTGGCCGGCTTCTATACCCACGGCGAAATCGCGCGAACGCACGGATTGAGGGGCTTCCACAACAAGACGGTCGTCGTCCTAGCGCTCGGGTGAGTTGGTGGTCCAGGCGGTCGCTGCGAGTGAGAGTTGGCCTGCGCAGCAGCTGGCCGAGTTCCTGGCGGTCCTGTCGGTGCACTCGGATCCGTTGGCCGCCACCCGCTGCGGCCTGGAGCGGGTAGCCGAGGTCCTGGACGCCGAGATCGGGGCCGTCATCCGGGAGGGCTGCGAGACGATCTCGATCGGATTTCCGCCTGACCAGATACCCACGGATGAGCTGAAGCGACTGGCCGAGCGCGACGAGCTCTGGTGCGAACTGCCTCCGCTGGGCCGCTGTGCCGTAGCTCGCTATCCGCTGGACGACGAGCGCCTGGCCTGGCTGCTAATCGCCCGCAGCGACCGCGCCCTGTCCGGCGAGGAATTCGACCTGCTGCGCGGCATGGCCCGGGTGCTGGGGCTGGTGCGAGACATGGTGGGCCGCCGTCTGCTCCTGGAGCGGGTGTCGGCGATCCAGCGCCAGATCGTGCGGCGCAGCCCGGGCGAGGTGGTGCTCGACGCGATCGTGGCCGGCGCGGCCGAGCTGACAGCCAGCGAGGTGGCGATGATGCGCCGGATCGATCCGGATGATCTGAGCCAGACGTTCATCGTGGCCCACCAGGGCGTTGACGGCCCCACGCTGGATAAGGCGCATCGGGTGCCCAGTCAGCTCGGGGCGGCCGGGCAAGCCATTCAGCAGGATCGCCTGGTGGTGGTAGAGGAATATGGCGGCTGGCCACTGGCCAGTCCCGCCATGAAGGACTCGCTCAAGGCTGTGATGGCCACCCCCGTGCGTGAGCGCCACGGGGTGGTGGGCAGCCTGTCTGTGGCCAGCCGCCAGCCCGGCCGTCGCTATTCCGCGGCCGAGCAGGCCGCGCTGGAGACATTTGCCGAGCACGCGAGCATGGCCCTGACCGACGCCCGCATGGTCCAGGACGCGGTGCACCGGGCGACCCACGACCCGCTGACCGGTCTGCCCAACCGGGCCCTGTTCGGTGACCGGCTGCGCGAGGCGGGACTGCGGGCCGAGAGCTCGGGCGCAACCACGGCGGTGCTGTTCCTGGACATCGACCGATTCAAGACGGTCAACGACTCCCTGGGCCATGGCTTCGGCGATGAGCTGCTGGTGGCCGCGGCCGGGCGGCTGGCCGCCTGCGTCCGACCGAGCGATACGCCAGCCCGGTTCGGGGGAGATGAGTTTGCCGTCCTGGCCGAGGACGCCGACGAGGCGGCGGCCCGCCGCATCGCTGAGCGGATCCTCAAGGCATTCGACGAGCCATTCACCGTCGGCGGGCGTTGCGTCCACCTGGGCGCCAGCATTGGGATCACGATCGTGGATCGCGCGCACGCCGATGTCCTCCCCGACGCCGACCTGGCCATGTACCACGCCAAGGGGCAGGGGCGGGGTCGCTACGAGCTGTTCCAGCCGGAGATGCGGACCGCGGTCACCGAGCGCCTGGAGCTGGAGTCCGAGCTCCGGGGGGCCAGCGACCGAGGCGAGATGATGCTCGAGTACCAGCCAATCGTCGACCTGCGGACCGGCCGCCTGGTGTGTCTGGAGGCGCTGGTGCGCTGGCGCCATCCGCGGCGCGGCCGTCTGGAGCCGGGGACGTTCATCTCGGTGGCCGAGGAAACCGGCGAGATGATCACGCTCGGGCGCTGGGTCATGCAGTCGGCCTGCGACGCCGCGGCCGGATGGCGCCAGCGGACCACGGTTCGACCGTTGCGGCTGTCGGTCAACCTCTCGCCGATCCAGCTCTACGACACCAAGGTGGTCGACGAGGTGCGTGAGGTCCTGCAGGCCACCGGCCTCAGCCCTGACGCGCTGATCCTCGAGCTCACCGAGACGGTGATCATGGACGACGTCCGCCTGGCCAGCGAGCGGCTGGGCCAGCTCAAGGATTTGGGCGTGGGCCTGGCCATCGACGACTTCGGCACCGGCTACTGCTCGCTGCAGTACCTGCGTCACTTCCCGATCGACTACCTGAAGATTGCGGGCAGCTTCCTGCAGGAGCTCGACGGGCCCAGCGGCGACCCGTCGCTCACCCGCGGCATCATCGATCTGGGCTTGAGCTTCGGACTGACGGTGGTGGCGGAGGGGATCGAGCGGCCCGAGCAGCGCGACCTGCTGCTGGAGCTCGGCTGCGACTTAGGCCAGGGCTTTCTCCTGGCCCGGCCGCAAGGGCCTGACGGGCTGGCGGAGATGCTGGCTCAGGGCTCGCTGGCGGCCAACGGGTCCGCGGCGCAGGACTGAGCGACGACCGGCGGTTACGACAGCGCCGCCCGCAGCGCGTCGAGGTTCTCGGACCCGAACACCACGCGATTGCCGGTGGCCACGTAGGTTAGGTCAAGGTTGACGCCCGCCTGAGCGATCTTGCGGGTCAGGTCGGCCAGCACCCCGGGCCGATCCTCTACCTGGACTACCACGACCTCCCGCTCGCGGCTCACCGCCACGTGCGAGATGCCGAGCAGATGCTTGGCCGCCTCGGCGTGGGGGACCAGGATGTGGAGCTCGGCCGTCTGACCCGACCCGATGCACGTGGCGGCGGCCATGTTGATCCCGGCATCGCTGATCGCCCCGGCCACCTCGGACAGCGCGCCCGGGCTGTTCTCGATATCGATGACCAAGTCGAATGCCATGGCCGGCACGCGCAGCCTATCCGCAGGCGGTGGTCCTCGCCGTCAGCGCCGCGCCTGGTTGATTTCTAGGTCGTGGCGGCGGACGATTCCCATCAGCCGTCCTTCGGGGTCGCTGAGGACGATCGTGGTCAGCTCGCTGTCCTGGAGCTTGGTGAGCAGTTTGTCCGGGAGGATGTCGGGCCGTGTTGTAGAGGGGCCTGGTTCCATGACGTCCTCTGCGTTGGCGTCCGGATTGTTCTCGAGGGCGGCCTGTCGCAGGCGACCGAGCAGCACCCCACCGGGGCCGAGCACGAACGCAAACCCGTACGGGGAGGCAGTCACGCGATCTCGCACCGACGCGACGCTGTCTTGGAGCCCGCACGTCACGACGTCCGTTCGGGCGAGGTCGATCGCTCGCGGTTCACCGGCTTTCTCTCCTTCCAGCGGCAGGGCACGGGCCATCCAGTCGACCTTGCCTGGCATGTAGTCGTAGACCTCCTTGAAGCCGAGGGTCGCGAGCCGGCACGCGGCTCGTGGGCTCAAGTCTCAGAGGCCATCCCAGCAATAGACGACCACCGCCTTGGTGCGATCCACCTCGGCCGTGCTGTCTGCGTCGAGGGTCTTGAGTGGGATGCTCAGCGCGCCAGGGAGGTGAAGCTCGGCGTATTCGGCCGACGGGAGCACCTCAACGAGCTGCGCGCCGTGATCGAGCAGCTCCCGCAGCTGCGGGTAGAGGACCTGGGCGCAGCTCATGTCGTGAGCAAGTAGAGCAACCCGATCTTCACGCGTCACCGCCTATCCGGCCACAGGCCGCCACATGCTCCGCGTTATCAGCCAGTAACGCGCGCCCGAGTTCAAGCAGCTGCGACACCCGCTGATCAGCCAGCCGGTAGCGGACCACACGCCCGTCACGCTGCGCATCGACAAACCCACACCAGCGCAGACACGCGAGATGGTTTGAACCCGGATCGTGCGTTAACGCCGACGCCCCGACCAAGTCGGGGCGTCTGAACGTCCG
>DATKRM010000158.1:0-7292 GCA_035532195.1 Solirubrobacteraceae bacterium
TATCTGACAGGGTCTTCCCAGCCGAATCGCCGGGCTGGGCGAGGCCGGGCATGCGTTTGAGGCCTCCCCCACGAATTTGGTCTTCCGAGATACGGAGAAAGCGAGCGTTGTTATGAGCAAACGGTTCAGCCTGGTGGCGGTCCTGATCGCCGTCGCCGCACTCGCCGCCGCCGGCTGCGGCTCGAGCAGCAGCAGCAAGAGCAAGGCCATCACCGGCCAGGCGGCGACCACGCCCCCCACGCCGCAGACGCCCAGCACGGGCACCGGCACCAGCACCACCGCCACCAAGCCGCCGAGCAACCTGATCCCGAGCCACCTTTCATCGTCCACGCCGATCACCTCGCCGGCCCTGCGGGACGCGCTGGTCAAGAAGCTGGCCACGGTGACCGCGATTCCGGCCAAGGACGACGGCCCGATCGCCGACTGCGTGATCAAGCAGCTCCAGGCGCACGGCATCAACACCTACGGCGACGCGAACACTCACCTGGCGCTCGTTCGCAATGACGCCGCCACATGCACCAAGCAGGTCCTGACCGGCGGCTGATACCGCCGAGCAGCAGCTGACGAGCTAGCGGGGGCCGAGGACCTCGGCCACCCGCTGGATCGCGCTGTCCAGCCAGTGCTCGTGATCCCGAGGATCGGCGTCCAGCGCCGCCCACTGGGCGTGAGCGCGCGCAGCGAACGCCCGCACCAACTCGGCGCCAGAACCCAGCAGTGCGGTATCCACCGATCCGCGGGTTTCGTAAACCACCCCCTGGACAGTCGTGTCGACCAGGCGGGTTAGCAGCATCTCCAGACGGCTCCTGTGCAGCGCCTCCAGTTGTGCCGGCGAGCCGCCGGCCGAGCCGAGCAGGATGCAGACCACGCTCACGTGGTCCAGCGCGGGCACGATCGTGGCCACGCGGTCGGGATCGGCCACCACCGGCTCCGCCCCTGCCGCCTCGATCGCGGTGCACGCGGCCAGCGCCCGGGTGGTTCCCCGCACCACGTGTCCCTGCTGAATCAAGCCGCGGGTCAGCTGCTGACCGCGGCAGCCGCAGCCGATGATCAGGCAGCGCGGCACCGCGCCAGGCCCGGAGGCGGTCAGCCCTCAGCCGGTGGCTTTGCCCCGAACTCCTGGCGGACCTGCTCGGCGGTGCGCTCGGGCAGCCCCCGCGCTCGCCGGCGCGCGTTGGTGGCTTCCAGCAGCTGATCGAGCTCGCGCTCGGCCATCAGCGCCTCGCGGCTGCGCGCTACGTCGCGCATGTCCTGGGCGACCCGCAGCTCCAGGTCCGTTTCGCTGACCTCCTTCTCCCCGCGGGCCCTCCGACGCGCGTTGTGGGCGGACAGCATCTGCTGCAGATCCTCCGACTCCAGCCGCTCGCGGGTCTCAGAGATCTCCCGCGCAGTCTTCATCCCCAGCTGCTCGAGCCCCGACCCCGGATAGAAGCGCCCGATCAACCAAACCGCCACGAGAACTGCGGCGATGCCCGACAAGATGACCACGGCGAACGGGTCCACTCCGAGCCCAGTCTACCCGCCTGGTCCAGGCCCAACGCGACATCCGGTGAGTCACCGCAACCCTCGCCAAAACGAAGTGTTGTTGCTGACATCTACTACCGACCGCCCTGAAGGGCCGGAATCGCGGCGGCGGCATTCCAGGAAACCTGCGGGAAAGGAGCGTCAAATGCGCTTTCGCCTTGCCGTGCTCGTGTCCGCGCTCATCGCGGCTGCGGGGATTGCCACCCCCGGCCCTGTCAGTGCGGCGCCCAAGCACAATCACCACCTGACCATCGCCGCTACACCGAACCCGATTCTCGCGGGTGAGGGAGTGTTGATCTACGGTCAGCTCAACGGTCCCGGCAGCGCCGGGCAGATCATCCGGCTCTACCACCACCTCGACGGCTCCGGCCAGGGTTACACCCTGATCGGCACCACCACAACCAACAGCGTTGGCTTCTACGAGTTCACTCGGGAGGAGCAGGTCGTGGAAACCAATCGGAGCTGGTTTGTGCGCGGTCCGGACACGTCGCACAGCCGCACCGTTCACGAGCGGGTAGCGCCGTTGGTCAGCATCGCGGCTAACCCCACCACCACGGACACCAACCACCGGGTCGTGTTCAGTGGACAGGTGACGCCCAACCATGCCAACCAGCGGGTGTACCTGCAGGCCCAGACGGGGACTGGCGACGATTGGCACACGCTGGCGTCGAACCAGCTCGGTGCGGGGTCCGAATACCAGATCGCTTATCGGTTCCGGGTTCCCGGCGTGCGCGATCTGCGGGTCCTGTTCCGGGGCGATGACCGGAACATCCGCGGTGCGTCCGATCTGGCAACGGTCAATATCCAGCAGGCCCAGATCCCCGGGTTCACCATCAGCTCTTCGCAGCCGATCGCTCCGGCGGGCTCGTCGGTGACGATCAGCGGCGTGCTGGACCAGCCGGGAACCACCAAGCCTGAGCCGAACACACCGGTGCAGCTGTGGGGTCACACGGCCGACCAGCGCGGCTACATGATGCTGGCCAACGGGACCACGGGTGGCGATGGTTCGTACTCGTTCACCCAGTCCGCCCTGTCTGCCAACGCCGACTACTACGTGGCCACGGTACCCGCGAAGGGTGTCAAGCGCCGGCACACCGCAGTGCTATTCCAGGGTGTGCAGGATGCGCTGACCATGCAGGCCAGCTCGCCCGCGGTGCTGGTCGGCCAGAGCGTGACGTTCACGGGAACCGTCTTGCCCGTCAAGGCCGATCACATCATCTACCTGCAGCGCCAGGGCAAAGATGGTGATTGGCACAACGTTCAGGTACAGGTCACTCACAGCGACGGGACGTTCCAGTTCACCTGGACGCTCGGCGATCCGGGCACGTTCAAGTTCCGGGCCCGGATGTTCCACGATGAGCACAATGTCGGTGGCGCCTCACCGCCGGTCACGGTGACCGCGACGCTCCCACCGGTGTCGTCGCTGCCCCCCGCCTCCTAGGGGCCAAACCACGGGGCCGGCTCGCGCTCGTCGCGGGCCGGCCCTTTTTTCTACCCGGCCACCGCCCACAGCCGCCAGCGGTCGGGCACGCCCCGCAGCTCGTGTTCCCCGCGGTCCTCGAATGCGATCCCGGACCCCACGACCAGGTCCTTGACCGTGTTGGACACCACCACCTCGCCGGGAGCCGCTTGACCGATCACCCGAGCAGCGATGTGCACTGCCAGCCCGCCGACATCCGAGCCCATCACCTCCACCTCGCCAGTGTGCAGTCCGGTTCGGGTCTCGAGCGAGAACCTCGACTTGGCGGCGTCACGGATCGCGGCGGCGCACCGGATGGCGCGCGCGGGTCCGTCGAACGTGGCCAGGAAGCCGTCGCCCATGCTCTTGATCGCCTGCCCGCGGAACGACTTCAGCTCGCCGCCCACCACACCCTCCAGCGACTGCAGCAGATCACGCCAGCTGCGGTCGCCCATCTCGGCGGCCCGGCGTGTCGAATCCACGATGTCGGCGAACATCACGGTCGCCAGCACGCGCTCGGACTCGTGGGGCCGGCGGGTCCCGGTCAGGAACTCCTCGATCTCGGCCAGAAAGTGCTCCTGGCCCGGGCCGAACGGCAGCGTGTGCGACCCGGGCAGCTCGACCAGGCGCGAGTCCGGGATGTGCTCACGGAGGTAGCTGGCGTGGCGGCCATCGATGGTGGGGTCTCCGGGCCGGTCCAGCACCAGGGTGGGCGCCTGGATCAGCGGGAGCACCGGCCGGACATCGACCTCGTTCAGCATGCGGTTGAACGCGAGCGCCGTTCCCGGGCTGGCCGCCAGGCGCTCGAGCCGTCCCGCCCACTCCCGAAACCGCTCGTCAGTCGCCTGGGCGAATCCGGTGACCCGCGCGCCGGAGCCCCAATCCTTGGCCATGTCCTCGGCCCACTCGGCCCGCACCTCGCGGGTCGGCGGCCACTCGTAATCCGGCGCCGAGGTCATTCGGGGCATGGCCTGGTAGAGGACGAGCGCCCGCGTGCGCTCAGGATGCGTGGCGGCAAACAGGCAGGCCATGGCCCCGGCTTCGAGCATCGCGACGACTGCCGCCTGGCGGGAGCCGACCGCGTCCATGACCGCGACCACGTCATCCATCTGCTCCTCCAGCGTCGGCGCGCCCAGCACCGGATCCGATAGGCCCGTGCCACGGCGGTCGAACATGATCACCCGGGAGAACCGGCTCAGGTCGCGCAGCAGCCGGGTCGTCCAGGAGTCCTCCCACATGTGCTCGACCTGCCAGATCCAGGTGGGGATCCACAGGATGTCGATCGGGCCCTCCCCCACCACCTGGTAGGCGATGTGCATCTCGCCGCTCCGCGCGTACCGGGTCTGGGGAGCCATGAGGACATCAGCGTACTTCTGTCCTATACCGTCTCGGTCATGGACTTCTCCCTCACCGATGAACAGCGGCTGATCCGCGAGACCGCCCGAGACTTCACCGACAACGAGATCGTCGAGCGCGCGCGTGAGAACGATCGCAACGAGCACTTCGACCTCGACCTGGTGGCCATGATCGCCGGGCAGGGCTACCTGGGCGCGATCGTCCCCCGCGAGTATGGCGGCGCAGGGCTTGACTACCTGAGTTACGGCCTCATCGTGGAGGAGGTCGGGCGCGGCGACTCGGCCATGCGCACGGTGGTGTCGGTCCAGACCTCCCTGGTCTGCTCGGGGATCCTGCGCTGGGGAACCGAGGAGCAAAAGCAGCACTACCTGCCCAAGCTGTGCTCGGGTGAGTGGCTCGGGTGCTTCGCCCTGACCGAGCCGGATACCGGCTCAGATGCCGCCAACCAGAAGACCCGGGCCAAGAAGACCGACTCGGGCTGGGTGATCAACGGCTCGAAGATGTTCATCTCGATGGCCAACCACGCCCAGCTGGCGCTGGTGTTCGCCCAGACCGATCCGGAGAAGAGCCACCGGGGCCTGGGCTGCTTCCTGGTGGACACCGACCAGCCCGGGTTCCAACCCCAGGAGATCCACCATAAGCTGGGACTGCGGGGCTCTGACACCGCGGCCATATCGCTGGACGACGTCGAGGTGTCCGACGACCAGCTGCTGGGCGAAGTGGGTGACGGCTTCAAGGTGGCGATGTCCAATCTCGACTCGGGTCGCTACAGCGTGGCCGCCGGATGCGTGGGCATCTGCCAGGGCTGCCTGGACTCATCGGTCAAGTACTCCAAGGAGCGCCAGCAGTTCGGGCGGCCGATCGCCGCCTTCCAGCTGGTGCAGGAGATGCTGACCGACATCGCGGTCAAGACCGACGCGGCGCGGATGCTCGTCTGGCGCGCCGGGTGGCTCAAGGACGCCGGCCAGCCCAACACCCGTGAGACCTCGATCGCCAAGCTGTATGCCACCGAGTCGGCGATCGAGTGCGCCAACACGGCGATCCAGGTCCACGGCGGCTCGGGCTATGTCGATGACTACCCGGTCGAGCGCTACCTGCGTGACGTGCGCGTGACGACCCTGTACGAGGGCACCTCCCAGATCCAGAAGCTGATCATCGGGCGCTCCCTGACCGGGATCAACGCGCTCGTGCCGTCGTAGAGGTGGCCGAGGCTGCGAAAACCATCGGCGTCGCGGGCGCCGGCACCATGGGCGCGGGCATCGCCCAGCTGGCCTGCCTGGCCGGGGCCCGGACGCTGCTGCACGACCCGGTGCCCGAGGCGCTGGAGCGCGGCCTGGAGCAGATTCGCGGCCACCTGAAGCGGGGAGCCGAGCGTGGTCGCTGGTCCGCCGAGGACGCCGCCGCGGCCGCTGACCGGCTCGCGGCGGCCCCCGGGCTGGAGGACCTGGCGCCCTGCGAGCTGGTGATCGAGGCCGCGCCCGAGCGCCTCGAGCTCAAGCAGCAACTGTTCGCGCGCCTGTCCGAGGGCATCGTCTCGGACTCCTGCGTGCTGGCCACGAACACGTCGTCCCTGCTGGTCACCGCCGTGGCCAGCGCGGCCACGCACCCCGCGCGCGTGGTGGGCATGCACTTCTTCAATCCGGCGCCGCTGATGCGGCTGCTCGAGGTGGTGGCCGGGGTCGAGTCGGCGGCGGACGCACTGGCCGTCGCCCGGGCCACCGGCAAGGCCATGGGCAAGATCGTGATCGACGCGGTCGACGGCCCCGGCTTCCTGGTCAACCGCTGCAACCGTCCGTTTGGGCTGGAGAGTGCCCGGCTGCTCACCGACCGCGTGGCCACGATCGAGGAGATCGACCGGATCTGCCGCGTGGCCGGAGGCTTCCGGATGGGCCCGTTCGAGCTCTCGGACCTCGTGGGGGTCGACGTGGGTCTGGAGGTGGCCCGGTCGTTCTTCGAGCAGAGCTTTGCCGAGCCGCGCTGGCGGCCGTCTCCGATTGCGGTCAAGACGGTGGCCGCGGGCCACACGGGCCGCAAGTCGGGTCGGGGCTACTACGACTACTCGGGCGGCACGGACGCCTACCGGGAGCCCGATCCAGACCCCCCGCCGGCCGGCGGGGGGACAGGAATGGTTTTGATCGCGGGGGCCTCGCCGCTGGCCTCCCAGCTGCGAGAGGCGGCGGCGCAGGCGGGCTGGGACGTCGCGGCCCCGGAGGAGGCGGGTGACCGCCAGCCTCCGGTGCTGATCCTCGACGCCGGCGACGAGGAGCCGGCGGCGCCCTTGCAGGGGGGCCCGATGGCCATCCTGTGCGCCGGCGGTTCGCTGTCCGCGCTTGACCCCGGCGGCTCGGCCGTGGGCTTCCACGCCCTGCCGCCGCTGGCCGAGGCGGGCCTCGTGGAGCTGACCCGCGGACCGGACAGCTCGCCCTCCGCCGTCGAGACCACCGAGCGGTTCTTCGCCACCCTGGGCAAGCACACCGTGTGGGTGGGCGACGCCCCGGGTCTCGTGCTGGGCAGAATGGTCTGTCAGGTGATCAACGAAGCGGCATTCGCCATGACCGAGGGCGCCGGCAGCCCGGACGACATCGACGCCGGCATGATCCACGGCCTCAACTACCCGCGCGGGCCGCTGGCCTGGGCCGACCAGATCGGTCTCGATCACGTGCTGTCGGTGCTCGACGCCCTGCACGAGGAGCTGGGCGATGACCGCTACCGCGCGGCGCCGGCGCTGCGGCGGCTGGTGTGGTCGGGCCGGCTGGGACGGGGCACCGGCGAGGGGTTCTTCAGCTATGCATGATCAAAAAGGTCTGAGGGTGCGACCAAACCGATCACGCTCCGGCCCACCCCCGTGGAGCCAGGCATGAGGGCCGTGACCTTCCAGGCCCCCGGCGAGGTTCGCCTCGAGGACAAGCCGGAGCCCGAGCTCGAGTCGGCAGACGCGGCGATCGTCCGCATCGAG
>DATKRM010000159.1:0-10205 GCA_035532195.1 Solirubrobacteraceae bacterium
GGCGCGCTCACGCCCGGGTTATGACCCGTACGGCTGGCTCGTATGGGGCAAGCTGACGCTCAAAGGCGCGCTCGACACCAACGGCGCACCCTCCTGGAAGCCGCTGCCCTTCCTGTTCACGGTCCCGTTTTCGCTGTTCGGCCACTACTCACTGTGGCTGTGGATGGTGTTCTCGGTGGCGGTCTCGCTGGCCGGGCTGATCTTCGCCTGGCGGATCGCGTTCCGCCTCACCGCCGCTGACCCGGCGCATCGCTACGCCGCCTACGTGGCGGGGCTGTTTGCGGCGCTGCTCGTGTTCGGCATGCAGGACGTGGTCAGCCACTTGACCTACGCGCACTACCTCCTCAGCGCCGAGTCGGACACGATGATCGTGACCCTGGTCCTGGCCGCCGTCGACTTCCACTTAACCCGGCACCACGGCTGGGCGTTCTGGATGTGGTGGCTGGCCGCGCTGGGCCGGCCCGAGGTGTGGCCGTTTTTGGGCCTAGCCGGGATCTACCTGTGGCTCAAGAACCCGGCGTATCGGCGCTGGCTGTACTTCGCGCTGGTGGCGATTCTGTTCATGTGGTTCGTGATCCCGGGCCTGACCTCCAAGAGCTTCTTCACCGCCGGCAACATCGCGCACAACTCGCCGCGTGAGGTCAAGGGCAACAAGGTGACCGGCACCATCTCCCGCTTCCACGCACTGGAAGCCAACACGGTGTGGGTCCTGGCCGGTCTCACGCTGGTGATGGCGGCCTGGCGGCGCTGGTGGACGATCCTGGCCCTGGCCGCGGGGGCGCTGGTCTGGCTGATCATCGAGATCGCGTTCTCGATCAAGGGCTATCCCTCGGTTCCGCGCTACATGTTCGAGTCGGGAGCGATCGTGGCCGTGCTGGCCGGAGTGTTCGTGGGTCGGGTGATCCTCGAGGCGCCACCGCTGATCGCTCGCGTGGCCCACGACCTGGCGCCGAAGATCAAGCCCCAGCTGGCCACCCAGCTCGGCGGCTGGGGGGCGGCGATTGTGGTGGTGGCGATCGCCGGCTCGATGTTCGGAGCCGCCCGCACCCAGGTCAACCACGAGCGGGTCGACTTGCGCCACGAGCGGGCCCGGGCCAAGTCGTTCAACAAGCTTTCGACCGTGGTCCATCGGCTCGGGCCGTCCCGCATCCTGGCCTGCGGCCAGCCGAACATCCCGATCGGCTACCAGAGCGTGTTCGCGTGGTATATGGGGATCAAGACCGGCGTGCTGTACGTCAACCCCAGTTACTTGAAGACGCACCCCCACCCGCTGGTCAGCATCTACCCCACGACCTCCGGCGGCTGGAAGGTGTTCCCGAGTCATATCGCCACGGCCGCCCAGGCGGCCCGCTGCCGTCACCTCAAGCTGATCGTGCGGTAGCCCGTGGTCCTCGCCGTGAGCCCGCTTGCACCGAAAGGCGCGGATGGCGGATGACTGGCGAGGACGCAGCGAGCGACGCGTACCTGGCAGGTACGCGAGCGAGCGAGGACGTAGCCAGGCGCCGCCAGACGCGGCTTGAATGCGAGCGGACTCACGGCGGGGGCCACTGATGCGGGTGTTCCTGGCCGGCGCAACGGGTGTGATCGGGCGGGTGTTGTTGCCGCAGCTGATCCGCTCCGGCCACGACGTCGTGGCGATGACCCGGGCCGCCGAGCGGCGCGACGAGCTGCGGGCGGCCGGCGCCGAGCCGGTGGTGTGCGACGCGCTCGACGCCGAGGCGCTGCGCACCGCGGTCACGGCGGCCCGGCCTCAGGCGGTCATCCACCAGCTGACCAGCCTCCCCTCCCGCCTGGAGCCCCGCAAGTACGCCACCCAGCTAGCCGCGACGAACCGACTCCGGCGAGAGGGCACCGGAAACCTCGTGGCCGCGGCCCAAGCCGCGGGCGCCGAGCGAATCGTGGCTCAGAGCATCGCGTTTGCCTACGCCCCCGAGGGCGGCTGGGTCAAGGACGAGGGCGCGCCGCTGGGGCTTGCGCTCCCACCGCCGATGAGCGAGGCGATCGGCGCGGTGGCCGAACTCGAGCGCCAGGTGCTCGAGGCCGGCGGGACCGTGCTCCGCTACGGCTACCTCTACGGGCCCCAAACCGGATTTCACCCCGACGGGTACTACGCCGAGCTGGCCCGTAAGCGGCAGTTCCCGATCGTCGGGTCGGGACAGGGGCGGTGGTCGTTCGTTCATGTCGATGACGCTGCCGAGGCCACCGTGGCGGCGCTGGAGCGGGGCGAACCCGGCGTTTACAACGTGGTGGACGACGAGCCGGCGCCGGTCAGCGATTGGGTTCCGGTGTTTGCCGAGTCGGTTGGCGCCAAGCGCCCGTTTCGGGTGCCGGCCTGGTTGGCCCGCCTGATCGCCGGCCGCGTGGCTGTGGCAGGGATGACGGCGCAGCGGGGCGCGAGCAATGCCAAGGCCAAGAGCGAGCTGGGCTGGGCGCCCACGCACGCCACCTGGCGCGATGGCTTCCGCGCGACCCCGGCGGGTTAGCGTCAGGCGGCGGCGGCTGGCCCTGGCCCTGGGCCTGGTGGCGGCCGCGATCGCCGCCAGCGTGGCGCTGGCCACCAGCACCGGGGGCGGCGGGCTGCCCCGTCTGCCGGCTCCCGGAGTGGCGCAGGCCCCGAGCCCGCGGGATCCGTTCGTCTACGCGCCCAGCCGCCAGGCTGACTTCGTCGCCCGGGCGACGGCCGGTCAGGCGCACGTCCTGTACGCCAAGAGCCCCGACGGGGTGGTGAGCACCGCCGCTCGGGTGGCCGCCTGGGCGCCGCTGATCCAGCGGGCCACCGCCGGCACCGGCGTAGACCCGGCCGTGCTCGAGGCGATCGTGTTTCTGGAGAGCGGCGGCTTCCCCAACGCGATCGCCGGGGCGGATCCGTCGGCCGCGGCCGGCCTAACCCAGATTGTGGCCGACACCGGGACCTCTCTTCTGGGCATGCACATCGACCTGGTCCGCAGCCGCGCGCTGACCAAGCAGATCCTGGCCGCCGGCGCGGGTGGCCACCAGGCCGCGGTGAGGAGGCTGGAAGCGCAGCGGGCCCGGGTGGACGATCGATTCGACCCGGCCAAGGCGCTGGCGGCCACCGTGCGGTATCTGAGTCTGGCCCAGACCCGGTTCGGGCGCAGCGACCTGGCGCTCGAGTCCTACCACATGGGAATCGGGAACCTGACCAGCGTGCTCAGCGCGTATGACGGGGGCGCGCCGGTGCCCTACGTGCAGCTCTACTTCGACACCGCCCCGGACCGTCACGCCGCGGCCTACCGGCTCCTGTCGTCGTTCGGAGATGACTCGTGGACCTATTACTGGCGGATCCTGGCCGCCGAGCAGATCATGCGCCTGTACCGCTCGGACCGGTCCCAGCTCCAGCGCCTGGCCGGCCTGGAGACCGAGGCCGGCTCGACCGCCGAGGTGCTGCACCCTCCCGACCAGGCGCCAGGGTTCGCAGATCCGCCGGCGCTGACTGAGGCCTATGCCCAGGGGGTGGTGAAGCCGCTGCCAGCCAACCCGCGGGCGCTGGGCCTGGCCTATGACCCCGCCATGGGGTCGCTGGGCCCACGCTTGAACGCGCCAGCCGCGCTGTACCGCGGCCTACGCGCACCCGCGCTTGACCTGCTGATCCAGCTGGCCGCGCGGGTGCGGGCGCTCAGCCACGCGGCGGCACCCCTCACCGTGACCAGCACCGTGACCGACCAGCGCTACCAGCAGCTGGTGGGGGCCAACGACCCCACGGCGGCCGCTGGCTGGTCGTTCACCCTGGCCCGGCACTACGCCACTCCGGGTCAGGCCGCCGCGCTCCAGGCCATGCTGGACCGGCTGCAGGCGCTGAACGTGATCGCGTGGCAGCGCTACCCGGCGGAGATCGAGGTCACCGTGGCCTCCGATGCCGACCAGGTGATAGCCAGCGGAGCGTAGGATTGCCGCCCCCGAGCCAGGAGGTGGCATGAGCCAGGAGCGTTGGTTCTCAGAGGAGGAGCTGTCGGAGTTGTCGCGGCCCACGATGGACCGAGCGATTGCGGCACTGGACGCCGGCGATGTGGATGGGGCCCGGGAGCTGTGCGAGCAGATGAAGCACGAATGGCGCTACATGCACGACCTGATGGCCGGCGGGATGCTGGGCTTGATCAGTTTCGTGCAGCAGGAGCTGGGCGACGACGGCGTGGAGCAGGCCTGGCGCTACGGCAACGAGCGCGGCTGGAAACGTGACGTGGAGGCGATCGAGGAGCGCAGCCGCAAACAGATCGTCTACGCCCTGGCGGCCACCTGGCGAGCCCACTCGTGCTCAGGCACCGGTCCCAACCCGGGAGCGTTCGAGATCGAGGAAGACGAGGAGAAGTTCACCTTCCGCATGAATCCCTGCGGATCGGGGCAGCGGCTGTGGCGCAACGGCGCCTACCAGGGACCCGCCGGGATGGGGGTCACGCAGGAAGCTCACGACTGGAGCTACGGCCGCAAGGGCTTTCCTCTGTACTGCACCCACTGCTCGTTCATGAACGAGATCCAGCCGATCGAGTGGATCGGTCACCCGATGTACCCCTCCGATCCGCCCGAGGACTACGACCGCGATCCCTGCACGTGGTACTGGTACAAGGATCCGGCCGACATCCCGGCCCGCCACTGGGAGCGCTACGGGCTCCAGAAGCCGGCTGCGGCGGGGTGATGGCGCCGCTCAGCCCCGCTCCCTCGGGCCGGCGCGTCCTGGTCACCGGCGCGGCCGGCGGGATCGGACGGGCCATCGTGGAGGCGCTGGCCGCCTGCGACTGCCAGGTGGCGGCCTGCGACGTCACGGATGCTGTCCCGGCCGTGACCGGAGCCGCCGCCTCGGCCGTGTTCGACGTGCGTGATCGCGCCGCCACCGGGGCCGGGGTCGCCTCGGCGGTCGAGCAGCTGGGCGGTTGCGATGCCGTGGTCGCGAACGCCGGGGTGGTCGACACGATCCACCGGGCCGAGCGGTTTCCCGAGGCGGAGTGGCGCAAGGACATCGAGACCAACCTGTCCGGCCAGTTCCACGTGGCCCAGGCGGCTTTTGAATACCTGCGGGCAGCGGGCGACGGCCGGATCGTGCTGATCTCGTCCGCGGCGGCCGAGACGGGCGTGCCCGGGCAGGTGGCCTACAGCGCGGCCAAGGCGGGCAGCCTCGGCCTGGCCCGGACGCTGGCCGGCGAGTGGGCGGGGCACGGGATCCACACCAACGTGGTGATGCCCGGGTTCATCGGCACCCCTAAGGTGAGAGCGCTGCCCGAGCCGCTACGCCAGGGCCTGGAGCAGATGATTCCGCTGGGCCGGATGGGGCTGGTCGAGGAGCTCGCCGGCGCGGTCGCGTTCCTCCTCTCCCCGGCCGCGGGATACCTCAACGGCGCGGTGATCCGGGTCGACGGGGGTTTCGGCCTGTCCACCGGCGGCCTGATGACCGGCCCAAAGACGTAGGGTGTGAGCGTGACCGACGCCGTCCGGATTCCCGAGGAGGTCCTCACCGGACTGCCCGACTTCCCCTTCGCCCCGCGGTTCCACCAGTGGGACGGGTTGCGGCTGGCTCACCTCGACGAGGGCGAGGGCCGCCCGGTGGTGTTCTTCCACGGCGAGCCCACGTGGTCGTTCCTGTGGCGCAAGGTGATCCCCCCGGTACGGGATGCCGGCTTCCGTTGCCTGGCCCCCGACCTGCCCGGGTTCGGCGCCTCGGACAAGCCGATGGACTTCGACTGGTACAGCTACGACCGCCACACCGCGGCCGCGGCCTCGCTGTTCGAGGAGCTCGACCTGAAAGACGCCACGGTCGTGGTCCACGACTGGGGAGGCCCGGTCGGGCTCCGGCTGGCAGTCGAGCATCCGGACCGGGTGTCCCAGATCGTGATCATGGACACCGGCCTGTTCACCGGCCATCAGAAGATGACCGAGGCGTGGAACCTGTTCCGGGACTTCGTCGAGCGCACCGAGGACCTTCCGGTCGGGTTCCTGGTCCGGGGAGCGTGCAAACACGACCCCGGCGATGAGGTGATCGCGGCCTACGAGGCGCCGTACCCCAACGCCGAGTCCAAGGCTGGCGCCCGGGCGTTCCCGCTCATACTCCCCACCTCGCCCGACATGCCGGGGGCGGAGGCGGGCCAGCGGGTCCTGGAGGCGCTGCGAGGAGACACCCGGCCGAAACTCGTCCTGTGGGCCGACTCCGACCCCGTGCTACCCGTGTCGACCGGCGAGCGCTTCGCCCAGATGCTGGGCACCGAGCTGGCCCACGTGATCAACGACGCCAGCCACTTTCTCCAGGAAGACGCGGGACCGGTGATCGGCCAGCACATCGCGGAGTGGCTCCGCGCTTAGGGCGCGCGGGGCGGCGCCTGTGGGTTGGTATGGACGATTTTCCTGAAATATTCAGGAAAATCGCACCCGCAAGCCACCGGAGCCCCCGCACGGGCGAACCCTTCGGGAGCTCCGGGCAAACCCTTAACTAGGCGACCTTGGCCGGCTCGTCGGCGGGTTCGGCGGCCAGCGCCGGGTCGGTCTCGGTGGAGGCGGGCTGCGCCGACGGCTGAGAGACCGTCCGCTCCATCCGCCGCTCGTAGGCGGCCCGGGCGCTGTGATCGGGCTGGGTCAGTACCTGGTCGCCCTTGAGCACCCGGCCTAAGAACTCCATGAACCGCCGCGGCATCAGGGCGCTGAACCGCACCAGGCCGGCCATCGATTTGGGCACGTAGACCTCGAAGCGCCCGGTCTGGAGCGCCTCGACGATGGCCGCGGCCACCTCCTCCGGCTCCACCGCCTTAAAGCTGCGCGTCTCCGGCAGCCCGGAGCCCAGCTCGGTGTGGACGACCACCGGCATGACCACCGAGATGTCGACGCCGGTGTCGCGCAGTTCGGACCGCAAGCCCTCGCTGAGCCCCACCACGGCGTGTTTGGTGGCGCTGTAGGTCACTCCCCCGGCGAAGCCGATCTTGCCGGCAGCGGAGGCGATCTGCACCAGATGGCCGGTATGACGGGGCAGGAAACGCTCGAGCGCCAGCTTGGTGCCGTAGATCAGACCGCGCAAGTTGATGTCGATCATCCGGTCCGCGATGGGATCGGACTCCTGGGTGAACGGCCCGATGGGCATGATCCCGGCGTTGTTGATCAGGATGTCGAGCGGGCCGAGCTGCTCCTCGACCTCATTTAGAAACTGGGCAAAGCTCTCCCGGTCGGTCACGTCGAGCGGGAGCCCGATGGCTCCCGAGCCGAGCTCCGAAGCCGTCTGTTCGGCCAGCTGGGCCTCGATGTCTCCGATGGCCACCCGAGCTCCCTGGGCCAGCAGGGCCGCCGCCGTGGCCCGCCCAATTCCCCGGGCGCCACCGGTAATCGCGACCGTCCGGCCGGCGAGCGAACGTGGGACTTTTGCCATGACCTCTCCTTTTTGACTCCGGTTTAGCAGAGACGGTACCGCGTCCCCTGAAGAGTTGGCTGGCTGGCCAACCACCCCTGAGGGTATCCTGGCGGTGGTGCCACGTTTCAGCTTCGGCGGACAGAGGTTGGCCTACACCGTCTACGGCGAAGGGGCTCGTCCGGTGGTGCTCCTGCCCGGCCTGCTGCTCTCCCAGAAGATGCAGCAGCCACTGGCCCGTCGCCTGGCCAAGCAGGGCAACCGAGTGATCACACTCGACCCGCTGGGACATGGCGAGTCGGACCGGCCGCGCCAGATGTGGCGGTACTCAATGCAGGAGTTCGCCCAGCAGACCCTAGCCCTGCTCGACCATCTGGAACTTGAGCGGGCGGTGGTCGGCGGAACCTCGCTGGGGGCAAACATCTCGTTGGAGGTCGCTGCCACAGCGCCCGACCGCCTGCGCGGGATGGTGGTCGAGATGCCGGTGCTGGACAACGCCATTCCGGCCTGCGGGGCGGCGTTCACCCCGCTGCTATTCGCTCTCACGTTCGGTGAGCCGGCGATGAAGCTCCTGGCGCGGGGAGCTCGGACCATCAACCGGCGGCGGCTGCCGCTGCTGCTGGAGATCGGCCTCGACTGGGTGGCCCAGGATCCCGGGCCCAGCGGGGCCGTCCTGCAGGGCATCCTGTTCGGCCGCACCGCGCCCGACCACCGGGTGCGCCAGGCCATGCAGACGCCGGCGCTGGTCATCGGCCACCCGCGTGACCCGGTGCACCCGTTCTCCGACGCCGACATGCTGGCCGCCGAGCTGCCCAACGGCCGGCTGATCGACGCCAACTCGATCATTGAGCTCCGCACCCGGCCCAAGCGGCTGACGGACAAGATCGCCGAGTTCGTAGAGGACTGCTATAGCGAGGCGGCCGACGCCAGATTCCGCCGGGCGGCCAGCGCGTAGGCGCGCTACCGCGGCGCCGGCGGACCGGGCGGCTCGACGATGTCCCGCCCGGTGGGTCGGAGCTCGGCGTCGAGCTCGAGCTGCCAGAAGTAGCGGGTGAAGGTGACCCCGGCCTGAAACTCGCCGACGTGTGGCTCGATCCGCTCGCCGCCGGCCATCCGCACAATCAGCTCGGGGTAGGTGTGGCCGGGGCCGGCGGCGTACATGGGCGCCGGGAACGCGCCGCCGAAGCGGGTGTTGACGTCGGTGATGCCCAGGCCGATCTCCCGGTCGCGGAACACCTGGACCGTGCACGGGCCCCGCACCCCCAGCGCCTCGACCACCCGGCGGCCCAGAGCGATCAGCTCGGGGTCGTCGATCACGGTGCCCTTGATCGACTCCCCGCCCCGGGACTCGATCATCGTGCGGGGGATGGCGTTCAGGCAGCGCTGGGACCAATCCGACAGGCAGTCGATTGAGAACTCGGGGCCGTCCATGCACCACTGGAGCATCACCGGCTCATCGTTGTAGTGAACGAAGAACTCCGCCGCCGCCGCGTCGTCCGCGCGAAAGATCGACCGAGCGCCTGAGCCCTGCCGCGGCTTGACCATGACCGGAAAGTGCTGGACCGGCTCTCCCGGCAAGACGGTGGGCGGGGAGGGCAGGTCCAGCCGGCGCAGCAGCCCGTCGGTCTCGTACTTGTCAAACGTGGCCCGAGCGATCTCCGGATCGGGGACCATGGCCGGCAGCTCGCCGGCCGCGCGGGCCAAGGCCAGCACCTCCAGATCGAGGTCAGTGAGCGGGATGACCACGCCCACGCCGTGGCGATCGCACAGCGAGCGCAGCGTGGGCACGTACTCCGCGTCGGAGATCGGCGGCACGGGGTAGCGGTGGTGCGCCGCGTACTGGGCCGGGGCCAGGGGGTTGGGATCGGCGGCCACCACAGTGGCGTGCTGGGCGAACGCAGACACGATGTCGTAGCGCTTGCCCACCCCAGTGAGCAGGACGGCCGGCTCAGAGGGGGCCATGCCATCCCCCGCGCTCTCCCTTGTACAGGCCCTGGCCCCTCAGCACCATCGCCACGGTCCGGGCCAAGATCTTCAGGTCAAGCGCCAACGTGCGGTGGTCCACGTACCAGATATCGAGCTCGATCCGCTCAGCCCAGGGCAGCGATGCCCGGCCGTTGACCTGGGCCCAACCGGTGATGCCGGGGTTGACGGCCAGCCGTCCACGCTGGTGGTCGGTGTAATGCTCGACCTGGACGGGCAGCGTGGGCCGGGGCCCGACGATCGACATCTCCCCGCGCACCACGTTCCATAGGTTGGGGAGCTCGTCCAGCGAATAGCGGCGCAGGAACTCGCCCACCCGGGTGATCCGGTCGTCACCCTCCTGGATGGCCAGACCGGCCCCGGTGAACTCCGCGCCGCGCACCATGGTGCGCAGCTTGAAGATCTGGAACTGGGCCCCGTCCTTGCCCGCCCGCGTCTGGGTGTAGATCGGGTGCCCCCGGGACTCCAGACGGATGGCCACGGCCAGGAGGGCGATGACCGGCGCGGCGACGATCGACGCGGGAACCGCGATCGCCAGGTCGAGCAGGCGCTGGATCATCGCGTGCCCTCGGCCGGCTCCCAGCCAGGGGTGGTGCGCCGGGACAGCCAGTCCCAGAGCCCGGCCAGCAGCGAGGCGGTGGTGAACACGTAGTAGCGGGCGATCAGCAGCGGACGGGCCGGCACCACCGCAGCCAGGAGCGCACCCGCCACCAGCGCCGCCTGCAGGCCCACCGCCACCGCGTACACCCAGCCGTGGCCCAGCAGCGCGATGCTGGTGCCCAGGGCCACCAGGTGCAGGAACGGCGACAGGTAGCGCAGCACGCGGTGAGACATGATCATGAACGCGTATAGGGGGTCGTAGCCGCGCGGAGACAGCATCCCGCCGCGG
>DATKRM010000160.1:0-13002 GCA_035532195.1 Solirubrobacteraceae bacterium
CTCGCGATTGCGATACGCGATCGGCTCGTCGCACTGGTTGCCGCTGGTCATGACCAGCGGCCCCCCTGCCTCCGACGCCAAGAGGTGGTGCAGCGGCGAGTAGGGCAGCATCACCCCCAGGTCGCTCGAGCCGGGGGCCACCCCAGCGGCCACCGGAGCGTCGGGCCGCCGCGGCGCCAGCACGATGGGACGGGCGGGCGACTGGAGCAGCTCGGCTGCCTTCCCCCCCAGCTCCACCAGCCCGCCTGCCCGGCGCACGTTCGCGACCATCAGCGCGAAGGGCTTCTCCTCGCGGTGCTTACCCGTGCGCAGCCTGGCCACGGCCTCCTCGTTATCGGCCCGGCAGGCCAGGTGAAAGCCTCCCAGGCCCTTCACCGCCACGATCGCACCGCTCTGGAGCGTCTCGGCCGCTGCCCGGGCGGGATCCTCCGCCGCGCCGGGGGGTCGGCCACCGGAGGAGTCGATCAGCCGAAGTCTGGGCCCGCAGTCGGGACAGGCGTTGGGCTGGGCGTGAAAGCGCCGGTTCCCGGGGTCCTCGTACTCCGCCCGGCAGCGGTCGCACATGGCGAACTGCGCCATTGTCGTGTTGGGACGGTCGTACGGGATGCTCAGGACGATCGTGAACCGGGGACCGCAGTTGGTGCAGTTGATGAACGGGTAGCGGTGGCGCCGATCGGCGGGGTCGAACAGCTCGGCCAGGCAGTCCGCGCACGTGGCCGTGTCCGCCGCCACCGGGCCCTCGGGCCGCGCCCCGCTCCGGCTGGAGCGGATCGCAAACTCGCGCGCGCCAGTAACCGGAAGATCTTCGGTCTCTACGAGCTCCACCCGGGCCAACGGCGGCGCCTGGGCCACCAGCCGGCCGAGAAAGCCGGCGATCGCGTCGGCCTGCCCCTCTATCTCGAGCCAGACATCGCCCCCCTGGTTGCGGACGAAGCCGCCCAGCCTCAGCTCGCTGGCCAGCCGATGCACGAACGGCCTGAAGCCCACCCCCTGCACGGTCCCCTGCACCCGAACGGCGACTCGCCGTGGGAAGGGGAGCGCAGTGGCAGCCGGAGCCGGAATCCCGGGGGAGATCATCCGCTCGGGGCCTCGATCAGCTCGCGCAGGAGATGGCAGGCGGTCGCTTGTGCCTCCTGGATGCGCGGGATGTGCTCGGAGCGGGTGACGATCACCCAGTCGGCTAGCTGCTCGGCGGTGATCCGGCCGCCGTCGTAGCCCACCATCGCCATCGTGGCCAGCCCGGCACGCCGGGCCTCGGCGAGCGCGGCGAGCAGGTTGTCAGAGCTGCCGCTGGTGGAGATCACCAGCAGCATGTCCTCCCGACGGCCCTGGGCGATCACCTGGCGCGAGAAGATCGACTCGGCCCCGATGTCGTTGGCCACCGCCGTCAGCACGGCTGTGTCCTCGGTCAGGTCGAGCGCGGGCCGCGGCGGCCACGGCCCAAGTGGGAACCGCAAGTCGGCGGCCAGATCCATCGCGTCGGTGGCTGAGCCGCCGTTTCCGGCGATCAGGAGCCGCCCCCTGAGCTCGTAGCGGGCGTGTAGCTCCGCGGCGCCCGCCACCAGCGTCTGCCCCCCCTCGAGCACCGTCTGCCGTCGCAGCTCGGTGGCCTCGGTGGCCTTCATCCGGATCGATGCCTCAACCTCGGCCAGCACCGTGTCCAGATCGAGCTCCTGCTCAGCCAGAAACGGATACAGGAAGCTTGCCGAGCCCGCATCGTGGACGGGTTCTGGCCGCCTGCCGCGGAGCAGCCCGCGATGTTCGAAGAACACGTGCACGAGCTCCCAGACCACGTGGTAGAGCGTCTCTATGAGCTCCTGTCGAACGTGGGGATCCCTGGTGGGAACGTCAAAGCACCACTCCGAGTGATCCCCAAACCCGATCGTCAGGCAGCCCTTCCTCATCGCCTCGCGGGCGACCGCCTCGTCAGCGTCGAACGCGATCACGATGTCCTCAGGCGCGGCCAGCAGGGCCAGGGCCCGGTCGACCGGTCCGGCCTCGGGCGTCAAGGCGATCGCGGGCAGCGCGCGCTTGCCCACCATCACCGGATGCACGAACTCGACCGCCACGTGCCGGGCGTCGGACCGGCCGGCCGGGGTCGACCCGACCGCCAGGATCCGCGCGCCGCGCGCGAAGCGCTCGGCACAGCGGTGGCAGAGCCGGGCGATCCGCGGGGCCTCGCGGGCGAAGAACTCCTCGGAGACCAGCGCACGCTGCTGGACCGCCGTCTCGAGCCGGCCCCGCGCCAGCGCAGTGATCAAACCGGCGCCTCCACCGGCATGACGAGCCGCGTCAGCCAGCGGCTCCACTCCTGAACCCCTTCTCCGGTGCGGGCGCTGACCAGCAGCCGGGGCACCCCGGGGTGCACCGCGTCGAGGTTGTGCAGGAACAGGTCGAGGTCGAAATCGAGATGCTCCAGCAGGTCGATCTTGTTCACCAACACCAGCTCGCAGGTCCGGAACATGAGCGGGTACTTCAGTGGCTTGTCCTCGCCCTCGGTGATCGCCGAGACCATCACGCGCGCATCTTCCCCGACCCTGAATTCGGCGGGGCACACCAGGTTGCCGACGTTCTCGATGAGGAGCAGGTCGATCTCCTGGAGCGGCAGCGCCGGAATCGCCGAGCGCACCATGTTCGCGTCCAGGTGGCACTCGCCCCCGAATCCCGGATCGGTGTTGATCTGGGTCACCGGCACGTGCAACGAGACGATTCGGTCGGCGTCGTAGCTGCCCTGGACATCCCCCTCGAGCACCCCCGCCCGTACGCCGCCGAGATCGGGCAAGGCACGTTCCAGCAGCGTGGTCTTCCCGGCGCCGGGAGCGCTCATCAGATTGACGACCTTGACCGCCGCCTGGTCGAAGTCCTCCCGGTTGGCGCGGGCGATCGTGTTATTGGCGTCCAGCGCGTCCTCGATCACTCTGATCCTGGTTCTGTGCATGGCTCTCCTCTAGACGTCGATCGACTCCACCAGCAGCTCCTCGCCCGCGACCAGCTCCAAGTCGCTCCCCCCGCACTCCGCGCACTCGAAGGGGAACGCCTCCAAAACGGTCTGGAGGCTGCAGCTTCGGCACCTGGCCGCCGCCGGGACCTCCTCGATGCGAAGCTCTGCCCCGTCGAGTGCCGTGCCCTGGCTGGCCAGCTGGAACGAGAACCGGAGCGCGGACGGCATGACTTGCCGGAGGTGCCCCACCTTGAGGTTGACGCCCACTACCGGTCGCCCTTCCGCATGGGCCTCGGCGATTCTGACCACCGACTGGGCTATGGCCAGCTCGTGCACTCAGCAGATCCGGGGCAGTGGATCGCCGGCCAGCAGATCCATCACTCGCCGCCCGCCGAATCCCGTCTCAAGCAGCACCATCCCGGCCGGCTGTTCCTCCACCCGACCGATCTCGGCGGCCTCCGAACAACCTGGCACCGCTCTGAGAGCCGCCAATGCCGCGGCAGCCTCCGCCTCCGGGACGAATGCCACCAGCTTGCCCTCGTTGGCCACGTACATCGGATCGATGCCCAGGATCTCGGCCGCGGCCGCCACGTCGGGACGGACCGGGACGTCGGCCTCGCGCACCAGCATGGCCACGCCCGACGCGCGGGCCAGCTCGTTGAGAGCCGAGGCCAGCCCGCCCCGGGTGGCGTCTCGCATGCAGCGTAGGGCAGCGCCCGCAGATTCCAGCAGCGCGTCGGCGGCCGGCCACAGGGAGCGAGTGTCCGACTCGATCTCCGCCTCGAGCTCGAACTCGCCCCTGGCCATCATGATCGCCATCCCGTGATCGGCGATCGACCCGGAGACGAGGATCCGGTCGCCTGGTCTGATCGCCGCCGGGGACAGGGCGCCGCGAGGATCGAGGACGCCGACGCCGGTGGTGCAGACATACATCTGGTCGGCCTGCCCGCGCTCCACCACCTTGGTGTCCCCGGCGACGATCTCCACATCGGCCTGGCCGGCGGCCCGGGCCACCGCCTGCATCTCGGCCCGGAGCACCTCGGCCGACAGGCCTTCCTCCAACACGAGCGACAGCGTCAGCGCCAGCGGCCGGGCACCGGACACGGCAAGGTCGTTGACCGTGCCGTTGACTGCCAGCTCCCCGATCGAGCCGCCCGGAAAGCGGAGCGGCCTGACCACGAAGCTGTCGCTGGTGAGTGCCAGCCCCGGCTCGGGGAGAATCCCCGCGTCGCCCAGCTCGGCCAGTCGCGGTGAGCCGAGCTCGGGGACAAGTAGTCCCTCGATCAGGGACTGGCTCGCGCGGCCGCCCGCCCCGTGAGCCATGGTGATCCGCTCGTCCTTGAACCGGGGCGGCTTGGCCCTGGCCGTCTCGATGATGCGCAAGATGCGCTGCTCGCGCCCGGTCGGCTCGGATGAGGCGCTCACACCAGCTGTCGCTCCCGGGTCAGGCGGCCGTAGCTGTAGTAGGCGGCACAGGCGCCCTCGGCGGACACCATGCAGGTGCCGATCGCGCGCTCCGGGGTGCAGGCGGTGCCGAACACCTTGCACTCCCACGGCTTGATCACGCCCTTGAGCACCTCGCCGCACTGGCAGGCCTTGGGGTCGGCCACCCGCAGGCCGGGAACCCCATAGCGGCGCTCGGCGTCGAAATCGGCATAGGCGGCCGACAGCCTCAGCGCGCTCTGCGAGATGAATCCCAGCCCGCGCCACTCGAAGTGCGGGCGCAGCTCGAATACCTCGGCCAGCACCTCCAGCGCCCGCGGATTTCCGTTGTAGGGCACCACGCGCCGGTACTGGTTCTCCACCTGGCAGCGGCCATCGCGGAGCTGGAGCAGGATCATGTGGATGGCCTGCATCACGTCCAGCGGCTCGAACCCGGCGATCACCACGGGGCGGCCGTATTGCCGGGGAATGAACTCGAACGGGCGAGCGCCCACGACCGTGGCCACGTGCCCGGGGCCGATGAACCCGTCCAGCCGCAGGTCCGGCGACTCGAGCAGGGCCCGCAGCGGCGGGACGATCGTCACGTGGTTGCACAGGCAGGAGAAGTTGGGCACCCGCTCGTCCCGGGCCCGCCTGAGCGTCAGCGCCGTGGACGGAGCGGTGGTCTCAAAGCCGACCGCCAGGAACACCACCTCGCGCTCCGGGTACTCCCTGGCGATCCGCAGCGCGTCAAGCGGCGAGTACACCATCCGCACGTCTGCGCCGGCGGCCTTGGCGTCGAGCAGCGTGCCGTCCGAGCCCGGGACACGCACCATGTCACCGAAGCAGGTGAAGATCACGCGCTCCTGTTGCGCAACCGCGATCGCATCGTCGATCCGTCCCATCGGGATCACGCACACCGGGCAGCCGGGGCCGTGCACCAGCTCGATGTTGCCGGGGAGCAGGTCGGCAATCCCGTACTTGTAGATCGAATGGGTGTGTCCGCCGCACACCTCCATCAGCTTGTAGTGGCAGCCGGGCTGCATGGTGGCCACGATCTCCCCGGCCAGGGCGCGGCCCAGCTCGGGGTCGCGGAACTCGTCGACGTACCTCATGGAGAGCCCTCGAGCGCGATCGCGGCCCCGGCGTGCACCAGCAGCTTGTCGCCGGCCGACACGGGCCCCACCAGGTCGGTCTGCACCAGCTGGCGCCCGCCATCGGCCGCGGCGCAGGTCGCCAGCGCCTCGGCCAGGTCAACCTCGACTACGAGCATGACCACAGCGGTGTCGCCGCAGGTGATGCAGCTGTGCTGGTCCTCGCTCAATCGATCACGCTCGCCTTCAGATCGGCCAGCTCCTGCTCGTAAGCCTGACCCATCTCCACGAGCAGGCCGTGCGTGGCCAGCGCCTCCTCCTCATCCACCTTGGACAGGGCGAAACCGACGTGGATCAGCACCCAATCACCGGGCGCCACGTCTTCCAGCATCGCCACATTGACCTTGCGCCTGACCCCCGCCACGTCCACCGAGGCCAGCTGGCGATCCGGGTCCACGATCTCGATCACCTGTCCGGGGATGGCTAGGCACATGTCGGCTCCCGCACAGCCAGCTCAGCGACGAGCCGGTCGACCGCCTCGCGCATCGAGGCGCTCAGGCCCTCGCCGACCTGGAACGTCTCGCCCTCGATCGCATACACGAGCAGCGAGCGGGGAAGCCGGCCCAGGGCCCGTGCCAGCTCAATCGCCTCGGCCACCCCGAACGCGTGGGTGGACGTGCGCGACAGGCGGGCCGGCAGGAGGCCGGCCGCAGCATCGTGGCGGTGGATGGTCCCGGGACGGGAGCCAGATGAGGCCGCGTCCACGATCACCACCTGGTGCGCGTCGCGCCAGTCCTCCAGCAGGCCGGCCTGATCTCCCTCCCGAGCCAGTACCTCGAGGCTCGGGACCTCGAGAGCGCGCAGCTGCCGGGCCACCTGGAGTCCGGCACCGTCATCCTGGCGCCAGCGGCTCCCCACCCCGATCACCAGCGTCATCGGCGCTCCACCTCGAGCTTGAGGAAGTGAGTGGCGCAGGAGATGCACGGATCGTAGTTGCGGATCGTCTGCTCGCAGCGCACCTGCAGCTCCTGATCGGGCAGCTCCGCGAACCGCTGCACTGAGTCGCGCAGGTCCTGCTCGATTCGACGCTGGTTCTGAGAGGTGGGCGGCACGATCCTGGCGTCCAGGATGCTGCCCTGCTCGTCGATCGCATACTGGTGCCAGAGCAGCCCTCGCGGCGCCTCGGTCCACCCCGCGCCGGTGCCCACGCAGGGCTCCACTTCGATCGCCGGCGGATCGGGCGGCTCATAGGCCTCGATCAGCCGCAGCGCCTCCTCCACCGCATAGAGGATCTCCACGGCTCGCACGACGATGCTCTGGAACGGGTTGCGGCACGCATCTCCCAGCCCGGCCTCGGCCGCGGCCGAACTGGCCAGCGGCGACAGCCGGTCCTGGCTGAGCGCGTACCGGGCCAGCGGCCCCACCAGGTAGCTTCCGCCGTCGCGCAGGTGGGAGTGCAGCGCGGTGGAGTGCTCGACGTGCTCCTCGACGAAATGCTCCGGATACTCGCCCGGACCGATGTTCAAGCCGCCGCTGGACCGCAGCCGCCCGCCCTCGATCGCGTAGGTGTCGGGCTCCGACAGCGCCACGAACTCGTACTCCTGCTCGAACTCCGGGATCGGCAGACCCGACAGGAAACTGGGTGCGATTGTGGCGAACTGGAGCGCGCTCTCCAGCCCACGCGCCACCGGGGCCAGCTCGGCTCGCGTTGGAGCCCGGTAGAACCCGCCCACGCGCACGTTGATCGGATGGATCTCCCGCCCGCCGATCACGCGGACCAGCTCGTTGCCCGCCTTCTTCAGCGCCAGCGCGCTCTCTACCACCTCGCGGTGCTCGGCCGCCATCTCAAAGGCGTTCTGGAGCCCCAGGAAGTCGGGTGCGTGCAGCATGAACACGTGCAGCGTGTGGCTCTCGATCCACTCCCCGCAGTACAGGAGCCGCCGCAGAGCACGGATCTGGGGCGAGACGGCCACGCCACACGCGTCCTCCATCGCCGCCACCGCGCTCATCTGGTAGGCAACGGGGCAGATGCCGCAGATACGGGCCGTGATGTCCGGCACCTCGGTGAACTGACGTCCGCGCAGGAACGCCTCGAAGAAGCGCGGAGGCTCGTAGATCCGCAGGCGCACGTCCTCGACGCGCCCGTCTCGCAGCGTCACGTGCATGGCGCCCTCGCCCTCGACCCGCGCCAGCGCCTCGGTCACGAAGCGTCGCTCGCGCCCGTTCTCAGGCATGTGGGTCCCGGTACTCCTCGGCCGCGGCGTAGAACATCCGGTGCATGCGGATCACGTCACCCTCGCTGGTGCCGTGGGCCTGCATCCATGACGACAGCGAGGCCGTGTTCGGCGACTCCATGGGGCCAAAGCAGCTGTAGCACCCACGGTCATAGGCGGGGCACAGCGCGCCGCACCCTGCGTGGGTGACCGGCCCCATGCACGGGGTGCCGTGGGCCACCATCACGCACACGTTGCCGCGCCGCTTGCATTCAATGCACACGCTGTGGCTCGGGATGGCGGGCCGGCGCTGGTTGAGGAAGGAGCTGATCACCTCGAGCAGCTGTCGCTTGTCGGGTGGGCAGCCCTGCAGCTCGAAGTCGACCTGGACGTGCCGGGAGGCCGGCGTCGACTCGCTCAGCGTCTCGATGTACTGGGGACTGGCGTAGACCATCGACAGGAAGTCGTCCACGTCGGCGAAGTTGCGCAGCGCCTGGATGCCTCCCGCCGTGGCGCAGGCTCCGATCGCCACCAGCTTCCCGGATTGCGCCCGGATGTCGCGGATCCGCTGCACGTCGTGTGCCGTCGTCACCGAGCCCTCCACGATTGAGAGGTCGTAGGGTCCCTGGACCGTCGCCCGCGAGGCTTCCAGGAAGTACGCGATCTCGATTTCGCTGGCCAGCGGCAGGAGGTCCTCCTCGCAGTCGAGGATCGAGAGCTGACAGCCGTCGCAGGAGGCGAACTTCCACACCGCGAGCTTCGGCTTGGCTGCGCTCATAGCGCCCGCACCCGCATCAGCGGCTCCACCCGGGCATAGCGGAACACGGGGCCGTCCTTGCAGATGAACAGCTCCCGCAGCTGGCAGTGCCCACAGTGCCCCACCGCGCACTTCATGCTGCGCTCGAGCGAGACATGGATGGAGTCCGATGTCATCCCCGCGGCGGTGAGCTCAGCCGCCACGAAGCGGATCATGACCTCCGGCCCGCACACGAACGCGACCGCGTTGCCGGGGTCGAATTCGGCCCGCGGGATAAGCGTGGTCACCACCCCCACCCGGCCGCGCCAGTCTGGGCCGGCCGTATCGACCGCCACATCGAGATCGACGTCGAAGCGGCCCCTCCACTCCGCCAGCTCGTCGACGTACAGCAGCTCGCTGGGGGCTCGGCCCCCGTAGGCGACCACCAGCCGGCCGTAGCGCTCGCGGTGGGCCAGCACGTGGTAGATCACCGGCCTCAGGGGCGCCAGCCCGATACCGCCGGCCACCACGATCACGTCCCTCCCCTCGGCCTCGAGCACCGGCCAGGCGCTGCCGAACGGTCCACGGGCGCCGATGGCCTCCCCCTCCTCCAGGGAGCAGATCGCCTCCGTGACCGCACCAACGGCTCGAACGGTATGCCGCAGTGCGGCGTCCTCCGCCAGGTTGCTGCTGATTGAGATCGGCACCTCGCCGGTGCCGAACGAGTAGAGCATCGCGAACTGCCCGGGCGCGAACGTCGGTAGGCCCTCGTCGGCCGGCTCCAGCGTCAGCGTCCACGTGTCATGCGTCTCCTGGCGCTTGCCGGCGACGCGATGACTGAGCGGAACCGTCGCGCTCACGTCCGGCCTGGGGTAGCCGCCGGCGACTCGGCATACAGGTCGAGCAGCTGGAGCCGGGTGTGCTGAAGCCGCTGGATGATGACCGCAGCGAATAGCTTGAGCAGGTCGTAGCCCAGAGACGGATCGCTGTCGCTCTTCCCCCGCAGGCATGTGCCGTCGAACTGCAAGGCGTGCACGGTGTCCAGCGCCCGCCCGTCAAACGCGGTCCGGTAGGGCGGGAACAGCCACGACCAGCCCAGGAGATCCCCCCCGTGCAGGGTCTGCAGGGTGACCGCCCCTCGCTGGGGCACGAACGTCTCCAGTGCCACCGTCCCCTCCCGGATCACGTAGAAGAGCTCGGCCGGGTCTCCCTCGCGCATCAGGTAGGCGTCCGGCTGGAACACCTGGTTGCGTCCACAGCCGGAGATCGTGGCCCGGTGCTCGGCCGACAGCTCGCCGAATACCGGCACCTGGCCCAGCAGCTCATCCACCGACTGCAGACGTGCCTCCTGTCTCGGGCCGACCTCGCAGGTCGGTGTCGCGGATCGCCGCCGCCTCCTCGGTGATGTCGATGGCCACCGGACACCAGGTGATGCACCGCCCGCAGCCGACGCAGCCTGAGCTTCCGAACTGGTCGATCCAGCTGGCTAGCTTGTGTGTCATCCATTGGCGGTAGCGGGACGGCCCGCTGTCGTGCACGCTGCCGCCGTGGGTGTAGGAGTGCTCGAGCGTGAAGCACGAGTCCCATTTGCGGGTCCGCTCGGTCTCCAGGCCGGCCAGGTCGGTCACGTCCTCGACCGTGGTGCAGAAGCACGTGGGGCAGACCAGCGTGCAGTTGCCGCAGGTCAGGCAGCGGTCAGCCACCTCTTCCCACCGGGGATGCTCAGCGTTCGCGTACAGGAGCTCCTTGATCCCGTCGGTATCCAGGCTTCGCCCCATCGAGTTCGCGGTGCGCTCCACTACCTCCTCAGCCAAGCGCTCGTCGTCCGCGGTGGCAGCGGCGTGAGGCAGCTCGGCCAGCACCTCCGCTCCCCGCTCTGAGCCGACCTCGACCAGAAAGCGGTGGGGGCCATCGTCTTCGAACAGCTCGGTCAGCGAGAGATCGAAACCCGAATCCGCCTTCGGTCCGGTCCCCATGGAGACGCAAAAGCAGGTGCCGCCGGCGTGGCCGCAGTTGACCGCAACGATGAACGCATCCCGGCGGCGGGCCGCGTAGTCCGGCTCCACATAACGATCACCGATGAGGATCCGGTCTTGGATAGCGATCGCGTGCAGGTCGCACGCGCGCACCCCGATGAACGCGTATCGCGGGGTTGGCTGCTCCTGCTCGAACTCCAGAGTCCCGTCAGCGTCCCGGCGACCCTTCCAGACGGTCAGCGTGGCCGGGAACAGCAGGCTCTTCCAGGAGTTGGGGCCCACGTTATGCGCAAACGCTGCCTCGTCCTGGCGCCGGGTCAGCCGATAGGTGCCGCCCTCCTGCACGTCGGTCCAACCGATTGGGAGCTCCTCGGCCGAACTCAGCTCCGAGTACACGACCGCCTGCGACTGCACTGTGGGACCGACCACCGTGTGGCCGCGGCGCCGCAGCACCTCGATCAGCGCATCCAGCCCGGAGCGCTGAATTATCTGTTGCTGGACGCAGGTCGAGGCCAGGGACTGAGTCTTACAGATCCCTCAAGAGCTTCGTAGCACGCTTGGCCACCGGTTTGCGGGGGCTGCTCCGGTGCCGTTGCAGGGATCGGAATCAGTTGCGCCCGCACGACCGGGTCGCACGGCGAATCTGTCGTCAAGCGCCGGCGCGCCGGCGAAGCTCGGCCAGCTGGCGGCGGGCCGCACCGAGCTCACGCTCAAATCCGAAGATGGCCTGGCGCAGCGGCTGTGGCGTCGTGCCCGTCCTCGCTTGCCGGTATACAGCGCGATCGCGCAACGCTTCCGTCACTCGCTCCATCCGGCGCACCTGGTGTTCGAGCCGGTCTCGCTGAAGCTGGATAGGCGTGATGGCTCGCATCGCGACCGGGATCCTGCCTCGTGATGCCCAGCCGCGGATCGGTAATTTCCAAGGGTCTGGCTCCGTAGTTTCCCGGGAGCTGCTGGCCACCGTCATGGTGGAGCCGCTGAGCCCTCAGCCGGCTCGCGACGCTGCGGCAAAACCCCTAGTGGCTGCGGTGCGTTTCCCCGATTGATCGGGCTGAAGCGGCTGAGAAACTGCCGCCGTCCCATCAACACACCCGCTCACTGTGTTCAACCATTCGTACGTGTACGCCGGCTAGTCAAAAGGAGCCACCCCATGCCACAGGCGAAGACCAAATCCGCGCGCAAGCGTCCCGCCAGCTCGTCCCAATCCAGAACTGCCGGTGCCGCCGCGCGCCGCTCATTCAGTGAGCCGCCTGCGCTCAAGCGCCTCAACCGCTCGCTGGAGACCGCCGAGACGGCGCTGGCCGAGCTCAGCAAGAGCGCCGGGCGTGACGTCAGCCAGGGCGCCCGCGGCCTCTACAAGGACCTGAGCCGGTTTGTATCGACCGCGCGTCGCGACACCCGCAAGCTGGGCAAAGCACTCCAGAAGGACTTCGACCAGGCTGTGCGCCGCCTGGAGGGTGGGCAGAAGCAGCTGAAGCGGCGGACGACTACCACCGAGAGCAAGCCGAAGAAGGCGAAATAGCGAACCCTGCCCCCGAGCGGGCCCCAGCTGAACTCGACCGCTGGTTCGCTCATGCGTCGATCAGGTCGCGGCGCCGGAACACCAGGAGCGCAACCGCGGTCGCAACCGCGCCGACGGTGATCATCCCGATCGCGGAAACGAGCCGGAACGGCTGCGTGGGAACGAGCCCGATGTGCGCGAATGGGGTCGCGTCGACGAGCCACCTAGGGAGGCTGGTTAGCGCTCCGACCAGGTACCAGAAGAACGCGACCATCACGAGTCCATACGCGATCCCGGTGCTTGCCCGGGGAGCGAGGGCGTAGGCCAGCACCGCGAGCCCGAGGAATAGCAACGCCGCGGGCATGCAGTTCGCCCCGGCCTCGAGCATTCGCGACAGCGGAATGCTGACGCCCTGGGAGGTGGCGCCAACCCACGTGATCAGACCCGCGGTCAGCGACAGCGTGGCGGCTCCGGCCGCAGCCAGCAGCAAGCGCCCACCCAGCCAGCGCACGCGGCTGACCGGCAGCGCCAGCAGCGTCTCGAGCTGCTCGTCGGCCTCCTCGTGGCGGGCGGCAGCGACGTGTGCGCAGACGAACAGGCTGACGGCGAGGATGAAGAAGATGAAAACGAACGCCAGGTAGCCGATGGGGCTGAGGATCGAGCCCGAGCCGAGCTTCGCCACCTCCCGGCGGATGGTCGGGGTGATCCCCGCCGCGGAGATGCTCGGCGCGATCATCCCAAGGATTACCGCGAACCCGGCAAAGCAGGTCGTCCAGACGGCCAGGCTGCCGCGCTCGCTGCGCAGCGCCTGTGCAGTCGGCGTTGACAGCAACCTCAAGCGCGGTGACGCCTGATCGTGCGCCGGCAGCATTCCGGTGCCAATGTCACGCCTAAGGGCCATCCGCCCGGCGACGAGCAGCAGCGCCAGGGTCGCGCCGACCGGTAGGAGCAGGACTGCGGGGTGGGGTCCGGTGAACGGCCGCAGCTCCTCTGCCCAGCCGAGCGGCGTCAGCCATCGCAGCCAGCCGACGCCGGCCGCGGTGTCGGCGATCACCCGAAGGAGCAAGAGCCCGGCGACAACCGCACCACCCAGCTGGAGGGCGATCCGGCGCGGCGGCG
>DATKRM010000161.1:0-13286 GCA_035532195.1 Solirubrobacteraceae bacterium
CCAGCTGGGTCACGGGCGGAAAGCGGTCCTGGGTCACGATGAGGCCAGCTTGGTCATGATCACCAGGGTGGCCACCTGCATCAGGCCGAGGATTCCCGCGCAGTAGATGAAGCGTTTCATCAGACCTTCGATCACCTCGGGGCGCGGCCGGCGCTTCTTGAGCTCGAACAGCACCGCGATGTTGGCCGGTTCGAGCAGACCCAAGGCCAGCACGGCCATCACTCCGACCACGATGAAGCTGGCCACAATCCACCCGTGCTGGGGATAGCTCGACAGGAGCGTCCCCGTCTTGCTGGCGAGCTGCCACCCCGAGGCCAGCGTCAGCGTGACGACTGTCGGCATGAGAATCACCATCTTGGGCATCAGCCGAGCGGTCATCTCCACGCGCGCCTGCGGCGACAGCCGGCCCAGGATCGGGCCGAGGATCAGCCCCAAGAACAGATCGACGATGGTCCAGGCGGCGCCGCCGGCCACGTGGAAGAACGTGAGCGGCCACAGCTTGTTGACGGCGATGGCCACTATCAGCAGGACCAGCAGCACACCGGAGATGGCCAGACCAACCGGGGAGATGATCCGAAATTCGGGTATCTCAAGCGGCGGATGCCCCACCGCGGCCGGTGGGGCCGCCTCGTGCGGGATCGCCACCCCAGTCATCGGCCCGATCCTACTTTCCGCCGCGGCGGTTTACCAGGCCTCATCTGAACGAGCGGAGGGGGCGGGATTCGAACCCGCGGTCCGGGGTCACCGGACGCCAGTTTTCAAGACTGGTGCATTCGACCGCTCTGCCACCCCTCCAAGGGTCAGACGGGCCCGATCCTAGCTCCGTGGCTCAGCGTGGAGAGTAGCCCTCAGAACGCCTCGCACAAGCTAGGCAGCGCGGCTCTAAACTCCCCCTGCCCGGAGAGGTGGCCGAGTGGCTGAAGGCACTCGCCTGCTAAGCGAGTATGGGGATAACACTCCATCGAGGGTTCGAATCCCTCCCTCTCCGCTGTTGCGGCGCTCTTGAACGAGCGGCACCAGCAGCTCGGTTTTGCCTCGTATCCAGCCGGCTACCGGCGGTTTCAATCGGCGTTGAACAGGATCACGTACCCAGCTGTCCCATACGGGCCCGCGCGCTCATCGCCAACTCGCCAGGCGGGAGCCCATCCGCTGTCGCTGGCGTTCGGATGAGCCGCTGCGCCTAGACCCAGCCGCCCGTCATGGGCGAGCACAGTAGCCGTTCTGCACCAAGGCGTTTCCGCATTCAGCACCGTTGGGGTCGACGAAGGTGACGACGGTCTGGCCGGGACTCCCGCCGGGTTCGGTGCCATAGCCCGTCTGGACACACTGGCCCTGGTTGTTCGCGGCCTGGCTCGGTACCTGCCCCGCCGGGCATCCGGAGCCGCCGCTTGATGCGGCTGGGTTGGCCGACGTCGATGCTGATGTGCCGACGGTTGTGATCACCGTTTGCGTACTCACGGTAACCACGGTTCTGCCCGGAAGCTGCACGGTGCTGGTCGAGTTGAACGCGGCCGCCCCGATACCCAGGCCAGCCCCCAGGCCGACGACGAGAGCGACGGCGGCTGAGGCGATGACGGTGCGGTTCATGCTCGCTCACGCGCCGCCGCGCCCGCGCTCGCGTCGGCGTCGGGCGCCACTAGCTCCGTGGCTTCAGCGGCGTCCCGAAGACGTAGTCCCAGAACGGAGCGCTCACGCCGTAGCCGCGCTCGTGGTTCTGGAAGTGGTGGCGCATGTGCAGCTCGCGGAGCATCCGCCCCAGCGCCGTGCGTGGCGAGTGGTGGTGCACGTGGTAGTGGAGCATGTCGTAGGCCAGGTAGCCCACGAAGAAGCCCGCGCCCACCGGAAGATAGGTCGGGCTCCCGAGCACGGCATAGAAAGCGAACACGAACAGCCCACCCAGCGGCAGGCTGACCGACGGCGGCATGACCAGCCGCATCGGGTCGTTGGGATGGTCGTGGTGGACCCCGTGGATGATCCAGTGCAGCCGGGCCCCGATGCCCTTTTCCGGCTCGAAGTGGAACACCACCCGGTGCAGCCAGTACTCGGTCAGGGTCCAGAACACATAGCCGGCCAGCACCCACACTGGCGTCAGGGCGCCGGTTCCGTGGATCACTCCCTCGGCCACCAGGAAGCCGATCACCGGGACGAAGATGAGCGGGGGCACGACGGGGTGGACCCGGGAAAGCTTGTCGAGCAGATCGGAATCGAACATCCGCGGCGAGGCCTTGAGAACCTCGCTGCGGCTCAGTCCGTCCAGCTCCTCTGCGTGTGGCGTGGCCATAACGTAAGGATACCTCTGGAGCTGGGGCTGGTTACCACCGGCCCCACCCCGACTTGCCGCTATCCGGACTGATTCTCGTCCGCTGGGGCTACGAGCACCAGATGCTGCACCGCCACGGCGGCAAATGGAAGCCGGCGCACGGGACCGTCGCCGTCCAGTGGGGCGAGCTCCACGTCGGTCAGCGACAGAAACGACCGCTCGGCGGCATTCAAAAAGTCGCTGAGACGACTGCGGTAGCCCTCGGGGGGTAACCGCAGTGATCCGGCGATGCGATAGCGGTCCGTCTCGGCCACGATCCGTGTCAGCTGCTGCTCCACGGCCGGCGACGATAGCGTGCCGGGGGGACGGTGCGATGCTTGTCAGGTGGCCAAGCGACGGCTTCCGCAAGCGAGATGGTGGTCGCTTCGCCGCGCTCAGAACCGCAAGCCGGCCACCTACCGCTGCCCGCTGTGCGGCGACTTCCTGCCCGCCTTGAGCGAGCACATGCTGATGGCGCCGGAGGGAGACGCCGGCCGTCGCCGCCACGCCCACGCGAAATGTGTGATGGCCGCCCGCGCCCGGGGCCAGCTGCGCACGCGCGAGGAGTGGCTGGCCACCCAACCCCACCCGCCCGGTCTGCTCCGGCGGATCATGACGCGGCTCCGGTCGCGAGACAGATAGGGTTCCGCTCAGTGGCGCGTGACTTGAAGCTCGGGGTGAACGTCGGCTACTGGGCCGGAGGCCCGCCGCCCGGCGCGGCCGAGATGGTGCAGGAGGCCGAGCGCCTGGGCTTTGACTCGATGTGGACCGCGGAGGCCTACGGGTCCGATGCGCTAGTGCCGCTGGCCTGGTGGGGCGCCTCCACCCAGCGAATTCGACTGGGGACCGGCATCGTCCAGATCTCCGCCCGGACCCCGGCCGCCACCGCCATGGCCGCGATGACGCTCGACCATCTGTCGGGCGGGCGGCTGATCCTGGGCCTCGGGGTATCCGGCCCGCAGGTCGTGGAGGGGTGGTACGGGCAGTCGTTCGCCAAGCCCCTGGCCCGCATGCGGGAGTACATCGGGATCCTGCGCGAGATCTGGAAGCGAGAGGGTCCGGTGACCAACGACGGGCCGCACTATCCGCTGCCGTTGCCCGACGGCACGGGGCTGGGCAAGCCGCTGAAGTCGAGCATCCACCTGCTGCGTGAGGACATCCCGATCTACCTGGCGGCTGAGGGCCCCAAGAATGTCGCCATGTCGGCCGAGCTGTGCGACGGCTGGCTGGCCATCTTCTACTCGCCCAACCACGAGGACCTGTACGCCGGAGCACTGGCCGAAGGCTTCGCCCGCGGGGGCGCCAGTCACACCGCGGAGGACTTCGAGGTGGCGGCCACCGTCCCGCTGATCATCACCGACGACGTGGAGGCCGCGATGAACGCGGTCCGTCCTATGTACGCGCTGTACTTTGGCGGCATGGGCGCCCGCAGCGCCAACTTCCACGCCAACGTCCCGATCCGCATGGGCTACGAGAACGAGGTCAAGCAGATCCAGGAGCTGTACCTGTCGGGCAAGAAGGACGAGGCGGCGGCCGCGGTGCCGGCCAAGCTGGTCGAGGAGCTGACGCTGATCGGGCCGGCCGACAAAGTTCGTCATGACCTGGAGGCGTGGCGCGAGTCCAGTGTGACCACGCTGCTGATCTCCGGGGACACCAACATGCTGCGAGCGGCCGCGGAGGTAGTGCTGGGATAGGAGGGAGCCAGGGTGCGTAGGGCTGATATCGAGGGCGTGTGCGAGCTGGCCGGCGAGGCGCTGGCCGCGGGGGGCGGATTCATCGAGCGGATGCACCGGGGCATCGCCCAGCGGCCGTTCGGGATCCTCGGCGCCAGCGCATTGCCGGCTCAGGTGATCCACGACCGGATCGCTGACTCCGTATACACGGGGTTGCGCCGTGTCTACGCCGGTGCCGCTCGAGCGGGCGCCGAGCTATGGGCCCGCAACGTTCGCGACGACGGTCCCCAGCTGGCCGCCACCCCCGCGGGCTCGATCGGCCTGGCGGCGCTGAACGGGCTCTACGGCGATCGCATCACGCGCGGGGGTAACCCGCTGGCGCTGGGCATGGAGATCCGTCGGGACGGCGCCGCGGTCGCGGTCACGCCGGCTGACCTGGAGAGCGGCTTTCCCGATCCCGCGGCGCGCATCGCGGTGTTCGTGCACGGCCTGTTCGAGACCGATGAGTCGTGGCGGCACTTCCCGCTGTTCGGCGACCGGGCCCGGCGGCGGACCTACGGCGAGCGGCTGCAGGACGAGCTCGGCTTCACCCCGGTGCACGTCCGCTACAACACCGGCCTTCACGTATCGGACAACGGGCGCGAGCTGGCCGGGCTGCTCGACGACCTGGTCGCCGGCTGGCCCACCGATATTGCGGAGATCGTGCTCGTGGGCCACTCGATGGGCGGCCTGGTGGCCCGGAGCGCCTGTCACTACGGCGCGGCGGCCGACCAGCGGTGGACCCACGCGGTGCGCCACGTGTTCTGCCTGGGCACGCCCCACCTGGGGGCCGACGTGGAAAAGGGGCTGAACGTCCTCGGGTCGGCGCTCGACCGGCTCCCGGAGACGCGGGCGCTGGCCGGGTTCATCAACGCCCGCAGCGTCGGGATCAAGGACCTCCGGTACGGCTCCTGCGTGGAGGAGGACTGGTGCGACTGCGAGCCGGACGAGTTCCTGCGCGACCGCTGCCGAGAGGTGCCGTTCCTGCCGGAGGCCAACTACTACTTCGTGGCCGGGCAGCTGGCCGACGGGCCGCTGGGTTCACTGGTCGGCGACCTGCTGGTGCGCATCCCCAGCGCGTCCGGTCGCGGCAGCGGACAGGGCCGCCGGATCCCGTTCGAGGTCGACCACGGCCACGAACTCAACGGACTGACGCATTTCGACCTGCTGAACCACCCGGCCGTCTACCACCAGATCCGGGCCTGGATCGACCGCCCGCCGCGGACCGCGGTCGTCGCGGCCTGAGTGGACAGGCGACCTAAGCCGGACAGCCGAGCGCGTCGTCGACGCTGAGCTCAGTTTCGGCCCAGAAGCGCGTCTTGAGCGTGAAGGCGTAGGGCGCTGGCCCGTGCTGTCGCAGATGCTCGAGGCGTTGTTCGGCCTCGCCCACGGTCCGCGGCGCCGACCGGGATCACATGCGGGGCGCGGAATGGAACAGCACGTGGGGTTGAAGGCTGCCAGCGGCCTCAGGCCGGCGCTGACTGCGCGACTGGGTCTCCGCCGAAGCGGGGCCTCGTCCGCCGATGCCCTGGCCAGCCGGGCCCTGATGGCGCGGTCGATGATGTTGGTCTTTGGCGCGGGCGCGTCGATCACCGCCCTGTCGCTGATCATCACGAGTTCGCCCAGCACCGACCTGCCTCGGCTGATCACGACCACGGTCAGTGCCTACGCTGTCGCGCTGACCCTGCTCATCGTCTACGACCGAACGCCCCGCTGGGCATTTCCTCTCCTACTGGCCTGCGCGACAGTGCTGGTCGAGTGGGCGATCTACGCGTCCCGGGACACCACCAGCCCGTACGCGATGTTCTGCTTCTGGATCGCGATCTACGCCTTCTATTTCTTCACCACTGCGGAAGCGTTGGGAGAGCTGCTGTTCATCGTCATCTCCTACGCGGTGGTGCTGAGCCTGGTCAGCGATCTCAGCAGCCCGGAGATCATCCGCTGGGCCATCACCACGAGCGCTCTAGTGGTAGCGGGGGCGATGATCGGTGGCCTGAAGGCGCGCGGCGACCGGCTCGTGGCCAAGCTGGCTGACACGACCCGTCGCGACGGCGTGACCGGCCTGGCCAACGTGACCGCGTTCGGAGAGCAGCTGGAGGGCGATCTGGGGTTGATGCGGCGCAGCCGGGGACAGCTAAGCCTGCTCATCTGTCGGCTCGACGGCCTGGAGGATCTAGGTCTGCGGCAGGGCGAAGCGTCGGCCGACGAGCTGGTCAGGCAAATCGCCCAGCTGATGGTCAACCGCACCCGCGCCTGCGACAGCGTCGCGCGGATCGATCGCGGGACCTTCGCGGTCATCGCTCCGCACGGCGACCAGCACGTCGGATACGTGCTGGCCGAGCAGATGGAACACGACATTCGGGACGCGCTCCCGGGTTCGATGTCGGTCAACTTCGGCGTCGCCACCTTCCCGGACGACTTCGATGACGACAGTCAACTGATCGCCGGCGCCACCGAGGCTCTCGCGGCCGCGCGTGAGCAAGACGACATCCGCGTGGGCATCTACGTCCACGCGACCTAGCCCCGCTCAGGCGCGCTTCCGGTCACTCAAGCGTCGTGGTAGAGCGCGAACTCCCACGGATGCGGCCGCATCCGGATCGCGTCGACCTCCGCGTCACGCTTGTAGCGGATGTAGGCCTCGATCAACCCGGGGGTGAATACGTCGCCCTCGAACAAGAATGAGTGATCAGCCTCGAGCGCATCCAGGCTGGCCTCCAGCGACGAGGGGACCGTGGCGATGTTGGCCAGCCGCTCCGGCGCCAGCTCGTAGATGTCCTCATCCAGCGAGTCGCCGGGATCGATCTGCTGTTTGATCCCGTCCAGCCCGGCCAGCATCAGCGCGCTGAACGCCAGGTACGGATTGGCGGTGGGATCAGGGGAGCGGAACTCGACCCGTTTGCTCCGGGGAGATTCGTGGTACATCGGCACGCGCACGCAGGCTGAACGGTTGCGGGCCGAGTAGACGAGGTTGACCGGCGCCTCGTAGCCGGGAACCAGTCGCCGGTAGGAGTTCGTGGTGGGGGCGCAGAACGCCATCAGCGCCGGCCCATGCGCCAGCAGCCCGCCGATGTAGTACTTGGCTAGCTGGGACAGGTGGGCGTAGCCGCCGGCCTCGTACATCAGCGGATCTCCGTCCTTCCACAGCGACTGATGCACATGCATGCCGGAGCCGTTCTCCTCGAAGATCGGCTTGGGCATGAACGTCGCGGTCTTGCCCGCCCGCGCCGCGGTGTTCTTGACCACGTACTTGTAGATCATCATCTGATCGGCCATCTGGAGCAGCGGCTGGAAGCGCATGTCGATCTCGCCCTGGCCGCCCGAGGACACCTCGTGGTGGTGGAACTCGCAGCGGATGCCCAGCGACTCCATGGTCAGGACCATCTCCGCCCGCAGGTTGGCCATCGAGTCCGACGGCGGGACCGGGAAGTACCCCTCCTTCTGGCGCAGCTTGTAGGCCAGGTTGGTGGTCGCACCGGCCGGCGAGCCGGTGTTCCAGAATCCCTCGGCCGAGTCGACCTCGTAGAACGCGCGGTTCTCCCGCTGCTCGTAGGCCAGGTGGTCGAACACAAAGAACTCGGCTTCGGGCCCGAAGTAGGCCACGTCGGCAATTCCGGTCGACACCAGGTGGCGCTCGGCCTTCTGGGCCACTAACCGAGGGTCACGACCATACGGCTCGCCCAGCACCGGGTCGGCCACCGAGCAGATCAGCGACAGAGTCGGGCGCGTGTAGTAGGGGTCGATGAACGCGCTGGTGGCATCCGGCATCAGCAGCATGTCCGACTCGTTGATCTCCTGGAACCCGCGGATCGAGGAGCCGTCGAACCCCAGGCCGGCGCTGAAGTCCTCGGCGTCGAGCGCGCGGAGCGGCAGGCTCATGTGCTGCCAGGTCCCCGGCAGATCGACGAACTTCAGGTCGACCATCTCGACGTCCCGGTCTGAGGCGAAGTCGAGCACCTCGGAGGCCGTATTCGCGCCTGCTGCCGCGGCGGTCTGTTGTGACTCGTTGTTGGACAAGCTGTCTCCTCCCGGTGTGGCGACGACGGCCTACTTGATGAACAGGATCTCTGAGTACTTGGGTAGCGGCCACAGATCGTCGGCCACCGCCTTCTCCAGCCGGTCGGCCGCCGCCCGCACGTCGGACATGGCTGGGACCACGTGATCGCGCATGTACTTGGAGTGCTCCAGCGCGTCCTCGTGCGGCTGGTTCTCGGCCAGATTGGCCGACTCCAGCGCGTTGATGGCCTGGCTGAACCCCTCGATCAGGTCTGAGGTCTCGGTGGCCAGCTCCGACAGCTGCGCGGCCAGCAGCATCGACAGGTGCCGCGCTGCGGCGGGCAGCAGCATGGTGCGGGCGATCGAGGCGGCGGTTTCGGCCTCGATGTTCAGCTTGGTCACGTACTGCTCCAGGAACACCTCGTAGCGCGACCCGAGCTCACGCTGGGACAGCACCCCGTAGTTGTCGAATACGGCCACCGTCTCATCGGATACCAGGTAAGGCAGCGCGTCCGGCGTGGCCCGAAGGTTCAGCAGGCCTCGCCGCTCAGCCTCGGCGTGCCACTCCTCCGAGTAGTTATCGCCGCCGAAGATGATCCGCTTGTTCTCGGCGTAGGTCCGCTTCAGGATCGGGCGCAGCGCCGCCTCCAGGTCCTGGCCGCCCTGCAGCGCCCCCTCGAGCTCCTCGGCCAGATCGTCGATCGCCTCCGCGACGATCGTGTTGAGCACGGTGTTGGGAAACGACAGCGACATGCTCGAGCCCAGGGCCCGGAACTCGAACTTGTTGCCGGTGAAGGCAAACGGGCTGGTGCGGTTGCGGTCGCCGCCGTGCATGGGGAGCGGCGGGAGCACTGGCGTGCCCAGGCCCAGGAAGGATCCCGGCGTGGACTCGCCGGCCTCGCCGCGCTCGATCGCTCCGAACACCTTCTCCAGCTCGGCGCCCAGGAAGATCGAGATGATCGCCGGCGGCGCCTCGTTGGCCCCGAGTCGGTGGTCCTGTCCCGGCGACGCGATCGACGCCCGCAGCAGGCCCTGGTGCTGGTTGACCGCCTGGATCACCGCGGCGCAGAAGAACAGGAACTCGAGGTTCTCGTGCGGGGTGTCGCCTGGCTCGAGCAGGTTCTTGCCAGTGTCTGTGGCCATCGACCAGTTGTTGTGCTTGCCGGAACCGTTGACGCCGGCGAACGGCTTCTCGTGCAGCAGGCAGACCAGCCCGTAGCGGCGGGCCACGTTCTGCATCACCTGCATGGTCAGCTGCTGGTGGTCGGAGCCCACGTTGGAGTTCTCGAACACTGGCGCGAGCTCGTACTGGTTGGGCGCGACCTCGTTGTGGCGCGTCTTGACCGGGACCCCCAGCTTCGCCAGCTCGCGCTCGGTCTCCAGCATGCAGGCCAGGATCCGCTCCGGGATGGAGCCGAAGTAGTGGTCGTCGAGCTCGTGGCCCTTGGGCGGCTTGGCCCCGAACAGGGTGCGGCCGGTGGTGATCAGGTCCGGGCGCTCGAAGTAGTACTGCTCGTCGATCAGGAAGTACTCCTGCTCGGGTCCGACCGTCGTGAACACGCGGCTGGAGCCAGGGTCGCCAAACAGCTTGAGCGCCCGGATGGCCGACTTGCTGAGCGCGTCCATGGAGCGGAGCAGCGGGATCTTGTGATCCAGCGCCTCGCCGGTCCAGGAGGCGAACGCGGTGGGGATGCACAGCAGCGCGCCGTTGGGGTTCTCCAGGATGAACGCCGGGCTGGTGGGATCCCAGGCCGTGTAGCCGCGCGCCTCGAACGTGGCGCGGATCCCGCCGGTGGGAAAGCTCGAGGCGTCCGGCTCGCCCTGGATTAGCTCCTTGCCGGAGAACTCGGCCAGCGCCGTGCCCTCGCCGGTGGGCCCGTAGAAGCTGTCGTGCTTCTCGGCGGTGGACCCGGTGAGGGGCTGGAACCAATGGGTGTAGTGGGTGGCCCCGCGCTCCAGGGCCCAGTCCTTCATGGCCTGAGCCACCGCGTCGGCCAGCGAGGTGTCAAGCACCTCGCCCCGGGCCAGCGTCTGCTGCAGGCGCCGGAACACGTCCTTGGGCAGCCGCTGGCGCTGGACGGCCGGGCTGAACACGTTGAGCCCAAAGACCTGGTTGTCCGGGGCGGTGAGGTCAGCCGCCCCCAGCGAGCCGCCGTTGGGCGTCCACTGGGCGGCCAGAACGTTCTGCTGACGAATGCGAGGCATTGAGTTTCAGACTCCCTTCATGTGCAAACAAAAGGCTCAGAGCGGCCTGCCGGACGACGGGTGACCAGGGCGCGCAGGTGCACACCACGCGCCCTGGGCATGCGCTGGCAAGCGTACGGGATCAGCGCCTGGCGGGCACTATCCCGATGGACAAAGCGCGTCGCGGGCCGGCGAGGTGCCAAAGCACCCCGCCGGCCCGCGCACCAGACGCGCTAGACCGTCGATGGAGCAGCCGGTACGGCTGCCGGCTCCGGGGTTCCGGACGGGAACGCCAGGGACGGTACGTCGGACGGATACACCTCGTGGCCGTGCTCGGCCACGTCGCCGATCTCCATGTTCTCCTTCTTCATCCGCAGGGGGATGAAGATGTTGACCACCTTGAGCAGGATGAACGTGATCACGCCGGTCCACACGATCACGAACAGTGCGGCGAAGAACTGCCACTTGAGCAGTGTCCAGTTGCCGTGTACGGCACCGGTCGCCGTGCCCGCGGCCGTGAGATGACCCTTCCCGTCGCCTGTATAGAAGAGGGCCATGTTCGGGTCGGCGAAGATCCCGACCAAGAGGCCGCCCGTCAAGCCGGCGAACCCGTGCGTGTAGACCACACCGAGGGTGTCGTCGACTCTACGGAGCAGCCTCGTTCGGCTGAGGTAGTTCAGCGCGAAGTACACGACCGTCGAGCCGATCACGCCGATCGCCGCCGCGCCCCAACCGTTGACGTAGCCAGCAGCCGGGGTGATGCAGACCAGTCCGACGATCATGCCGTTGACCGTTCCGATCAACGACGGCTTGCGCCGGGTCAGGTAGTCCCAGCCGATCCACACCAGCAACGCGACCGCGGTACACAGGTTGGTGTTGAGCACAGCTCCCGCGGCGGACATGTTCGACGCATAAGGGTCGCCGCCGTTGAAGCCGTTCCATCCCAGCCACAGCAGACCGGCGCCCACCGCGACCATGGCCACGTTGTTGGGGGCGTCGATCTCCCGGTCTCGTTGGAGCCGTGGTCCTATCACCGCCGCCGCGACAAAGCCCGCCACACCGGCCGATAGGTGGATCACATAGCCACCCGAGAAGTCGACGGCTCCGTGATGGGAGAAGAAGCCGCCGCCCCAGATCAGGAACGCGTCAACGCAGTAGACGCAGGTGATCCACAGGGCGCAGAACGGAAGCCACGCCTTGAAGTTCACCCGGCCGAGCACCGATCCCAGAGCCAGAATCGGCGTGATCGCCGCGAACACGAACTGGAAGTAGATGAGCGCCGACTTGGGGAACGACTGCGTCCCGAGAAGCGGGATCACCCCTTGCCCCTGGAGCTCCTTGTGACTGAGGACCGGTCCGGGTTGGCCTAGGAAGTTCGAGAAGAACCCACCCGTGTAACACGAGGTTCCGGCCCCTCCGGCGGACACGCAGTCCTTCGTATGGGCAAGCCCACCGACCGGCGTGCCGAAGCCCATCTTGAACCCCCACAGCACCCAGACGACCAGCACGATGGAAAACGTGGCGAACGTCAACATCATGCTGTTGATCGACCAGCGTTTTTGCATCACGCCGCCGTACAGGACGGCGAGGCCGGGGACGCTCATCAACCCGACGAGCGTGGCGGCTGTTATCTGCCAGGAGGTATCCCCAGCATTCAGCCAACTTGGTGCTTCAAACGGCATAGAACTCCTTAGGTCGTGGGTGAGCAGGCCCAGTCTGGGGTTGGTGATTCGATGCCACCATGTACTCGGGTCCAGGAAACTGGGGCGGGGTTATGTACATCGGGATAAACCGATCCCGCAAACACCGGGAACGCTGGCGGCGCGGGGGCGGGCCCGTGGGCTGGGGCTGGTCCAATGACCGCCCGCACCGTATGGCACGATCGATCGATGACCCCCCTGGCCACCCTCTACGCGACCGTGTTCAACTCGGTGGCCGGGCTCGGCAGCCACGTCCACCACGTCCAGGTCCACCATCACCACCGGTTCAGCGGCTCGCCCGTGGGCTACCTGGGACTGGCCGCAGCCTCCGCCGCGAGCTGGATCGGCGTGCCCGGGCCGGGAGAGCCGCTCCTGATCGCCGCGGGCATCCTGGCCGCCAAGAACAAGCTGGATATCACGTCCGTGCTGCTCGTGGCCTGGGCCAGCGCGGCCGGGGGCGGGGTGGGAGGCTGGCTGCTCGGAATGAAATTCGGCCGGCGCCTGCTGAGCGCCAAAGGTCCGCTGCACAGCTTCCGCCAGGGGGCGATGGCCCGCGGGGATGCGGTGTTCAAGCGCTATCCGGTGCTGGCCGTCGTCCTCACGCCGTCGTGGGTCGCCGGGATCCACCGCGTCGGCGCAGCGCTATACCTGCCGGTGAATGCTCTGGCCGCCCTGGCCTGGGCGGTCGGGATCGGTCTCGGCTCCTACTACGCCGGGCCACCGGTGGTCGACGTGGTCGCCGACATGGGGTGGGCGCTCGGCGGCGCGCTGCTAGCGCTCATCGCGGTCGTGATCGGGGTCGAGGTCCGTCGCCGCTCTCATCGGCGGCGATCCCAGCCCCGGCCGGCCGACTAGCCCCCGACCGGAAGCCCAGCCTTCCGGCACTCGGCGATCAGCGCCGGGCCGCCCACCGCCCCGGGCCGAGCCGCCGTGCTGCACAGCGCCCGGGCATCGGGGCCGCAGTGATAGATGTACTGCGCCCCGACCGGGCCGGCGATCGTGAGGTAGATGCACCCGCGGGAGGACGTCGGGCCCGGGAGGGCCAGCGCGACGATCAGCGCGATGGCCAGGGCCACCACGGCTCCCAGCATTCCCCCCACCATCCAGCGCTCGCGCGGGGAGAGCCGGCGGCGGAGCCGAAGCTGCTCGGCGTGTCCTGGCGGGAGAATCAGCACGGCCTTAGAGACCGCTGGCAGCCCACGAGATGCCGGAGAACGGCACCGGCGGGTTGCCTACGTCCAGCTGGATCTGGGCCCGCAGATTGAGCGGGATGTCCCGGGGATTGGCGGTCCACGGCTTGCCGTTGACGAACGCCTTGACATGACCGGTGTGGCCGGCCACCTGGTTGGCGCTCAGCGGCTGGCGCCACTCGTCGAAGAAGTTGCCCAGGGTGTATAC
>DATKRM010000162.1:0-2429 GCA_035532195.1 Solirubrobacteraceae bacterium
CGAACTGATGGGCCACCGATGTGGGGGATTGCTGGTCCAGCGCCACCGCGTTCAGCTTCTGAGCGAACACCTTCTTGGGGTCGGCTTGGGCGGTGTGGTCGGTATTCACAGGCGAGACCCGGCGGACTGGCGACTAGCCTAACGTCATGATCGAGCTGAGCCGCCGCCGGCGCCTGGCCGTGCTCGCCATCTGCTGCCTCAGCCTGCTGATCGTCGGGCTGGACACCACGATCGTCAACGTGGCGCTGCCCTCGATCCATCGTGAGCTCCACGCCTCGGTGTCCGGTCTGCAGTGGACGATCGACGCCTACACGCTGGTCCTGGCCAGCCTGCTCATGCTGGCCGGATCGACCGGGGACCGCGTCGGCCGAAGGCGCATCTTCCAGCTCGGGCTGGTCGTGTTCTCGGCCGGATCGCTGCTCTGTGGGCTGGCTCCGAGCCTGGGTGCATTGGTGGCAGCGCGGGTGCTCCAGGCGATCGGCGGGTCGATGCTCAATCCCGTGGCCATGTCGATCATCCGCAACGTATTCGAGGATCCGCGTGAGCGGGCCATGGCCATCGGGATGTGGGGCGCAGTGTTCGGATTGAGCCTGGCCCTGGGACCCGTGGTGGGCGGCGCGCTGGTCGACGCGTTCAGCTGGCGGGCGGTGTTCTTCGTCAACGTGCCGATCGGGCTGGCGGCGATCGTGCTCACCGCGCTCTACGTGCCCGAGTCGCGAGCCGAGCGGCTGCGCCGGCTCGACCCGGTGGGTCAGCTGCTGGTGATCGCCGGCCTGGCCGGGCTGACCTTCGCGATCATCGAGGGCCCGCGCGCGGGCTGGACGTCGGCCCAGACGCTGGCCGTGTTCGCAGTGGCCGGCCTGTGCCTGGCCGCCCTGGTCCCCTACGAGCTACGTCGGGACGCGCCCCTGCTGGAGATGCGCTTCTTCACCAGCGCTCCGTTCTCCGGGGCCAGCGCGATCGCCGTGATGACCTTCTGCGCCATGGGCGGCTTCCTTTTCCTGACCACGCTTTACCTCCAGAACGTCCGCGGCCTTTCACCGCTGGAGGCCGGGCTGTATCTGCTGCCCATGGCCGCGATGATTCTGATCTTCGCGCCGCTGTCCGGGCGGATCATCGGACGCAGCGGCACCCGCGGCCCGATCGTGGTGGCGGCGGCGGCGATCGTGGTGGCCGCGGCGATGCTGACTCGGCTCTCCCCCACCACCCCCACCGGCTATCTGCTCGTCTCCTACGTGCTGTTCGGGATCGGAATGGGCCTGGTAAACCCACCGATCACCAACACCGCGGTGTCCGGGATGCCGCCGGCCCAGGCCGGGGTGGCGGCCGCGGTCGCGTCCACCTCTCGCCAGGTTGGGATGACGCTCGGGGTGGCCATCATCGGGGCAGTCGCGGGCGGAACGCTGGGGGCGTCGATCGGGCCATCGTTTGCCCGAGCCACGCACCCAGGCTGGTGGATCGTGGTCGGCCTGGGCTTGGCCATCGGATTGCTGGGCGCGCTGACCGGCGGCGCGTGGGCCCGGGAAACCGCGCGCCGGACGGCCGAGCGGTTTCGCGAGCCGGCCGGCGCCGCCGCCTAGTGGTGGTGGCGCTTCTTGCGCCGGTGCGGCTTGTGCGGTTTGGGCCGAGGGGTACGGGCGCCGAGGCTCGCGATCACCTGTTGGTAGGCGGCAAACGCCGGCTTGGGGCTGTAGTCGTCCCGCAGCAGGCCGAATGAGGAGAAGGTCAGGCCAAGCCGGTAGGCGGGCTGGGCGCTGGCCGTCGAGTCGCGCAGGTTGAACCAGCGGTAATCGGTGAGGTTGAACGTGCCTGAGTAGTCGTGGACGGCCTGGACCAGCTGCCTGAGCACCGTGGCCTGCTGGGCCTCACTCAGGGTTCCGCTGGACACGCCGTCCTCGGTGATCCAGATCGGCACCCGGCGGCCGATCTGAGCCTGCGGGAGGAAGCAGTCCCGCAGCACCCCCGCCGCCTGGGCCAGGTCGTCGCGGTAGTCCTCGGTGGGGGCGGCGGCCGGCGGGAACACGGTGCCCGGGTACACGTCGAGGCCCACGAACCCCAGCGCGCGCTGGAACGCCGGCCCGCCATGGGCCGCCAAGTAGGAGAAGAAGCTGCCGTCCTGGGGGAACCGATAGGCGTAGGTGAAGCCGAAGCGCAGCTGGGTGTAGTGGCGGCGCACGGCCTCCTGGTGGCCCGCCTCGATGCCCTGGATCAGGGCGTCTTCGGCGCCCGCATACGAGCCGTCCGACGTGTTGGACGAGAAGTTGATGTTGACCTCGTTGGTGATCGTCATCGAGACGACTCGCCGGTTGGGGCCGAACGTGTCCACCACGTGGCGCACGAAGGCCAGCCACCCGGGAATGTCGCCGGCCTGTCCAGATGCCGGGTGGTAGCGGACCTGGAGCTCGACCGCGAATCCGGCCGCGCTGTAG
>DATKRM010000163.1:0-16374 GCA_035532195.1 Solirubrobacteraceae bacterium
CAACCCGGAGATCCCGTTCGCCAAGTCGATGCCCGACTACATCATGCGCTGGCTGGCCTCGCGCTTCCTGGATGCCGACCTCCAGGAGGAGCTGGGCATCCTCACACCTGAGGTCCGGGCCCGCAAGGCAGCGCAGGATGCGGCGGTCTCAGGCCGGACCGACACCGCGACCCCGGCTTCGGCCGAGCCGGAGCCCGGGACCGAAGGCAACGGAAACGGCCACAGCTCACCACCGACCGCGACGGCTGCTCCCGCCACCTCCGCCCTCACTGACAAGCCACCGGTGGTGCCGGCCGTTCGCGGCGGGCTCGATCTCGGCCCGGCCTGCCAGCAGTGCGGCGGGATGATGCAGCGGACTGGCAGCTGCTACACGTGCTCGAGCTGCGGGTTCAACACCGGCTGCGGGTAACTTGTAGAGGGTCATCGGGATGTCCACACAGGTCACAACATGTCACGAAGCCCCGCTCTGAGCGGGGCTTCTTCTTTGAGGCCCGACACTTCCAGCGTCTTGCTTTCGCTCTACGACCTATGGCTGGAATGCGAGCCGAGCCGATGTGAGGAACTTCAGCCTCGCCCGGTCCCTCTTCAACGGTCCCTATCACGCGAACGGAGCCGTGCCGCTCAGTCTCCGTGGACTTGTGGTTTCCGTTCATAGGGCTCGTCCGAGACGAGCTCACGGCGGCAGCAAAAGCGAGCGTCCGAGGCGCCTGCGGACGTGGGAACCGAGCGTGCGATGGGCGCGACGCCTCCGGGATCGGCTAAACCTCTTTGACGATCCTCCGCTCGCGAGCAGCACTACCGTAGCCGGCGGCAACTGACCATGCTCACGCATCCACGGCTGGTTCTGGAAAGGGACCGTTGGTGCGGACCGTCTGCTGGTTGAGCTTGAACAGCTCGGCCACGTCCGCGACCGTGAGATACCTGTTTAGGTTTTGGCCCAACGATGACCCAATCACGATCCTGTAAGCGCCCTACGGGTTGATCGCGTCGTGCCGCCTGCCTCGCGCAGCCCGATCCAACTCCCCGGGAGCCGCCGTGCGGTCGTGATCGGCGCCGGCTCATTCGGCACCGCGATCGCGATCCTGCTGGCCAGATGCGGACTGCGCACGACGCTGCAGGCGCACACCCCAGAGCAGGCCGACGGGCTCCAGCGCCACCGCGAGAACTGCGCCTATCTGCCCGGCATCCCGCTTCCGCGGGAGTTGCGCATCGCTCACATTGGCACCGGGCTCGCGCGCGCCGACTACGTCTTTCTGGGGGTTCCGTCCCCCGGGCTCGGAGAGGTGATCGCCTCGCTGGATCAGCGCGAGTTCTCGCCGCGCGCTGCGGTTGTGTGCCTCGCCAAGGGGCTGGTGCCGCCGCACGGCACACCCCCGACGGTACTGCTTAGCCGCCGCTTTGGCGCCCATCGCGTCGCCTGCCTCGGCGGCCCCGCCCACGCGCGGGAGATGGTCAGCGAGGGTGCCGCGCTGGTCGCCGCCTCGACCGACCGCGAACTCGCGTGCGCGCTTGCAGACATATTCATCCGCGCCGGCGTGGTCTGCGAGCAGTCAGACGATCCGATCGGCGTCGAGCTGGCCGGCGTCGCCAAGAACGCCGCGGCACTGGCGTCCGGCGCGACCGAATCACAGGGACTCAACGCCGCAGGCGCCGCCGCCGGCCACATCTTCGCCGAGGTCTGGCGCTGGGCCCAGGCGCAGGGCGCCCGCCCGGAATCGATGATCGGCCTTGCCGGCACCGGCGATCTCGTCGCTACCGCGCTCGCGCCCGAGAGCCGCAACCGCGGTGCCGGCGAGCTGCTCGCCCAAGGCATCCCTACCCGCGAGATCCCCGCTCGCGTCGGGCAAGCCGTCGAGGCACTCGAGACCGTGCCGCTGCTCGCGACGGCGATGGCCTGCGCCGACATTGACCCTCCGGTCACGACCGCGCTCGCGCAGCTAATCCAGGGAGAGCTTCCACTCGAGGACTGGATCGCAGTCGTCCGGACGACAGTTCCCCCGCCCGCTCGCGGGCGCTCGGTCCTGCGGCGCGGGTTCTGGCTGCGACTAGCGGACTGGCTGCGGGGGCTGTTCAAGCGCCGGCGCCACGACGACCAACAGCCCCGTACTGGAGATGGAACCGCGAGTCCAGCGAGAGCCACGACAACTGTCGAGCTGGCTAGCCGACCTGATGAGCCGGAACTTCGTCCTCGCCGGTTCTAAGTGCGTGTCGTGCGCTTGCGGCGCTGCATTTGGGCGATTGGGCAAACGCGCGGATGCACGGGGCGGTCCGGGATGATCGGAACGTCGCGAGGCTGTCGGAGTATGCGGAGCGGGGAGAGAAGCTGGCGATTAGCGGGGCGGAAAGATGGGCGCGGCTGGGGAGAGAGAGGCGCGTGTGCAGCGCCTCAATGCCGGCAGGCCGATCCGCTCGACCCAGTCGAACTGAGTCCTACCCGGCGACGCCGGTGGCGCCGGAGGAACCGGTTGCTCCCGTGGAACCCCGTACCGCCCGTCCTGCGCGGTCCACCAAACCGGGGGAAGTCCAGGATGCACGCTACAAATTGTGCAGCTCGAACACTTCAATCTGTGCGACATCTGAGCTTCGAGTCGTGCTGGGATATGAGCGGCAACCGGCTGATGCTTGCCCTTGACGAGCGGGGCGTTTGACAGCCTCTGCCGACGATATGTCGTCGGCCTGTGTCATTTTGATGTCGTCCAACGGGTAACCCGTCAGGGCAGGTCCGGCGGCGGAGGCACTTCGAGTCCACGAGCGAGCAGCTGCGTCGGCAGCAGCTCATTGGCGCTCCAGGAAGCTCACGATCTCTTCGGCCAGAAGCTCCGGCGCGGTGTGGGTGGCGAGATGTCCCTGCCCGGCCAGGATCCGCAGCTCGGCTTGCGGCAGCGTCGCTTGCAAGCGGGTCATCGCCTCCCGTCTCCAGCCCGGACTTTCCTCGCCGACCAGCACGAGAGTGGGGGTCGTCAGCTGTTGGAATCGCGACGGGTCAAACCGATAGGAGACCACTGCTGCCCCCTCGCGGGGAAGCACCTGCACGCCGCGGAGCAGGATCGGCCATAGCGGCAGCTCACGCACCGAGTCCACGGCATCGGGAGGCACACCGCTTCGCTCCACAAGCAACGTCACCGCCGCCTGTTCATCCTCGCCTCGGCTCACGAGCTCGGCCACTCGTGCGACCACACCGGGAAACCCCGGCTCGTCGTCGATCGAAGGCTCATAGACGATCAGGCGGCGGATCCGGTCGCTAGTCAGCGCAGCCTCGAGCGCCACCAGGCCGCCGTAAGAGTGCGCCACCACGTCGGCTGGCTCGTCGAGGAGCGCCAGCACAGCGAGCAGATCCGCGACCTCCTGCGTCAGCGAATGGTCGGCGCCGCCCTTCCCGCTGGCGCCATGTCCGCGCCGATCGACCGCGAGCAGCGTGCGCCCGCGCTCGAGCTCCGGGCGAACTCCATCCCAGGCCGTGTGATCGATCGTCACGCCGTGCAGCGCGACCAGCGGCGGACCCTCCCCGCACCGCCAAATCGCGATCGAGGTGCCGTCAGCCGATGTAATGCGTTCGAGCGCCGGCTCGTTCATGGGTGATCGATTCTTGCGCCCAGGTCGTGGACGGTCCAGGGTGTTCGGCTATGAACGACCACCGGCCAGCTGATCGACGTTCCGACACAGCCTGCGGTGGTAGTCCACGAACTGGCGGGCCATCAACCGCTTGACGATTGGCTCGATGAAACGCAGCAGGCCACGAAGCTCGCCCTCAGCTGTAAAGGTCACCTCGGTGCCGGCTCCATTTGGTTTGAAGGTCCACGTGCCATCGATCGGATATGGACCTTCTGCGATGTGGGCGTGAAACCGTCTCGGCCTGTCGAACTCGGTGAACTCCACGATCTGCTCAAACTCCTTGCCCCCGGGCGGCTTCGTGCGCTCTCGCACCCGCGTTCCTAGGCGTCTCGGTCCTTCGGTCAGCGGCTCGACGAGCGTCTTCGACGTCTGCCAACTGGAAAGGTTCGACGGGTCAGTCATGTAGTCGAAGACAAGCTCCGGTGGCGCGGCAGCGACGAAGCTCTCGGTAAGCCTCACGGGATGGCAGTTCTACCACCGAGGCTTCCCTACTTGATTCGACCGGCGTCCCAGAAAGCGCCGACGCCTCTGCTTACTCTTACCCGGTGCCCTTGCACATCTGCGTAATTCTCTGGGCCAAACCCGGCCAGGCGGAGCTGCTGGCTGATTACGAGGACCGGGTTCTGGAGCGGCTGGGGGATCACGGCGCCAAGGCTCTGACCAGGGTCCGGGCGCTCGCGGGCGGTCCGACCGAGGTCCAGGTACTGGAATTTCCGTCCGATTCCGCGCTCGACGCCTTCATCAGCGACCCGCAGCGGGTGGCCCTGGCCGATATGCGTGAGCGGGCCATCGAGCGCACGGAGATCGTCCGCGTCCGTCCGGTCGTCGGCTGACGCTGCGGCGGGCCTACCCAGGCCTCAGGAAGATCTGGAGCATGGTCAGCGGACGGGTGCGCAGCGCGCCCCCCACGAGCCGGGCGATCTCACGCACCAGGCCGGTACGGGGCCGCCGCGTCGCCAGGCCCTGCAGCCACCGGCGATCGAGGCCAAACCTGACCACCCCCGCACTCACGTCGATCAGGTCCGCGCGGCGGATCAGCTCAACCTCGTTGCCGTGAGCCCACTGTGGGCGCAGCTCGTGATGGCGCTCGACCGCTTCGCCCGCCAGCGCCACTCGCTCGGGCGGCCAGTCGAACGGGGCCACGACCCGAGCCAGCAATCGCCTCCCGTCGACCACGTACGTGTCACTCGAAGCCGCGCTGGGATATAGGCCGGCGTCGTGAAGCAAGGCCACGCACAGCAGGAGCTCGCGGTCGAGAGTGATCCCGCGCCGGGCACCGAGCTCACAGGCGATCTCGTAAACCCGCAGCCCGTGAAGCTCCATGGGCCCGCCCTCTGATCCCGACAGTGATCGCAGCTCGGCCAGGCACGCGTCCGTCGCCGGTGTCGTATCGACGGATTCGGTGTGGCTGGGCACGACCGGCACTCTGGCATCATCGCCGCGGCCGTGCGCGCGAGCGAGCCCGGCGCGGCGGCGTTTCCGCCACCCCCGTCTGCTCCGCATAAGCCGGCTCTTACGCATTCCAGAGGCTGGTCACACGAACGCCTAACTGGCCTGGGCGAGCCTTGGCCCATGGCAATCCGGTTGTTCAGCGCCCGCCGGCTCCTGGTCTCCGGGGCGTCGCTGGCGGTTCCGGCCGCCCTGGGCCTCGCCGCCCCGCCCGCTTCGGCGGCCGCGGGGCAGCTCAGCCGAGTCAACGACACGCCGTTCCCCGCCAGCCAGACAATCACTGGCGCCACCTGGACCACCAACCGCTACGACCCGCCGTCCAACCAGTTCGGCGACATCCTGGCCACGTCGTCGGTCAGCAGCGACTCGCTGTACGTGCTCATCAATGACGGCGGCACCGGTACCCAGCAACCCGCCCGGTGGCGGAACTCGCTGGCCAAGGTCACCGGCTCCCCAGGTCAGCTCCAGTTCACGAATGTGGGCGACGCCGGGCCGGCCAAGACTTACGCCGATGTGCAGTCGAACGAGGACCTGCTCGGTGGCCCGCTCGGCTCGTATTACGCGAATGGATTCACCGCGGTGGGCGGCGTGTTCTACGCCACCCAGGTCAACAACTACGACTGGAATGACAACGCCGCGTACCAGGGCCTGGTCGGGATCGCCTATTCAACGGACCAGGGGCAGACCTGGCAGTCGCCCAAGCAGCCGTTCCCGGGGCCGACGGGAAACCTCAACTTCATCCAATACGGCACCAACTCGGGGGCGCCGGACGGCTACGTGTACGCGATCGCCACCGAGCGAGAGTTCAACGCCAACACTCTGATCCTGGGCCGGGCCCGGGCCGACGCTTCGGACATCACCAATCCCGCTCGCTGGCAGTGGGCCGCGACGGTGAAGACCTCCGGCGACCACGCGTCCACCACCTGGACCAGCTCGATCTCGAGCGCCAAGCCGGTGCTCACCTGGAATGACCACATCACCTACCCTCGGATGAGCTACGACGCCGGCCTGCACCGCTACCTGCTCACCTTCACCTACTCCTACTCGGACAGCACACCCGGCGTGTGGAAGGACGGCTCCGAGCTGGTGATCCTCGAGTCGCCCACCCCGGAAGGACCGTTCTCGTTCGTGGCCAGTCAGGAGTACTTCGGGCCCTCTAACGGCTACGACCCGGCCCTGCCGGTCAACTGGATGAGCTCACAGGGGACGGACATGTGGATGATCTGGGCGGCCAACTTCTCCGGCTGCAGCACCGGACTGGACTGCAGCGGGGCCTACGGGTTCAACTACGCCCAGCTCCACCTGACCACCGCCAAGCCGGGCAGGTCGACCAGCACGCTGGCCACTCTCCAGCCCGGCCGTCCACGCCGGCGACCGCGTCCCGATCACACGCACGTGTACGCGACTGCACCGCGGGAGCTCAGGTCGCGCTGGGCCAACGATCGCGTTGAGCTTGTGTAGCCGCCGGCGTCAGCTACCGGGCGCCCGAAACCGCAGTCCGTCGAGGGCAATGCGCAGGATGTGATCGACCTGCTCGGGGTCGCCCGACGGGATCTTGGTGATCCCCGCGACCAACTGGATCAGGTCGGAGAAGTCGACGTCAGGCCGGACCGCGCCGGCCTCCTGCGCGCGCCTGAGCAGCGGGTCCCCGGCGTCGAACAGCGCCTCGCGGCAGCCCTTGAACAACGGGGCGTCGCGCCCCAGGTAGTCCAACAGCTCGTGAGCCAGCGCCTGCTTGGTCCCGAAGTAGGACACCAGCCGATGCAGCCACGTGACCAGCGCCTCCCAGGCGTCCCCGCCGTCGAGTTCCGCCGCAATCCGGCACACCGCCTCCACCTCGTCCACGTACACGGCCTCAAGCAACGCCTGGCGGGTGGGGAAGTGCCGGTACAGCGTCCCGATGCCCACCCCGGCGCGCCGCGCGATCTCCTCGAGTGAGGTGGCCGAGCCGGTGTCGGCAAACGCCTCGCGCGCCGCGGCGATCACCTTGTCGTAGTTGCGCCGCGCGTCGGCCCGCTTCGGCCTGACCAGGCCTGTTCTATCGGCGCTCTCGGTGGTGCTCATGGCGGGAAGGAAGGCTTCGCTTGACAAACGGAGGATCCCTCCGTATATTGCCGGAGGGTTCCTCCACTTAGTTCTGGAGGGGTCCTCCAGTTTACACCACAAGTCTGCTCGCCACAACCGTTTGGAATGTGATGAATCTAGCCTCAGCTCCTGCCCTCGCCGCCACCCGCTCCCGGTGGATGATCCTCGCGGTCGTCTGCTTGGCCCAGCTGATGATCGTCCTCGATGTGACGATCGTGAACGTCGCGCTGCCCTCGATTCAGCGTGACCTGCACTTCAGCCAGGCCAACCTGACCTGGGTGGTCAACGCGTTCCTGATCACCTTCGGCAGCTTGCTGCTGCTGGCCGGCCGGCTGGGCGACCTGGCCGGCCGCCGGCGCGTGTTCCTTTCGGGACTGGTTCTGTTCACCACGGCTTCGGTGGTGTGCGGCCTGGCTCCCAGCCAGGGCGTGTTGATCGCGGCCCGGTTCCTGCAAGGGGTGGGCGCCGCCATGCAGGCCTCGGTGATCCTGGCCATCATCGTCACCGAGTTTCCCCAGGCCGCAGACCGGGCCCGCGCGATGAGCGCCTACGTGTTCGTCTCGGTGGCCGGCGGCTCACTCGGACTGCTGGCCGGCGGCCTGCTGACCGAGTCACTGAGCTGGCATTGGATCTTCTTCGTCAACATCCCGATCGGGCTGGGCACCCTGGCGCTGGGCCGCTTCCTGATCCCCCAGGACGAGGGCCTCGGGCTGAGGCACGGCATCGACTGGCTGGGCTCGACCCTGGTCACCCTGTCGCTGATGACCGCGGTCTACGCGATCGTCCAGGCCACGAGCCACGGCTGGGGCTCGACCCAGGTGCTGGGGCTGGGGGCGGTCGCGATCGCCCTGATGATCGGATTCCTGACCCTGGAGGCGCGGATCGCGAATCCGATCATGCCGCTGCGAATCCTCCGGCTGCACGGCCTGATCAGCGCCAGCGTGGTCCGAGGCTTCCTGGTCACCGGGATGTACTCCACGTTCTTCCTGGGCACTCTGTACCTCGAGCACGTGCTGCACTACAGCGCCATCCAGACCGGCCTGGCCTTCCTGCCCTGGACGATCACCGTGGCCATCCTGTCGCTAGGCATCACGGCTCGACTGGTCAGCCGGTTCGGTGCCATGCGCGTGCTGCTAAGCGGGATGGCGACCGTGGCGGGCGGCCTGCTGCTCCTGACCACGACCGGTCCTCACACCGCGTTCTTCCCGACCCTCTTCGTCGCCTGGTTCGCCATCGGCCTGGGCATCGGCAACGCCTTCATGCCACTGCTCACGATGGCCATGGCCGACGTTCCCGCGGCCGACGCGGGGCTGGCCTCCGGGATCACCAACGTCTCCCAGCAGGTCAGCGGAGCGCTCGGCCTGGCGGTGCTGGGCACCCTCGCCACCAACCACACCAAGGCGCTGCTGGGCCAGCACCACGCGGTGACCAGCTCGCTGATCAGCGGTTATCACTTGGCGTTCGTAGCCGGAGCGGCGTGCATTGCCCTCGGCATGGTGCTGGCGCTGACCGTCCTGAGCACCGGTTCGCCTCGGCCGGTCCTCCGGCTCACGCGCGCGCCCGTGGCCACCACCGAGCCCGAGCCGGAGCTGGCCGAGCGCCAGGCGGCGTGACGCAGTAGGGTCCGGGCTCAGTGACCGAATACCGCGAGGCCTCACTGCAGTCGTGGTCCAACGTGGCGCCCGCCTGGGGCGAGCTGATCGTCAACGTGGATCGCCAGCTCCGGCGCGGCGCGGAGTGGATGATCGATGCGGTCGAGCTGCAACCGGGAGACCGGGTGCTGGAGCTGGCCGGCGGCCCGGGCACGCTCAGCCTGGCCGCCAGCCGGGCGATCGGCGCTGAGGGAAACGTGACCTGCACGGACTTCGCCGAGCCCATGGTCGAGGCCGCGCGTCAGCGGGCCGCCGCTGAGGGCGCGGCCAATACCGAGCACCGGGTGATGGATGCCGAGGCGATCGACCTGCCCGACGGCGCGGTCGACGTCGTGCTGTGCCGGATGGGCTACATGCTGATGGCCGACCCCGCCCAAGCCATCCGCGAGTCAGCGCGGGTGCTAGCTCCGGGCGGCCGCCTGGCCCTGGCCGTGTGGTCGGACGCTCAGGCGAACCCGTGGGCGGCCATCCCGATGCGCGCGATCATGCAACACCTGGGGGCCGCGCCGCCGCCCCCAGACGCGCCTGGCCTGTTCGCGCTGGCCGACGCAGAGCGCCTGCGGAGCCTGCTCGCGGACGCTGGGCTGAGCGCGGTGCGCACCGAGCTACTGGACGACGTGGTCGAGTACGAGTCGCCGGAGGCGTGGCTCGGGGTCACGGGAAGACTCGCCGGCCCGGTGCGCGCGCTGCTGGACAACCTCGACGATGATGGCCGCACCGCCATCTCGGCCGCCGTGGCCCAAGCCTCGGCGCCGTTCCGGCAGGACGACGGCCGGCTCAACGTGCCCGAGCGGATGCTCGTGGCCAGCGCGCGCCGGGAGTAGCGCGGCATGGCGGACTCGGGTGGCACGGTTCTGGTCACCGGGGGCACGGGCTTCCTCGGCGGCTGGTGCATCGCCTCGCTGCTGGAACGGGGCTACGACGTACGCACGACGATTCGTGACCTGAGTCGCGAGCCGGCGGTGCGCGACGCCGTCGCCGCAGCCGGCGTCCAGGCCGACTCGCGGCTGACCGTCACCGCGGCCGACCTCGGCTCCGACGCCGGGTGGCCGGAGGCGGTCAACGGCTGCCGGTACGTCCTGCACGTGGCATCCCCGTTCCCGCCGGTGCAGCCCAAGGATCCGGATGAGCTGATCGTGCCCGCGCGGGACGGCGCGCTCCGAGTCCTGGGGGCCGCACTCGAGGCTGGTGTGGAGCGGGTGGCGATGACGTCCTCGATCGCCGCAATCCACCCGGCGCGGCAGAGCTCGGAGGCCGCGCCCTACACCGAGGATGACTGGACCGACGGCCAGGACAGCTCGCGGACGCCGTACGTGCGCTCGAAGACGCTGGCCGAGCAGGCGGCCTGGCAGCACGTGCGTGGCGCCGACGCCGAGGATCGCCTGGCCACGATCAACCCCGGCGCGATCATCGGCCCGACGCTGAGCGACGACCACTCATATTCGCTTCAGGTGGTTCAGCGACTGCTGGGCGGGATGCCGGCGATCCCCAGGCTCGGGTTCACTTTCGTGGACGTGCGCGACGTGGCCGACCTGCACATCCGCGCACTGACCAGCCCGGCCGCCGGGGGCGAGCGGTTCATCGCCACCGACCGGTTCCTGTGGATGCCCGAGGCCGCGGCGATCCTCCGCGAGCGCCTGGGCGAGGCCGCGAAGGGAGTGCCCACCCGGGTGGCCCCCAACTTGCTGATCCGGGCGATGGCGCTGTTCGACGGCAGCATCCGGTCCGTCGTCAGCGACCTGGGCCGGCGATCCTGGTTCTCCAGCCAGAAGGCGCGGAGCGAGCTGGGCTGGACCACGCGGCCGATCGGGGACTCGATCGAGCAGTGCGCCCGCAGCCTTCTCTGAGCTACTTGGCCAGGCCGCGCCAGAAGCGGACCCATTCCCGCTCGTGGCCGATCCCCGACTCGAGCGCCAGGCGGACCCCAGCTGGAACGTCGGTCGGTAGGGCCTCGACGAGTTGCTCGTACTCGCCCAGGCGTTCCTGGTGCACTGCTAACTGAAGCTGAGCCACCGATGCCGGCTCGGCACCGAGGAACAGCTGGAGCAGGCCGGGATCGCGCAGCTCGGTGAACTCGGCCGTGGGTTTGGTCAGCCACTCGCCCAGCTCGGCCCGCCCGGCAGCGGTCATGCGGAAGCGCCTGCGCCTGCGGCCGTGCTGTTCGCGGTCCTCTTCCAACAGGCCTTGCCGGGCCAGCCGCTCCGTCTCCCGGTAGACCTGGTCGTGGCGCAAGGTCCAGAGACCGGACACGGCGGTGGCCATTTGCTTGAGGTCATACGGCGTGGCCTCGCCGGCGCGGTCGATCAGACCGAGCACGAGATAGGAGGTGAGGGAAAGGGCTCGCGGGGGCACTTGACAAGTTGACTTACGACGGTAGTCTTGCCACCATTGTATCGCAACCATTCGAGAGGAATCGTCGTATGGCCACCACAACACAGGAAACCACGCAGCTCGGACCGCAGGCTGGCTACCGCAGCCTGAACCAGGAGATCGCTGTCGACGCGATCGAGGTGGAGGGCAACCTGCCGAGCTGGCTGTCCGGCAGCCTGCTGCGCAACGGACCCGGCCTATATGAGGCCGGCGATCGGTCTGTCAACCACTGGTTCGACGGCCAGGCCATGCTCCACCGCTTCACCCTGGCCGACGGAGGCGTTTCCTACGCCAACCGGTTTCTCCAGACCAAGTCCTACCAGGCAATGCGGGCCGGGAAGCCGGCCCTGTCGGAGTTCGCCACCGACCCCTGCCGCTCGATCTTCAAGCGGCTGATGACCGTCTTCGACCCCCAGGTGACCGACAACTCAGCGGTCAGCTTGGCCACGCTTGGCGACCGGCACTACGCGATGACCGAGGCACCGATCTCGGTTCAGTTCGACCCCCACACGCTCGAGACCCTGGGCGTCAGCGACCGCTACCCGGGTACGTTCGCCACTGCTCACCCACACCGTGACCCGGATAACGGCGCGCTGATCAACGTCGCCACTCGGATGGGACCGCGTAACAGCTATCGCTTCTTCGTCCACGCTCCCGGCCAGCGGCCCCGCGTTCTGGCCACCAAGGGGGTCAGCCGGCCTGGCTATGTCCACTCGTTCGCGATGAGCCAGCGGTACATCGCGCTGACCGAGTTCCCGTTCACGGTCAACTCGATCGAGATCCCGCTCAGCGGCCGGCCGTTCATCGAGAACTTCCGCTGGCACCCCGAGCGCGCGACGCGCATCCTGGTGTTCGACCGCCACACCGGCAAGAAGATCGGGACCTACGAGACCGAGGCGGGCTTCGCCTTCCACCACGTCGGCGCGTGGGATGAGGACGGGCGTCTGGTGATGGAGTACTGCGACCACGGGTCCCCCGAGATCATCGACGCGTTCTACATCGAGCGACTTCGGCGAGCCCGTGCCGGCGACTTTCGACCCCAACCTCGGCTTCGCCGGGTGGTCGTCGACCTCGACCAACGGACGACCAGCACCGAGTACCGCAGCCAGGAGGTGATCGAGCTGCCACGGATCAACGAGCAGTCGTACCTACGCCCATACCGCTTCGTCTATGGGCTCGGGACAACGGCCGAGAACAACTACGACACCGCGGACCGCCTGGTCAAGATCGATAACGAGTCCGGCGACGCGGCTGTCTGGCACGAGCCGGCGGCGTATGTAGGCGAGCCGGTGTTCGTCCCATCCCCTGAGTCAAACGCTGAGGATGACGGCGTCATCCTCTCGGTGGTGCTCGACGCCGGAAGAGATCGGTCGTATCTGCTCGCCCTCGATGCGCGATCCATGACCGAGCTCGCGCGCGCCTACGCCCCGCACGTGATCCCGTTCGGCTTCCACGGCCAGTTCTATCCGGAGACCTGAGATGGACACCAACAGTGTCGAGATCCGCGCCTCAGATCAGGAGCGCGAGCACGCCACCACCCTGCTTCGCGAGCATGCCGCCGCGGGCCGGCTGAGCATGGAGGAGCTGACCGGCCGGCTGGAGGCGACGCTGACTGCCCAGACCCGGGGTGAGCTGGAAGCTCGTCGCGAGCCACCGCAGCGCTAGATGCGCGCGGAGCGGCGCTGGCCGTCCTCGAGCCAGCTCACGGTCCCCGAAACGAGCCTCAGCGAGCGCGGGTTGATCGCCGGTCCCGAGGCCAGCTGGTGATCGCTCGGCTTGGCCACCGAAGCGGCATGGACTGAATTGCCAGGGCTCTCGGCGGTTCCACCGTGCTGGATCCAGGCCACCGTGCCGTCCGGTGTCACCACGAGCGCATCCACGCTCACGAACGAGGGCGCAATCGCGATCCTCCCCGCAGGCACGTCGAAGCGCTCGTGCCGGCGGCGGATATCAGCCACCAACACGTCCGTCCGGGACGTGTCGATGCCCTGAACCTGGCTGCTGGCATAAGCCACCGCAGTTCCGTTCAAGGCGACCTTCTCCAGACGCCTGACCGTCCCCAGCGCGACGCGCTTCCATATGCCGATGACGCAGCCGAAGACGGCCACGCCCTGTGCCCTGGAGCCGGGTAGCGGGCCGGCGCGCAGGACGCCAGCGACTGTGTAGACGACAGCGTCATGGCTGACTACGACCACATGGGCGCCGCGAGGCGTGCACCGCGCCACCTGCCGCTGGGTCGCCGGCGGACGCGACGGCGTCGACGCCGAGCCCGTGGCCTGGGCGCCGGAACTGGAGGCACCGCACCCACTGACCAGCGCCGTGGCGGCGACCACCAGCACCGCGAGCACCCCCCGAAAGTCCTGAATGCTCACGCGCCGCTCAGGCCGCGGCGAGCTCGGGCCGTCGCATCGCCGTCCAGCTCTCGCTGACCTCCTGGAGCACGTCGAGCATCGCCTGGGCGGCCCCGGGCCGGTATCCCGCGGGCATCGCGGCCACGATCGGACGGGTGATCGTATCCCGCCCGAGCGAGCAGACGCTGACGTTGGGCGGGGGCGTGCGGACGACCATCTCCGGCACTGGGGCCACGCCGACACCCGCGCCGACGAATCCCAGGATCGCCGTGTAGTCGTCGTTGTGGAAGGCGATCTGGGGGTCGAAGCCGGCGGTGTGACAGGCCCGGATGAACCGTCCGGCATCCGGGCAGCCGGTCGTCGTGCCCAGCATCCAGCGCTCCTGCGCCAGATCGGTCAGGCGGACGCGCTTGCGCCCGGCCAAGGCGTGGTCACGCGGCAGAGCCATGAGCATCGGCTCATCGAATAGGTGAAGCGCCTCGACGTCTGGCACGTCGCCGAGGGACGGGTCGTTGCACAGAGCCAGATCGAGCTCCCCCGCGCGCAGCGATGGCACCAGGCCCACGGGGTCGATCATGGCCACCGAGAGCTCCACGGCGGGCAGGCGCTGGCGAAACTCGGCGATGGCCAGGGGCACGATCGTGGCTGCGGCCGAGGTCAGCGTGGACATCCGCAGGCGTCCGGACCGAAGACCGAGGAGGGCCCCCAGCTCGTCCTCGGCGTCCTGGAGACGGGCCAGGACCGCATCGGCGTGACCGACCAGCAGCTCGCCCGCATCGGTCAGCCGAACCCCTCCGGGTCGCCGCTCCAGCAGCGTCGTCCCGGTCTCCTGCTCGAGCAACGCCACCTGGCGGGACACCGCGGGTTGCGTATACCCCAATACCTCGGCAGCGGCGGAGAAAGATCCGCGGCGCGCAACCTCTCGCAGGACCCTTAACCGGCGGACATCGAGCATTACCGCAGGTTATACCAGACCAGCCTAATCCCTATTTGCATTTATAGCCCGGTCGCGCCATGGTTTCACCCATGGTCACCTCGGCCCTCCTCCCCGTCACGATTCGCCCAGCCTACGGAGACGACGAAACCGCGCTGATTCGCCTGGCCGCGCTGGACTGCGCCGCCCTGCCTCGCGGACCGCTCCTGGTAGCCGAGGTCGAGGGGGAGCTCCGGGTCGCCGTGTCGGCCCTGGACCTAACCGTGATCGCCGACCCGTTCCACCTCACCTCTGACCTGGTGGAGCTGGTCCGCCACCACATCGTGCGCGGGCGTGCCACGTCACGCGGGCGATCGAGCCGGCGACTGGGCCACGTGGCTCTGGTCGGTTCGTTGCTCTGAACAGGGATCCGCCTGGACCCGCCGAAGAGCCTCACTCTCGGCAAGATCAGACCAAAGGAGCCGCCGTGACCGAATTCATGGACCATGGCGCCGCGCTGGCAGAGCCGGCGGCGCCGCATCCAGCAGGCCGCCGGCTGGCCGGTATCGGCCAGCGCCTGGCGCAGACCTTCTCCCGCACCGAGCCGCCTGACCAGACGCTCCAACCGACCGAGCAGTACTCGGCCGTATGGCAGGACGACATGCCGCGGTTCGCCATGGTGCGCCACGGTTACCACTGCGCCGCGGTCGACCAGTACGTGTCTGAGCTCGAGCAGGAGCTGGCTGACCTCGACCGTCAGGTGGACGAGCTGCGGGCTCGGCCGCTGCCCAGCGGCGACGTGTCGGCCGAGATCAAGCGGGTGGGCGAGCAGACCTCAGCGGTGCTGATCGCAGCTCACGAACAGGCACAGGAAACGGTTCGGGAGGCCGAGGCCGAGGCCGAGCGCCAGTTGGGCGAGGCCAAGGTGGAGGCCACGGCGATTGTGTGCCGGGCCAATCAACGCCTGCACGAGGCCGAGGCTGAGGCGCAGACGGTGCACGGCGCCCGCGAGCGGTTGCTGGGCGACGTCCGGAGCGCCGCCGCCGCGCTGACCGAACTGGTAGACGTCAGCTTCACGCGGTTTCCGCCCCAGGGGACGCCGGCCGAGCCGGAAGCCAGCCAGCCGGCTAGCGATAGCTCTCCGGTGCCCGCCTGAGCTGGGACCAGTTCTTGGGGTCGTGGCCGAACACCACCAGCGCACCGGTCTGCTCGGCCAGCTCGTGTAGCCGCTGAAGCGATTGCGCAGCCTGCTCGCGGGAGAACAAAGCTCGCGGGTAGGCGCGCCCCTCCCATTGGTCGCGGTTGTCCGAGGCATCGGCGGTGAGCAGCACCGGTCCCGTATCCGGGAGCTCGAGCAGCAGCGAGGTGTGGCCCGCCGAGTGTCCCGGGGTCTCGATCAGGCGGACCGCCCCGTCGCCGAACAGATCCGTCTCCCCCTCCACCGTCTGCCACCGCAACTCGGGGCGGTCATAGTCCGCGCGTACGTAACCGCTGGCTTCCGGCGATTCGGCCGCCCGGGCTGTTTCGAGCTCCCGCGAGTGGACCACGACGGTGGCCTGCGGAAAGTGACCCAGCGCCCCGGTGTGGTCGATGTGCAGGTGAGTCTGCACGATGTGCGACACGTCGCCCGGCGAGACGCCGAAGGCCTCCAGCTGGGCCGCGCAATGTTGCGCCTCGGTCATGTGCACGTCGAACACGTCGGCCAGGCCGCCCCAGTGCGCGCGCGGATCCCGGGCCACAGCCAGCGGGTTCCCGCCGTCGACCACGACCAGGCCATCCGGGTGGCGCAGGAGAAAGAACGGCACCGGTACCTCCGCCCCCTGGAGACCCAAGGTCCCGCTGTCGAAGAGGTACAGCTCGAGCCCGGCCACGGCGCTCATACCTGGGGCCGCGACTGCGACGGCCCGGGGCCGCCGTTCTGGCCCGGCCGGGCGGGAGCCCG
>DATKRM010000164.1:0-4976 GCA_035532195.1 Solirubrobacteraceae bacterium
GGTCTTGGGGTCCGGTGGCGCGGTGCCCAGCGGCCCGGTGTCGCTGTAGGTCAGCTTGGTCGAGCCGGCGACGTACACGTTGTTGCCGTCGTCGAACGTGGGGAACGTCTTGACTCCCAGGGCGTTGGCCAAGGCCATCAGGCGGCCTTGCGTCGGACCCACGAACGTCCCGCCCCGCTCGGAGACGTGACCGGGGTGGGCGGGACCCAAATCGTGGTTCCACACCCGGCCGCCCACGCGGTCGCGCGCTTCGACCACCATCACCGAATGCCCGGCCTGGGCGAGGTTGCGCGCCGCGGTCAGCCCGGCGAACCCCGCGCCGACCACGGCCACGTCTGCCCGGCGGTTCTTCCCGGTGGGCTTCGGCTTGGGCTTCGGCTTCTTCTTGTGCCGCGCCGCCTCGGCCGCGCTCGGTGCCGCGATCGCCGCCCCGCCGACCAGCGTGCCGGCCACGAACCTCCGACGGGTGATCGGACTCGGTTTGCTCATCTCGAGGCCATCTCCTTGGTGGTGGGAGTAGAGGCGGCGAACTCATCCGCCGCCGCCAGATCGAAATCGCCATGGTCCGAACCCAGCCCCCCGGCCACCAGGCCCGCCACCGCGCAGCCCAGCACGGCGGACTCACGCCGGCTGCGAGCGAGCGACAGCCCGCGCAGGAATCCGGCCGAGAACGCATCGCCGCAGCCGGTGGTGTCGACCACCTCGGTGACGAACGCCGGGACTCGCTCCTCCCCCTCCTCGTCGACCACGATCGCGCCGTCGCCGCCGCACGTCGCGGCCACGCACCCGACGCCGTACTCGCGCAGCGCCCGGCAGCCGCTGGCCAGATCATCCGCTCCGGTTAGGCCCAGCACCTGCTCGTCGTTGGGCAGCAGGTAGTCGAGGTGCCCTAGGGCGGGGGCGATCCAGTCGACAATCGCCGCGGCCTGCTCGCCCGGCGCCAGCAGGTCGGCTGAAGTGGTGACCCCGTGCTCGCGGGCGAACGACAGGATCTTGGCCGCTTCCTCGCCGCCCATGAACTCGGGGGCGCCCAGATGCAGGAAGCTCGCGCCGGCGATGGCGTCCCAGGGCGCATCGGCCGACGCGTAGGCGGCGTTCGCCCCCACCACATGAAACGCCGGACGCGACCCGTCCGGGCGGATCGGGAGCACGCTGGCCGATGTCTGCACGCCTTCCCGCGTGACCATCAACGAAGTATCAACGCCAAAGCGCCCCAATAGCTCCAGTAGGACCCCGGCCAGCTCATCGTCCCCGACCGCGCCGGCGCTGAACACCTGCGCGCCCAGCTTGCCGAGTGTGATTGCGGTGCCGCCGGCCGAGCCGGCCGGTGTGATCCGGATCTGCTCCACCAGCTGCCCACCCTGGCCTTCGGGAATCTGCTCCACCGGGCGGACCAGCACGTCGACCACGTGCACGCCCAGAGCGATCGCCCGCATCTCCTGGCTCATCCGGCCCCCGGCTTGACCTGCCCGTAACCGCGCTCGAGTACCGCGCTGACCACAGCGTGCTGCTGTTCGGGGTCGAGCACCCGCGGCGGCCCTAGCGCGCTGGCGTGCCAGTACACGCTGCACGCCCACTCCAACAGCAGCGCCGACTCGACCGCGGCCGGGGCGTCGGCGGCGTACACGATCGCGCCGTGGTTGGCCATCAGCGCCGCGCTGCGACCGTCGAGCGCATCGAGCGTCAGCTCGGCCAGCTCCGGGGTGCCGAACGTGGCATACGGGGCCACCTGGACCGAGCCGCCCAGCGCCAGCATGTGGTAGTGGACGACCGGCACCTCGTCAACTGAACAGGCCACAGCGGTAGCCATGGGCGAGTGGGTGTGGACCACCGCCCCGGCGTCGTAGCGTCGGTACACCCCCAGGTGCAGTGTCAACTCGGAGGTGGGCTCCAGCTCGCCGCCCACCAGCTCGCCGTCCAGGTCGATGACGCACACTTGCTCGGGGGTCAAGGCCTCGAGCGTCGCGCCGGTGGGGCTGATAGCCACGTGATCGTCGTTCACCCGTTCCGATACGTTGCCCGCAGTACCGACCACCAATCCCTGGGCGGCCAACCGGCGGGCGGCCTGCGCGACGTGCTCGCGCGCCGCAGCCGTCTCGGTTGAAGCAGCCATGGAAGAACGATAACATGAAGCTAGTCTCACCTTTCCGCGCGGATGGCGGATAACCCCCCTCACCTTCAACTACGTCACAGCCCGTCCCAGGCTCGGAGCCGCGAGCGCCTGCGCCGGGTGCTCGATGCTGCCGACGAGCTCCTGGAGCGGGAGGGCGCCGACGCGTTCACCACCACCCGGATCGCCCAGACGGCTGGGGTGTCGGTGGGCACGGTGTACCGGTTCTTCCCGGACAAGCAGACGATCGTCGAAGCGCTGGCTGTGCGCTACTGGAGCGACTTCGACGACCTGGTGGCCGGCGTCGCGGAAGCCGACGCGCTGGACCCCCTGGAGGACCCGGCGGGAACGGTCCTGGACGCGCTGGCGGCCGGGTTCCGCGCCCGGCCCGGATTCCTGGCCCTGTGGTACGGCGGGCTGCGCAACGAGCAGGTCCGGGATGCCACCCGTCAGGCCCGGACCGGCATCGCCGGATCGATCGAGCGGATCCTGGCCGTGCACTGGCCGGCGGCCAGCCCTCAGGCCAGGCAGGTAGCGGCAGCCATGGTCGTACTGGCCGGTGACGGCCTGCTGCGTGAGGCCTTCCGGCGCGACCAGGATGGGGACGATGCCTTGCTGGGCGAGGCCAAGCTGATGGTCGACGCGTACATCGATAGCCGGCTGGGCGCGTGAGGCTACGGCTGGTCCTGGCCGCCCTGGCGGCCTCCCTCGCCATTCCCTCCGCGGCTGCGGCCCGGGCGCCTGGCGATGTACAGGTTCTGGCCCTGATCCCGACGCCCGGCTACCCGGCGCTGCCCCACATCTTGGGCGGCCACATCTTCGAGGGCACCTACGACAACCCCCAGGGCTCGAGTCTGCGCTCACGCGTGCTCGAGTACACGGGTGGCGGAGAGCTTCTGAACTCCTGGACCGTGCTGGGGCAGGATGTGTCCAAACCGCACGGAGTTCAGGTCGCGGCCAACGACGCCCGCGGGCGCCTGCTGCTGTTCGACAAGACCAGCGGGCGGATCATCCGGCTGGACCCGCAGACCGGCGCGCAGACCCTGTACTCCACCGTGCCCGATCTCCCGACGTGCTCCGCCGCCCCAGCCGGCGCTGCCTGCTCGCCGGAGAGCCAGGACATGGCGCCGTTCCCCGACTACGGCGCCTGGGGGCCAGACGGCAGCCTGTACGTGACCGACTATGACCAGGGCGTGATGTTCCGGTTTCCCCCGGGCGGCGGCACGGCGCAGGTGTGGCTGTCCGATCCGCGGCTGGACGGGGGGATGTTCGGCACCGCCTGCATCGTGATGATGCCTGACCACCACACGCTGCTGTTCGACCAGGCCTCCAACGGGGATGCCGCGTCCGGGGCGACGAACCCCACCACCGGCAAGCTGTACCAGGTCACCATCCAAGCCAACGGAAAACCGGGCCCGCTGAAGCAGCTGTGGGAGAGCGGTCCGGCCGAGGCGCCCGACGGCTGCGTGCTGGCCCGCTCCGGTCACATCTATATCGCGCTGGTGGGCACGGCCAACCAGATCGTGGAGGTCGACGCGAGCGGGAAGGAGCTGAACCGGTTCGGCCAGCAGTTCACCGGCACCAACAACTCGGCCGTCCCCTTCGACTCACCCTCCGGGCTGGCCTACCTGGGCCCGGACCTGATCGTGGCCAACCAGTCCTACCTGGCCGGCAACACCGCGAACCAGGCGCTCCTGAACGTCGAGACCGGCGAGCCGGGGCAGCCGGTATTCGTGCCGGCCAACGCCGGACTCAAGCCCGGGTCAAAACCGAAGCCCAAGAAGCACAAGAAGCACAAGCACAAGCACAAGCACAAGCGCAAGCACAAGCGCCACAAGAAGAAGCACCACCACCACGCGGCGGTCGGCGGGCTGAGCCTCGTGGGCTGAGGGCGGGCGCGGCGCGCCCCGGCGGCGCGGACCGGGCGCGGGCCGGGGGCGGGCAAAACTTCCCACACCCGATCAGCGACGGCACGGCCGGGGCGTTTGGCGCGCCGCCCCCCGCCACCTACCTCGGCTTCGAACCTGCGGTTACGTGCGGGAAGTACCGGGCCAGGCCGTTCCAGCGGAAGCCCGGCTGCGGGCGGCAGGGCACGGTGGGAAACCCGAACCCGGACTGCGACGGGTTCCCGGTGTTGTCGCAGTTGGCCGACAGCAGGCCGCCCCGCCCGATGTAGGTCAGCTCGCCCGGGGCGAAGTAGCTGTTTGACCGGTTGGTGGGCTCGCGGATCGACTGGCCGAACGGGGTCTCGTTGCCGATGATGGCCAGTGAGCGCTGATAGCCGGCCAGGCCCGACGGCGTGGACGCGGGCGCGGTGGCCTGCAGCCCGGCGGCCAGGTTTGACATGGCCGTGACCAGCTCGCGCTGATACAGGCCGACGAAGTCGATCATCGGGGCGATCTGCTTCAGCGCGGGCACCAGGGCATCCAGCGCGGGATGGAAGGCGGTGTTGAAGCGGGTGATGTAGGGCAGCGCCACGATCGAGTCGTGCAGGAGCCGGGGCGCCCGGTGCAGGAGGTCGATGGTCGGGCCGGACAGCGAGATCAGGTCGGCCAGCGCGGGCTGGAGCTTGGGCGCAGCCGGCAATAGAGCATCCAGCGAGGGCTTGGCCACCACCAGCGTGGTGTTGACCGTGCCCAGGGTCGAGCGCAGCTGGGCCAGGAACGGCGGCAGCGCATCCACGGTGGCGGCCAGCGCCGAGTTGCGCTCGGCGGTGGCCGAGAACACCTGGTCGCCGGCCTGGATCAGGCTGGTCAGGTCGGACGAGCGCTGGCCCAGGGTGCTGAGCACGGTCGCCGTGTCCCGGACCAGCGACCCGAGGTTTGTTCGCTGCTCATCCAGCGTCTCGAAGATCGTGGCCAGGGTG
>DATKRM010000165.1:0-11325 GCA_035532195.1 Solirubrobacteraceae bacterium
CTGGTCGGCTTCGGCGACACGTTCACCGCGCGCGGCTCGTCCCTGAACGACACCATCGCGTCGCTGCCCGATCTGTTTGCCCACCTGACTCCGGTGGCCCGGTACCTGTCCGATCCCAACACCCAGCTGACCCGGCTGTTCTCGTCCTTGAACGGTTTCTTCGGGACGATCTCGCCGGTGGCCCAGGTCAACCTGGCCCTGTTCCGTGACCAGGCCACGACCTTTCAGGCGATCGCGTCTGACCCCGCGGCCCTGCAGGAGACGATCCGCCAGTCGCCGCCCACCCTGGTGGTGGGCACCGACTCGCTGGCCGCGCAGCAGCCGTTCCTGGTCGATCTGAAGACGTTCTCCGACAACCTGAACCCGGCCACGTTGGCGCTCAAGCAGGCGCTGCCCAACGTGAATCCGGCGCTCGAGGCGGGGATCCAGGTGCTCCCGCGCACCCCGGGAATCAACCAGAAGCTCCAGAACGTGCTCAAGGCGCTGCAGGCGCTGGCTCAGGCTCCGGGCACCAACATGGCGGTCAACGGCCTGACCCAGACCGTGAGCACGCTGCAGCCGATGCTCCGTTACCTGGGCCCGTACGTCACGGTGTGCAACAGCTGGAACTACTTGTGGGCCGAGCTGAGCGACATAGTGTCCGAGCAGACCAGCTTCGGAATGTCTCAGCGGGCGCTGCTCAACTCGAGCAACCACCAGGCCAACAACGTCGGCTCGCAGGGCGCCACCGCGCCGGCCAACGGCTATCTCGGGTTCCAGAACGGCGATCAGGCTTCGCCGGCTTCCGACGCCGAGTACAGCCACGGCCCCGCGTACGCGCCGGCGATCAACTCCAACGGTACGGCCGACTGCGAAATCGGCCAGCGCGGCTACCAGCTCAAGCAGAACGTAAATGACCCGAAGAACCGGCCGCTGGTGTCCGACGCCTACACACCGGGCAGCCAGGGCACCACCTGGGCTGGCCGCCCCCGCGTCCCCGCCGGTGAGACGTTCAGCCGCACGGCCCAGGGCGGGCCCCAGCTTCTTCCGTTCCCGGGGAACAGCGGATGAGACGCAAGCGCGGACGCAAAGTGGGGATGAAGCCGTTCCTGGCCGGTGCGATTGGGATCCTCCTGGTCGTGTTCGTGTCCTACGGGGCGTACACGAAGTTCGCCAACCCGTTCGCCACCTCGTACACCGCCAACGTGATCTTCCCCAGCGCCAACGGCCTCAAGCAGGACGCGCTGGTGCGGATCGCCGGGGTCAACGTGGGCAAGGTCCAGAGCGTTCAGCCGATGCCGGGTTGCACGCTGGCCGCGATCAACGGCCCCGACCACATGTGCACGGCGGCCAAGGTGACGATGGCCATCAACAACACGGGGCTGCCCATCCACAAGGACGCCACATTCTGGATCCGCCCGCGCATTTTCCTCGAGGGCAACTTCTTCGTCGAGATCAACCCCGGGTCGCCGTCCGCCCCCAACGCGCCCGACGGCTTCACGTTCGCCATCCAGCAGGGCCGCGAGCCGGTCCAGTTCGATCAGCTGCTGACCTCGCTGCAGTCCAACACTCGGACCAACCTCCAGATCTTGCTCCAGCAATACGGCCTGGCGGTCAAGCAGGGCGGCCCCGACTTCAACAATTCGATCGCGTACTGGCTTCCGGCCTACAAGTTCGGGGCCGAGGTGTCTCACGACACGTTGGGGCTGCAAGCGCACGACCTATCGGGCTGGATCGACAAGGGCGGCCAGACCAACGGGGCGCTGTCCAAGGACGGTCCGGCGCTGGAGAGCCTGATCACCAACCTGAACGTCACCGCGGGGGCGTTCGCCCGCCAGAGCGCGGCGCTGCAGAGCGCGGTGGCAGAGCTCCCGCGCACGCTGGGGGTGGCCATCCCGTCGCTCACCTCGTTGAACAACGCCCTGCCGCCGTTCCGCCGGTTCGCCCTGGCCCTCGTGCCGGGCGTGCAGTCCACCGGCCCGATGGTCGACGCCAGCCTGCCGTTCTTCTCCCAGCTGCGCCAGCTGGTTCAGCCGGCCGAGCTCCAGGGCCTAGTGCACGACCTGTCGTCCACGGTGCCGGCGCTGGCCAAGCTGAACGCCGAGTCGATCCCGTTCTTCAAGAACCAGATCCGGCCCGCGTCGAGCTGCCAGGTCAACGAGATCCTGCCCTGGACCCACCTGACGCTGCAGGACCCGAACTTCAACGCCTCCAACGGCGTGCCGCCGCGTCCGGTGTACGTGGAGGGCGTGGACTTCCTGCCGGGCCTGAACGGCGAGATGCGGACCTTCGACGCCAACGGCCCCTACATCCGGGTGCTGCTCACCGGCGGGACCCTGACCTACTCGCTCCAGCCCGGACTGTTCGGCACCGCGCTCAACTCGATCGGGGGCGTCCAGCCGCAGCTGCCCGCGCCGCACGTCAGCGGCGACGGGGCCAAGGTGCCGGTGTCCCGGCCGCCGCTGAAGCCCACCGTGCCCTGCGAAACCCAGCCCGCGATCACCGACCTGTCCGCGCCCACCGGCGCGGGCCCGTCTCCGGTGACCGGTGCCGCCCTCGACACGCCCGCGGCCCAGGCACGCGCCCAGAGCGCCGGCCTGCTCCAGCTGGCGCAGCTCATGCAGCAGACCAAGCAGCAGCACCTGTCCACCCGGTTCGTCAACCATCTCCCCGGTCACTAGATGAAGCGCGCGATCCGAACCCACCTGGTCGACTTCATCGCCATCCTGGTGCTGGTCGCCGCGGCCATCGGCGTGTCGGCCTACGTGCTGAGCCACGAGCGCCTGCACTTCCCGCTCATCCAGTCCGGCCCGTACAAGATCTACGCCGAGTTCTCCAGCGCCAAGGCGGTCACGCCCGGCCAGGGACAGACCGTCCGGGTGTCCGGAGTGCAGATCGGCGACATCGGCCAGGTGAACGTCCAGAACGGCCTAGCCGTGGTGGAGCTGGACATCCAGCAGAAGTACAAGAACCTGGTCCACACCGGCGCCACGGCGCTGCTGCGGCCCAAGACCGGGTTGGACGACATGTTCATCGAGATCAACCCGGGCTCCGGCCCGATCGCCAAACAGGGCTACACGATCCCGGTGGGGCAGACCAACCCGGTGGTGGACCCGGACGAGGTCCTGTCCGCGCTGGACGGCGACACGCGTGAGTATCTCCAGCTGTTGGTCAACGGCGCCGGCCAGGGCCTGAAGGGCCAGGGCGGCAGCGAGCTGGCTCAGGTGCTGCGGCGCTTCCTGCCCACCCACCAGGACCTGGCCCGGCTCAACCAGGTGGTGGCCCAGCGGGGCGGCGCGCTGCGCCGGCTGATCAACTCGCTGCGCGTGCTCAACGGCGCGCTGGCCCAGCGGCAGGGTCAGATCGTGTCGCTGATCGAGTCGAGCAACAAGGTGTTCCAGGCGTTCGCCAACGCCAACCAAGGGGTCAGCCGGTCGGTGGCCGACCTGCCCGGCACCCTCCAGCAGGCCACCTCGACCCTGGTCAAGGTCCAGACGTTTGCCAACCTGCTCGGCCCCACGGCCACCAACCTGCTGCCGGCGGTGCAGAAGATCCCCGCCGCCAACCAGGCCACGATCGACCTGGCCCTGCCCATCACGCCGGTGCTGCGCGACCAGATCCGCCCGTTCGTGCGTGACGCCCGACCGCTGGTGCGCAACCTGAAGCCGGCGTCCCAGAACCTGGCCAAGGCCACCCCGAACCTGTCGAAGACCTTCCAGGTCCTGAACCACCTGTTCAACATCCTCGGCTATTCCCCGGGTGGCGGCCAGCACGGTTACCTGTGGTGGCTGGCCTGGGGCGATCACGCGGCTCGCACCGTGTTCGCCGCCCAGGACGCCAACGGCGTCTTCCGCCAGCTGTTCCTCCAGGCCAGCTGCGCCTCGCTGGCCCAGGAGGCTCAGAACGTGCCCGGATCCGAGGCGGTGCTGGCGGTCACGGGCATCCTCAGCTCGGCCACCCTGTGCCCGCAGCAGGCAGCGGCCAACAAGGCGGCCTTCGCGCAGTGGAGTAAGTCGCATCCGGGCGGCATCACGGCCAAGGCCCTGTCGCCGAACGGCAAGCTCAATCCGAAGGCTCTGTTCTATCCCAAGCTCCCGGGAGCGCCTCACTAATGGCCACGGAAAGTCCAAGAATCTCACGCATCGTCACGATGGTCCTGTTCGCGCTGTCCTGCGTCGGACTGCTGCTGTTCCTATGGCTGTCCTTCGGCGGCGCGATCCCGTTCAACGCCCAGGGCTACCGGTTCAACGTGGCGTTCTCGAACGCCTTCAACTTGGCCGATCAGGCCGACGTGCGGATCGCGGGGGTCAGCGTGGGCAAGGTGATCTCCAAGCAGATCACCCCGCACGGCAACGCCACCGTGGTGACGATCCAGATGCAGAACCAGTACTCGCCGCTCCACCGGGACGCGCGGGCCATCCTGCGGACCAAGACGCTGCTGGGCGAGACCTACGTCGACGTCACCCCCGGCTCTCGCACCAGCCCCGTCCTGCCGGATGGCGGGACGCTCAACCGATCCCAGGTCGTGCCGGCGGTGCAGCTCAGCCAGATCTTCGACACGTTCGACCCGGTGACCCGGCAGGCCTTCCGGACCTGGCAACAGAGCCTGGCACAGTCGGTCAGGGGCAACGGCCAGAACCTGAACGACGTCCTGGGCAACCTGCCCACGTTCGCCACCAACCTGACCCAGCTGCTGGGCGTGCTCGACATCGAGCACTCGGCGGTGGTGTCGCTGTCCCGCAACGGCGGGACCACGTTCACCGCGCTGAACCGTGACCCGGCCGCCCTGCACACGCTGATCACGGCCGGCGATACCACGTTCAGCACCACCGCGGCCAACGCCAGCTCGATCCAGCAGATCTTCCAGATCTTCCCCACGTTCCTGACCGAGCAGCGGCTCACCCTGACCGCGCTGAAGAGCTTCTCGCTGAACGCCGACCCGGTGATCCGGGAGCTGATCCCGGTCGCCCAGCAGCTCGGTCCCACGCTGCAGGCGGTCAACAACCTGTCGCCGTATCTGAAGAACCTGTTCCAGCAGCTGGGTCCGCTGATCGACGCCTCCAACACCGGACTACCGGCCACCGAGCGGGTGCTCGCGGGGCTGAACCCGGGCGGGCTGCTCGACAGCACGGGAGCGTTCCTGGGCCAGCTGAACCCGATCCTGGCCTGGCTCAAGGTCCACCAGCAGTTGATCTCTGACTTCATCTCGGCCGGTGGCGTCGGCCTGTTCGACCGCACGACGTCGTTTGCCGGCAACGGCACCGGCCACTACCTGCGCCAGGTGGCGCCGAGCGGGCCGGAGACGCTGTCGTTCTCGCCCAGCGGCCGCGATCCGAACAACCGCGGCAACAACTACCCCGAGCCGCTGTGGCTACCGGCGGGCGAGCGGCGTGACTTCACCAACGGCAACCTGCCGGCCTGGGACTGCAAGAACACGGGCGCGGGCGGCGACGGGTCCACGCCGGGCGGCGGAACCCCGCCGCAGCAGCCGTGCTGGGTCCAGCCGCTGCAGCCCGGCGCGCCGGGGCCGTACCTGATCCCGCAGATCAAGCCGACGACGTTCTCTAAGAAGTAGCGGGAAGCCCGGCGCTACGCCGCGTCAGCGGTCCGTAGCGCGGGCTGGGACTTTTCCCCGCTCAGCCCTCCCAGGACCGACTCGGCGAGCTGGCGGTCGCCGCTGAACGTGAGCCCGCTGTGGTCACGAGCCGGGGAGAACGCGTTGATCCACGCGCTGCGGTCGCCGGCCACCCGAGCATCGGCGCCGTCGGCTTCGCACTCGCGCACGATGATCTCCTCGGGGCCCAGCGTGAACGCGTAGCACGCGCGCTCGGTGCTGTCCCCGACCGCAAACTCCACCGTCCCGCGTCGACCGTCCGGATGCAACAGGCCCGCGGCCAGGCGGAAGATCGCGCCCAGGTCCACGTCCTCCGAGGCCCGGGGCGAGCTCCAGGCCCAGGCGTAGCCCCAGCGGGCCAGCTCGCCCAGGACCGGCATCAGCTGCCGGGCCCGGTCGGTCAGCGCGTAATCCACCCGCGGCGGCACCTCGCGGTAGCGCTTGCGGGTCAGCATGCCGTCGGCCACCATCCGGTTGAGCCGGGACCGCAGCTGCTCGGTGGAGATTCCCGGCAGCACGCGCTGCAGTTCGACGAAGCGGCGAGGCCCCGCCGCCAGGTCACGGACGATCAGCAGCGTCCACTTGTCGCCGACGAGGTCCAGCGCCCGCGCATCGGGCGACCACTGGTCGTAGGGATGTCGCTTGGGCGATGGTACGGCGGGCATCATGCTCCTTCCGGTTGCGGGCCGTGAGACACCAGATTTGTGTACTTGCCTGGTAGTACATCTGTCGGGCCATCAGACACCGGTCTGGTAGTCCATTGGTCCATTTAGCTGTTGTTTTCCCCGATTTCGCCGTTATCAGTCGCAATGGGCGAACTTATTGTGCTGGGCGACCGGATGGGGGTTCGCCAGGCGAGACCGCAGTTCCTGTACGACCTGGCCTGTCCGCTGTCCTATCTGGCGGCTGAGCAGGTCGAGCCCAGCCTAGGGCAGGTGGAGTGGATTCCCGCGTGCGGAGCTGGTGTCGAGTCGCTCAACCGCGCCGAAGTCACCCGGCAGGCCCAGGCCCGCCACCTTCCGCTGGTCTGGCCCGAGCGCTATCCGGCGGCCCTGATCCGGGCCTCTCGGGCGGCGGCAGCGGCTACAGCGGATGGCCACGGAGCGCGATTCGGCCTGGCCGCGCTGCGACTGGCCTTCTGCGGCGGATTCGACCTGGAGGATCCGGAGATCCTGGCCGAGGCCGCGGCTGCGGCCGGCATCAGCGTCGATGATTGTCTGGAGGCGGCCGAGGACCCGGGCTGGGATCCGATCGTGTTCCACGGGATGGATGCGCTTCCGGTCGTGCGCATGGGCGCGTGCGTGTTCGGCGGCGCCGAGGCCGTGGTCCACGCGGCGGCTGCGCTGGACGCGCGGTCCGCGTAGGCGTTCCGCTCTCGTCAAACTCTGCGCGATGAGGAACCCCGTGGACCGGGTCGTCCGCGCCATCTCCCGGCGCAACTCATTCGCGTTGATCTGGGCCCAGTTCGGTCTGGCCCATCTGATCGCGCTGGGCGGGATCGCACTGCTGGCCCTCTATCAGGACATCTCTGCGTCCGACTTCTGGCTGCTGGTGGGCGTCTCGCAGGCGGTGGTGGGGCTGGACAACCTGATCTCGATCAGGTTGACCTACCGGATGTGGCGGCCGGTGCGCGCCTGGGAGAACGGGGCCCGCGATCCGGAGTCGACAGTCGTGGCCTGGCTCGCCGCGGCCATGCTCCCGTTCGAGTACGTGCGCCGGATGCGCAGATACCCGTTCTCGTTCGCCTACCTGCCGCTCGTCGGGTTCATCACGTGGAAGCTGCACCTGCCCTGGTACTCGTTCTTCCTGATCGCGGCGGCCGGCACCGCCGTGCTGGGCACCCAGCTGATCGTGCGCTACTTCACGATCGAGATCGTGGCGCGGCCGGTGCTGGAGCGGATCGCTACGCACCTGCCCACCCGGTTCACCCCGGGGACGGTCGGGTTGTCGCTGCGCTGGCGGCTGCTGGCCACGCTGCCGGTGATCAACGTGATCACCGGGATGGTGGTGGCCGGGATCTCCAGCCACCGCCACCACGCCGGCCTGTCAGACCTGGGCATCGCCTGGCTGGTCGCGGTCGGCGTGTCGTTCACGCTGTCGCTGGAGCTGGTGGTGCTGGTGCTGCGCTCGCTGCACTCGTCGCTGGAGGACGTCCAACAGGCGACCGAGCGCGTGCGCCGGGGCGACTACTCGGCCCGGGTGCCCGTGGTGTCCACCGACGAGATCGGGCGCCTGGCCCAGTCGTTCAACCTGATGATGGAGGGGCTCCAGGAGCGTCAACGCCTCCAGGAAGCATTCGGGGCATACGTGGACCCGGCACTGACCGATCGGGTTCTGCAGGAGGGCGCGGATCTGGGCGGCGAGGAGCGCGAGGTCAGCATCCTGTTCCTGGACATCCGGGACTTCACCGAGTTCGCCGAGCGGGCGGCGCCGCACGAGGTGGTGACCCGGCTCAACAAGTTCTGGGAGCTCATCGTGCCCATCGTCCAGCGCCACGGCGGCCACGCCAACAAGTTCATCGGCGACGGCATGCTGGCCGTGTTCGGGGCGCCGGCGCACCTGCCCGACCATGCCGACCGGTCCCTGGCCGCGGCGCTGGAGATCGCCTCCGAGGTGGCGCGGCGCTACGGCGGTTCGTTCGGGGTGGGGATCGGGGTGAACTCCGGGGGCGTGATCGCGGGGACGGTGGGTGGGGGAGGGCGCGTCGAGTACACGGTGATCGGAGATGCGGTCAACACCGCCTCGCGGGTCGAGGCGGCCACGCGAGACACCGGCGACCCCGTGCTGATCACCGATTCGACGAAGGCGCTGCTGCGGAGCTCGCGGGTCGATCTGGTGGAGTGCGCGCCCGTGGAGCTGAAGGGCAAGCGTGACCGGGTGACGCTATGGGCGCCGCGGCTCTCGCAGCCCGCGGCGCCCGCGGCGCTTAGCGTCCCGGGGGTCCCGCCTCGAAGCTAGACCGGGCTAACCAGCCCGGTCATGATCATCTCGCCGAGTTCGCTGTTCTCACCGTCGGGCGGGTCGGACTCGAGCGGCACCGGTTGGCACGGCAGCGGGTCGAACTCGTCTACCTGCGCCACCATCTCGTCGAAAGGCCGGGTCCGTTCCGGCGAAGGAGTCTGTACTGGTCCCATCTCTCCGTCTCCTTCGTTTGCGGGTTCACGTCCCATCCTACGCCCCAAGCTAAGTACGCCCTCAAGCTGGTCCCTCCTTTGCGTGTTAGCGTGCGCGCTCGTGGCGACCGACACTCAGTCCACCGCCCAGCTGCACGGCGGTCGCCTGGTGGCCAAGCGGCTGCGGGACTACGGGGTGGGCAAGCTGTTCACGCTGTCCGGCGGTCACCTGTTCTCGATCTACGACGGCTGCCGGGCCGAGGGGATCGAACTGATCGACGTGCGCCACGAGCAGACGGCGGCGTTCGCGGCCGAGGGCTGGGCCAAGGTCACGCGCACCGTGGGCGTGTGCGCCCTGACCGCCGGCCCGGGCGTGACTAACGGGATGAGCGCGCTGGCTTCGGCTTCTTTGAACTCGTCTCCCATGGTCGTATTGGGCGGCCGCGCTCCGCAGATGCGGTGGGGGCAGGGGTCGCTGCAGGAGATCGACCACGTCCCGTTCGTGCGGCCGTTGACCAAGTCGGCGGAGACGGCATTGGAGACGGCTCGGATTCCGGCGTTGCTGGATCAGGCATTCCGGGTGGCGCTGGAGCCGCGCTCGGGGCCGACGTTCGTGGACTTCCCGTTGGATCAGGTGTTCATGGAGGCCCCGGAGCCGGGTCCGGGGCCGGGATTACCCGAGCCATGGCGTGGGGCGGCCGCTCCCGGGGTCGACGAGGCGGCGGCGCTGCTGCGCGGTGCCGAGCGCCCGGTGATCATGGCCGGCACCGGCCTTTACTGGGGCCACGGCGAGGCTGGTCTGCGTGAGCTGGCCGAGCGCCTGCGTGTGCCGGTGTTTCTGAACGGCCTGGCCCGAGGCTGCCTGCCCGCCGACCACGAGCTCTATTACTCGCGCGCGAGGGGAGCGGCCCTGAGCGGCGCCGACGTAGCGGTGGTGATCGGCACGCCGCTGGACTTCCGGCTGGGGTTCGGGGCGGCGTTCGCTCCCGAGGCATCGCTGATCGTGGTTGACGTGGCCGAGCCGGAACGTCCGCATCCGCGAGCGGTGGATGTGGAGCTGTACGGAGCGCTGCCGGCGACGCTGGCGGCGCTGTCCGCTGGCACGTCCGAGTCGCACGCGGACTGGATCGCCTCCCTGCGGGCGATCGAGGAGGAGAAGCGCGCCGGTGAGGCCGCGGAGCTGGCGGACCCGCGAGCCCCCCTGCATCCGATGCGGATATACGGCGAGCTTTCCCAGGTCCTCGACCGCGACGCCATCGTGATCGGGGACGGCGGTGACTTCGTGTCCTACGCCGGCCGGATGATCGACTCGTTCGAGCCGGGGTGCTGGGTCGATCCCGGGCCCTACGGTTGCCTGGGCTCCGGGCTGGGTTACGCGCTGGCGGCCAAGCTGGCCCGACCCGAGCGGCAGGTGGTCCTGCTCCTGGGCGACGGCGCCTTCGGCTTCTCCGGGATGGAGCTGGACACCCTGGCCCGGCACGGCGTGGCCGTGGTGGGGGTGATGGGCAACAACGGGATCTGGGCCCTGGAGAAGCACCCCATGGAGGCCCTGTATGGCTATTCGGTGGCCGCCGACCTCCGTCCCGAGACCCGCTACGACCAACTGGCCGAGGCCCTGGGCTGCCGGGGCGAGCTGGTTGCGCGGCCGGACGAGCTGCGGCCGGCGCTGGAGCGGGCGTTTGAGTCCGGGGACCCGACGCTGATCAACGTTCTGACCGACCCGTCGGTGGCTTACCCGCGGCGGTCGAACTTGGCCTGAGCGTCCGGTTCAGTGAAGTACCGGGAGCGCGTTCAAGAAGCTGACCAGGTCGCCCTCTACGTTCCCCGTGGTCAGTCCGCCGCAGCGGTACCCGTTCAGGTTGACCGGCGGCCCCTGCTGGCGCACGATGGTGACGGTGATCTGCGTGCCGCCGGCGCAGCCGTGGCTTGACGAAGGTGGCACCCGCTCCGCTATCCGGTACTGGTTGAGCGCTGCAGTCACCCGCTCGAGCTGGATCCGATTGCTGAAAACGTGGGTCTTGGGCCGCCCGTAAGGCGGTGGCAGCCCCGGTTGGACCGAGGTAACGCGCACGCGGCGAAGACCGTGCCAGGGAGGGGAGGCGGTGGTCCTTACCGTCGTTGGGGTGGAGCTGGTCGTCGCGGAGCTGGAACTGCGGCCGCTGCCGCAAGCGGCGAGCGTCAGGCCAGCCAATAGCGCGAGTGCTACGACTCTCACGCCGCGGATCATGTCGGGTGGGGCGGCGGAACCGCGCCCGTTAAACGAAAACCGCCCGCATTTTCAGCGGGCGGCTTCCGATCCAGGTTTGGCCCAATCAGGACGGGCAGGGGTACGTGCCAGAAAGGGCCGATTAGATGGTCCGGGCGGCGGGAGGCGCCGATTGTCTGCGGCTTCGCCCGGACCTATGTTGGGGGCTAGGCGTACCTGCCCCACGTGCATGATTGCCCTTTTAGGTGCGTCGCGCAATCGAACATTCGTCCATGGGGGTTTATTGGACGAATGTTGGGTGCATTCAGCCGAGACCGAGCGCGGCGCCGCGGAGGATGTCGTGCTCGGATATCTCGAGCTCGCCGAGGCCGAACAGCGCAAGCACCTCGAGCAGGATCACGACGCCGGCGACG
>DATKRM010000166.1:0-6308 GCA_035532195.1 Solirubrobacteraceae bacterium
CCGGACGTTAAGTAAACGGTATTGGCCCTAACCCCCCGGCCCGCCGAGGCGCAACCCGCTGGTAATTACGTCGGCGGTGGCGCTTAAAGCAGCACGGCATCACCCCGCCGCCGGGCGCCTGCGGCACCCGCACGGCCCCGCCTCCGGGTGGACGTCCTGGGGCGAGTGGCGCAAACAGCGCGGCCCGTCAGGCAGCGTTCAAGGCCTGCGGAGCGTCCGGAGGAGGGCACTTCGGAGGCGGCGGTGGCCCCTCGACGACCACGACGACTGGCTAGCGCCCATTCGAGGCCACTGGTGACTCGGCGAGGACCTCGTGGAGGGCGGCGAGGTCGCGATGCGCGTAGCCGAGCTCACTTGCCTTGGTGAGCATCTCGTCGGCGACGGCGGCCGAGGGGAGCGGGATCGCCAGCTCGTGGGCCGCCTCAAGGGCCAGGCGTATGTCCTTCTGCATCATCGCGACGTCGAACCACGCTTGCTCGGGCAGATCGAGCACCAGCGGTACGCGCGCCTTGAGCATCGGGGAGCCGATCGGAGTCGCAGCCATCACCTCGGCTGCGAGCTGGGGTTCGACCCCGTCGCGCTCGGCCAGCACCAGCCCTTCGCTGAAGGCCAGGACCTGTACCGCCAGGCTGATGTTGATCGCGAGCTTGAGCACCAACCCCTGGCCGTTGGAGCCGATGTGGGTGACCGTCTGTCCCAGCGCGCCCAGCAGAGGCTCGACTTTGGCGAACGCCCGCGCGTCACCTCCGACCATGATCGCCAGGGTTCCGCTCTCGGCCTGGGGAATGCTGCCTGACACCGGTGCGTCGAGCATCTCTGCACCGGTCGAGCGGATCTGCTCGGCAACCGCGCGGCTCGCCCGCGGGCTGACCGTGCTCATGTCGACGTAGACCTTCCCGGGCGAGAGCCCGGCGAGGATTCCGTCCGGGCCCGAGGTGATCGCCTCGAGCGCCGCGTCGTCGGTGACCATGCTGAATACGATGTCGGCTCCCGCAGCCACCTCACGGGGGCTGTCGCGCCACTGGAGTCCGCGCTCGATCAGAACCTCAGCTCTCGACTTGGTCCGGTTGGTTCCGTAGAGCTCATGGCCGGCGTCGAGCAGTCGGGCGGCGATCCGGCTGCCCATCGCTCCGAGGCCGACGAATCCGATGGTGGTCATTGCGGGCTCCCTTCGATTTCGGCGAGGTCCTGGTCGGTGAGCACGAGCCCCGCCGCGGGCAGGATCGGGTCGACCTGGTCGGGGCGACGGAAGCCGACGATCGCCGCGTCGACCGCCGAGTTGCGCAGCGTCCAGGCCACCGCGACCGCGCCAGGTGTCGTGTCATGGCGGTCGGCCACCGCGTTCAGACGCTGCACCAGGTCGAGGTTCCGCGACAGCTGCGGCTCGGTGAAGCGTGCGTCGCGTTTGCGCCAGTCCTCATCGGCCAGGCTCGCGATCCGCTCGCGGGTCATACCGCCGGTCAGCATCCCCGAACCCATCGGCGAATAGACGATCACGCCGATCCTCTCACGCTCACAGAACGGGAGGATCTCCCGCTCCACATCACGCTCGATCAGCGAATACTGCGGTTGCAGCGTCTCGACCGGCGCGATCTGCTGAATCCTTCGAAGCTGCTCGACATCGAAGTTGGAGACGCCGATATGGCGCACCAGGCCGCTCTGCTTGAGCTCGGCCAGCGCCGACCAGCCCTCCTCAATGTCCGACTCGGGTATGGGCCAGTGGATCTGGTACAGGTCAATCGCGTCGACTCCCAGGCGCTCGAGGCTGGCCTCGGCCTCCCGCAGGATCGAATCGCGCTTGAGACTGTGGACGACCTTGCGGTCTGGACCCTCGAGCAGCGAGCACTTGGTGAACACGTACGGTCGGTCCTGAAGCCCTTCCAGGGCGCGGCCTACGATCTCCTCGGAGCGGCCGAACCCATACGCGGCGGCGGTGTCGATCCAGTTGATGCCCTGATCGAGCGCGTGATGGATCGCCGCGATCGATTGCTCATCATCCTGGGGCCCCCAGCCGAACTCCCAGCCGCCGCCTCCGATTGCCCAGGCTCCGAGACCGAGTCGGGTTACCTCGAGGCCGGTCTCCCCGAGTTGCGTGGATGTGAGCTGTGTCGCTGTCATATAAGCCTCTTCCGTTGGGGTGAGACAGCTTCCCATCCGCCGGTGTGCACATATATACGGATCCGCCGGAGGGGCTGCTCTTGGGCTCCAGACGGGCTGGGTAGGGGAAGCCCTACCCGATGACCGTTTCTGGATTTCCCTACCTAGCGCCGGGATCGCGACAGCGATCATTGCCCGTGTGATCGGCTCAGTTCTCGTAGTGGACGACGACCCGGTATTCCGCGAGCTGGCGGGACGGCTGCTCGCAGCCAGTGGCTTGACCGTCGTCGGGGAGGCCGACAGCGTCGTGGCGGCTCGAGAGGCGGTGGTGCGGTTGGAGCCCTCGGCGGTCCTGCTCGATATCGAGCTGCCGGACGGAGACGGGATCACGCTGGCCCGGGAGCTCGCGGCCCTGCCCTGGCGCCCGCGCGTGGTTCTTACCTCGATCAACGGGGACATCACCACCACCGATGAGGCCCGGGAGGCCGGTGCGCTGGCGTTTGTGAACAAAGCCGACCTGACCATTGCGCCGCTGCCGGAGCTGCTGGGCGGCGGATAGCCGCCAAGCATTGGTTCCGCGGTACGGTTGCCCCGATGTCAGAGCCGCTGCGAGTGGTGATCGCACCGGCGGGTGCTCGCGGTGCTCGCGTACCTACGGGATCGGCCGACGGGCTAGTCCCAGCCCCCTCTCGCGTCCGGCCGCCGCCGCCCGACCTCCTCGGTGACTGCCGCGAATACGGCCTCGGGTACGGTGCCCCCCGCCACCAGCGTCGCGACCCGTCGCAGCGCCGCCTGCTCGTCGGCCAAGCCAAGCAAGTCCTGCTGGCTCAACGTCCCGCCCGATCCGATCGCGCGCCGCGCGTGCGCAGGCTACCGCCGCGCGTCGGCTGCCCAGCTGAGCTATAGGCCCGGCGGAAGCGCGGAGGTGATGAAACCCCGCTGGGCGAAGCTGTACTGGCTGTCCGGCAGCACTGCGCCCTCCGGAGAGATTCGCCACAGCGTGGGCCGGGCCCAGCGGGTGCGGTCCTCGCAGATGAGGCCGCCGTCCCGGAACGGATGCGTGGTGACCCGGCGTCCGAGCGCGGCCAGCAGCGTTCCGTAGGCCCCGCTCGCGGCCTCGGTGATCTTCATTTCCGGATCGGCTGACTGGGACCCCGTCGGGGTCTGAAGCTCCCGCATGGACCATAGATCGGCAGCTCACCCGTGGGGCTGTAGCCCTGGTCCGCTGGGTGCGTTAGCGAGTGAGGCCGGCCGCGGCCAGCGCGTCCTCAGGCCCCGAGCGGCGGGTCGCCGGCCGGCCGCTCCCGCCGGCCGGCTAACCCATTCCGTAATCAATGCATCGAGTTGGTCACGCGCTCGACGGTCGGGCTGCGCCGCCACCCGCCGTGACCGAGCGGGCACCCGCCGGGGCGGGAGCGGATAGAGTCGCCGCGCACCTTTCAGGGATCGGAGATCAGATGGCATTCGCCGACATCGACGGCCAGCGGATTCGTTTTGAGGACAGCGGTGGGCCGGGGTGGCCAGTGGTCCTGTCTCACGGCTTCTTGATGGATCACGAGATGTTCGACCCGCAGGTGGCGGCGCTGGCCCCCGAGTTCCGAGTGATCACCTGGGATGAGCGCGGCTTTGGCGAGACAGAGTTCGACGGTCAGCCTTTCACCTACTGGGACTCGGCGCGGGACTGCCTGGGCCTCCTCGACCACCTGGGGATCGAGCGCGCGGTGCTGGGCGGGATGTCGCAGGGCGGGTTCCTGTCGCTGCGGGCCGCGCTGCTCGACCCCGAGCGGGTTCGGGCACTGGTGCTGATCGACACCCAATCCGGAACCGAGGACCCCGAGCGCCTGCCGGGGTACCGGCAGATGCAGCAGACCTGGCTCCAGGTGGGTCCGGTCGATCAGCTGGCCGACGCGATCGCGAACCTGATCATCGGCGATCCGGAGTTGAATCAGATCTGGATCGCCAAGTGGCGGCAGTTGCCGCGTGAAAACTTCAAGGCGGCCGGGGATTGCCTGTTCGATCGTGACGACATCACCGACCGGGTGGGCGAGATCACCTGTCCGGCGATCGTGTTTCACGGGACCGCCGATGTGTCGATCGAGATCGAGAAGGCCGAGCAGCTGTGCGCGGCGCTGCCCGGTTGCACCGGGCTGGTCCGGATCGAAGGCGCGCCGCACGCGTCCAACCTGACCCACCCCGAACAGGTCAACGGTCCGCTGCGGGAATTTCTGCGCTCGCTATGACGCGTCTGGGCCGGCTCGTGCTGGCCGTCTCACTGTTCGCCAACCGGCGCGGGCTCTACAACGGCCGGCGCTCGACCAGGGTTCACGTGGCGGTATACCGGTGGTCGGGCGGGCGGCTGGGCCGTCAGGTTCCCGGCTGCCCCGGCGCGCGGATCTTGCTGCTTGACCACATCGGCGCCCGGAGCCATGCACGGCGAACGTCTCCGCTGATGTACCACGGGGAAGGTGACACGGTGGCCGTCGTGGCTTCCAAGGCCGGCCAGCCCACGCACCCAGCGTGGTTTCACAACCTGCTGGCCAACCCGGACACCACGATCCAGATCGGCTCGGCAGTGCGCCTGGTGCGGGCCCGGGTGGCCGGCGACCCGGAGCGCGATCGCCTGTGGCCTGAGTTCGTCGGGTTCTATCCCGGTTACGACGCCTTCCAGCGCATGGCCGCGCCGCGCCGGCTACCCATGGTCATTTTCGAGCCGCGCTAGCGATGGCCCACGTCCTATTCGTCTGCCTCCACAACGCCGGGCGCTCGCAGATGAGTCAGGCGCTGTTCGAGCGGGCGGCGGCCGGGCGTCACGCCGCATCCTCCGCCGGCACCACCCCGGCCGATCACGTCCACCCCGAGGTGGTCGAGGTGATGCGGGAGGTGGGGATCGACCTGAGCGATCGGCAGCCGCAGCTACTGACCCTAGAGCTGGCGGAGCCATCGGATGTCGTGGTCACCATGGGCTGCGGCGACGAGTGTCCGTTCATCCCCGGCAAGCGATACCTGGACTGGGATCTACCCGACCCCAAGGGCCAGCCACTCGAGGCAGTCCGCGCGATCCGCGAGGACATTGAGCGCCGAGTGACCGAGCTGGCCGCCGAGCTCGACGCCGCAGTACCGTTCGCGCGGTGAGCGGCGATCTCGACGGCAAGACCTTCCTGGTCACCGGTGCCAACACGGGCATCGGTCGTGAGACCGTGCGTGATCTGGCCGGCCGCGGAGCCAAGGTGTTCCTGGCCGGGCGCTCGGAAGCCAAGACGCGGCCGGTGATCGAGGAGATCTCCAGCCAGACCGGCAACCAGCAGCTCGAGTTCCTGCCGCTCGACCTGGGCGACCTGGAGTCGGTGCGCGCGTGCGCGCGGGCCTTCCTGGAGCGCGGCGAGCCATTGCACGGCCTGATCAACAACGCCGGACTGGCCGGTCAGCAGGGGCTGACGACCAGCGGCTTCGAGCTTCAGTTCGGGACCAACCACGTGGGGCCGTTCCTGTTCACGGACCTGCTGCTGGATCGGCTCAAGGAAAGCGCGCCGGCGCGGGTCGTGAACGTGGCCAGCGCGTCCCACTACAGCGCCAAGGGGATCGACTACGAGGCGGTCCGCCGTCCCACTCGCACCCGCAGCGCGCTCCCGGAGTACTCCGTGTCAAAGCTGGCCAACGTGCTCCACGCCCAGGAGCTGGCTCGCCGGCTGGAGGGAACCGGGGTGACCACGTACTCGCTGCACCCCGGGGCCGTGGCTTCGGATATCTGGCGCGGCGTCCCCTGGCCGATCCGACCCGTCATCAAGCTGTTCATGCGATCGACCCAGGACGGGGCCAAGACCTCCCTGTACTGCGCCACCTCGCCTGAGGTAGCCGGCGAGAGCGGTCAGTACTACGACAACTGCCAGCGCAAGGAGCCAAGCCAGGTGGCCACGCCGGAACTGGCCAGCGAGCTATGGGAGCGCAGCCAGGCGTGGACGGCCGGCAATGGAGCTGGTTGATCTCGGGCCGCTGAGTGCCGCGCAGCAGGCCGAGCTCGTGGGGGAGGAGGTCGACCCGTGGGGCACGCTGGGCAAGGAGCTCGAGTGGGGACCGAAGGACGCGCACATCGCCCTGCTGTCCGACGAGGGCCGTGTGGTGGCCGTGGCCGGCTGGCTGATCGCGGAGGTGGAGATCGCCGGTCAGCGCCTGCCGGTGGTGGGGATCGGCGGCGTGATCGTCGCCGCTCAGCT
>DATKRM010000167.1:0-6763 GCA_035532195.1 Solirubrobacteraceae bacterium
AGCATCACATCCGTGAGCTGCCCCAGCGGCGTCACGCTCAAGAAGAACACCAAGTTCAACTGCACGGTGAACCTCACCGTCCGAGGCACGGCCGCGACCGGCACGTACGCGGGCGAGATCGTCGACAGCAACAATGACTTCAGCGGCCACCTGATCAACGTGCACCGGACCGGCAGCGGGAGCACTCCACCGACCACAACGACTTAGGGCTGAAAAGCCGTGCCGGTCGCGGCTACCATGAGCTGAGTGCAAAGAAGCCGCAACGGGCGCCTGAATCCCACCGCTAGCAATGGGAGGCGTCAGCAGGGGCGCGCGCGTCAGCGGGCCCTCCTAATTGCCGCCTCACCGGATGCAGCCGCCGGCTCCGGAAGCCAGGGCCGGGACGATCACAATCTGCTGGAGCTCCGGGAGCTGCTGCGCACGGCCGGCGTGGCTGGGGTCGGGGAGATGGTCCAGCGGCGGCCACAGCCGCATCCCAACACCTATCTGGGGGCCGGGAAGCTCGACGAGTTGCAGGCCGCGATCAAGCAGGTCGACGCCAACCTGGTCGCCTGCGACGACGAGCTCTCGCCGCGCCAGGAGCGCAACCTGGAGGCGGCGCTCGGCGTACCGGTGATCGACCGCACGGCGATCATCCTCGACATCTTCGCCGCCCACGCCCATACCGCGGAGGGCAAGCTTCAGGTCGAGCTGGCCCAGCTCGAGTACAACCTGGCCCGGATGCGCGGGCTGTGGTCGCACCTGGAGCGCCTGGGAGCCGGCCGGATCGACGGTGGCATCGGTACGCGAGGCCCCGGCGAGACCCAGATCGAAACCGATCGGCGGCTGGCCCGGGACCGGATCTCCTCGCTCCGCCGCAAGTTGAGCCACGTACGCGGCACCCGATCGCTGATGCGTGAGGAGCGCGAGCGCGCCCACCTGCCCCAGATCGCGCTCGCCGGCTACACCAACGCGGGAAAGTCGACGCTGCTCAACGTTCTCACCGGGGCCAGCGCGGGGGTGGGGGAGCGCCTGTTCCACACCCTGGATCCGACCACCCGGATCCTGCGCCACGAAGGCCGCAGCTACCTGGTCACCGACACGGTCGGGTTCATCCGCAAGCTGCCCCATCAGCTGGTGGACGCATTCGGGGCCACGCTGGAGGAGACCCGCCGCGCTGACCTGCTGCTGCACGTGGTCGACGGCTCCGCGGCCGAGGAGGAGCGCGCGGCGATGATGGCGGCCGCGCAGGATGTGCTGCACGAGATCGGCGCGGATGAGATCCCGCAGCTGCTGGTGCTGTCCAAGGCCGACCAGGTGGACGACGACCGCCGCTACGAGCTGGCTCGCCGCCATCCGGGCGCCGCGCTGGTCAGTGCCCACACGGGCGAGGGGATCGAGTCGCTCCAGGAGCGGATCGAGCAGGAGTTCGCCCGCAGCCTGCGTGACGTCGAGCTGCTGATCCCCTACGGGGAAGGCCGCCAGCTGGCCGAGCTGCACGAGATCGCGGGCGACCTGGAGCGCGAGGAGACCTCAAGCGGGGTCCGGGTCAAGGTGCGCCTGCCAGAACCGGTGGCCGCTCGCTATGACCGGTTCGCCCTCAGCCGGTGAGCCTTCTAGCGGCCTGAGGAGCCGAACCCGCCCTCGCCCCGATCGTCGGAGCCCGGCAGCTCGGCGACAAGCTTGACTCCGGGGGTCCAGTTTGGAACCAGCACGAGCTGGGCGATGCGATCCCCGGCCTTGGCCACAAAACGCTCCTGGCCGAGATTGATCAACAACACGCAGCACTCGCCGCGGAAGTTGGCATCGACCACACCGGGACCGTTGACCACCGTAACTTGGTGGGTGGCTGCCAGCCCTGACCGAGGACACACGAGACCGACAATCCCGTCGGGCAGGGCCAGCGCGAACCCGGTCGGCACCTTGGCCGATTCCCCCGGCTCGAGTTCGAAGTCGTCGCAGCAGGCGAGGTCGTAACCGGCGTCGCCGGAATGTGTCCGCCGTGGTGGGCGGGCGCCCTCACGCAACAGCCGTACCTCGATCTGTTCCACCTCGACTCCAATCACGGGCTCAAGTTACCCCTTGGTCCGGCGGATGGTCCGCCGGCTCACCGAACGTGCGCATGGCGAGTCCGCATATTGCGCAGGGCCGCTATCCGGTTCGGCGCAGACGGGGGTCTAGCCGCCGGTTGAGTGGTTGGGTTCGGCGGCGCTGATCTCGATGGTCTCGCCGGGGTCAAGGATCCTTACCGGCACATCACACTCGGCGGCCGCGGCAGCGAAACGTTTGGCGGCGTCGGTGACGGGGTGATAGACGCCGTCGATCTCGTAGCCGTCGGCATGGATGGGGATGGCCTGACGGGCGCCGAGGATCCACGCCGCGGTCGCGGCCTGGCCAGGATCGAGCGCGACGGGCAGTGGGCTGGCCGGTTGGCGGTGTGGAAAGTTGACCACCGCGCCGTTGACCGGGACGAGGACCACGTCGAACGGTCCATGTCGGCGTGCCATGCGCCACCAGTATCCGTGGAACATCGTGTCGCCGAGGTGCAGGACGCGCACCCCGTCGGCCTGGATGAGCCACGCGACCTGCGGGTCTCCGACGCCGTCGGACGCCGGGAGCGCGGTCAGTGTGAACTGGCCGGCCGTGAGCGACTCCCAGGCGGCGAGCCGTCTGCGGTCCAGGCCTGCGGCCGCCAGCTCGCGTTCGGCCTGCGCGAGCGCAAGTTCCTCGAGCGCGTCCCCGTCACCGGCGGGCGGCTCGAGGACCGGAGCTCCGGGCGCAAGCGCCGCCGCGAGCGCCTTCGCATCAGCGTGATCGCGATGAAGATGGGTCACGAGCCCAGCGACGGCCCTGCCTGGGCTGGAGGGGACGACGTGGGGAGGCCGGACAGCCGTCCGCTCGTCGAGGTGCGCGAACACCGCGCCGGCGTCCTGGAGCGGATCGACCACCACCGTGGCACCGCCCACCTCCACCTCCACTCCCGCCCAGCCCAGCCATGTCAGTCGCATGTCTCCGTCCTCGTGTCGTTTGCCGAGGACTGGAGTTATACAGAACGATCGTTCGTACGGTATCCTCGCTGGTGTGCCTCGCCGCTCCGCCGCCGACGTCGCCGATAGCAGGGCTTCGGCCGTCCAGATCGCTGTCGATCTCGCCTCGATCGAGGGACTCGAGGGGATCACGATCGGCCGGCTCGCCACCGAGCTCGGCATGAGCAAGAGCGGCCTGATCGGACGCTTCGGCGACAAACAGGCCATGCAGCGGGCGGTGCTCGCGGCCGCCGTCGAGCGGTTCACCGATGCCGTCTGGCGCCCGGCCAGACGATTCGAGCCGGGGCTCCCGCGGCTGGAGGCGATCGTCGATGCGTGGATCGGCCACCTCCGCGAGGACGTGTTCCCCGGTGGATGCTTCGTGACCACCGCGTCGGTCGAGTACGACGCCCGACCGGGCCCGCTGCACGAAGACGTCGCGGAGGCGGTCCGTCGCTGGCTCAGCGTGCTCGAGGCTCAGGCGCGCCACGCACGCGAGGCCGGCGACCTGCCCGCAGACCGCGATCCCGCTGAGGTGGCATTCGAGCTGCACAGTCTTGCTTCGGGCGGGAGCGTGGCCGGCCGACTGATCGGGGACGCCAGCGCGCTTGACCGGACCCGCGCCGCGATGCGGCGAGCGATCGGGCTGCGGGGCGCAACTCCCGGAGGCGCTGCCGTCGGCCAGTAGCAGAACGACCACTCCAAGGTGGTCATCGACGTAGACAAGATGCCGGTTAGGCCTGGCGTGGACCGGGATGAGGCCACCGCCCGGCATGAGAAGGCGGTGGCTCGGGTGAGGGACCCTGAGGCGCGGAGGCAACAGGTAAGGAGATGAAGGCGAAGGCCGCCGCTCAGGCCCAGGCGGCGTTGCCGAAGCCCGACGTCGCCGACCAGTTGACCAAGCTCGCCGATCTTCGCGACCGCGGCGTTCTCAGCGACGCCGAGTTCGAGACCCAGAAGGCCAAGATTCTCGCGGCTAGCTGACGGCTTCGGCGGCGTCAGGCGCGCAGCGTCGACAGGCCCGCAGGCCGTAGGAACGCGCCTGCTCGACATTGCGGAAGTACACGACGTTTCGGCGGAGCGGGCGCCCCGCGCAGGTCGGACGGCAGTAGACACCGGTGGTCCGGACGCCGACGATGAAGCGTCCGTCGGCGGCAGGGTCGCGCCGCTGAACCATTGTCCAGCAGGCGTCGTCGTTGAGGTCAAGGGCCCCGTTAGTGATCCGGGCTTCGTGGGTCAGCAGCCAGCGCTTTGCCTCGAGGCCGCCCGCGTATCCCGTCAGAGAGCCACCGGCCCCCACCACCCGGTGACATGGCACGATGATCGACAGGGGGTTGCGAGCGTTGGCCGTACCAACGGCGCGCGCCGCCCCCGGCCCCATGCCGAGGTCCGCGGCGATCCTGCCATAGGTTGTGGTTCTCCCGTATGGCACGGAACGCAGCGCCGCCCACACGTGCTCCTGAACAGGCGTGCCGCGGGTCGCGAGCGGGAGGTCAAATGTCGTGCGGATCCCACTGAAGTACTCCTCGAGCTGCCCGGCCGCGCGATCGATGACACCGCCTGCGTCGTGCCGGGCTGTCGCGGCGGAGGGGGCCCTTTTATGTTCCGGCAGGTATAGGCCGCACAGCCGATCGGCCTCGTTCGCGAGGAGCAACAGCGGACCGAGTGGGCTGGCGAGAGAGTGGTAGCGAAGTTGGTTCATGTGGACAGAACGCCAGCGGCGCCTGGTTCGTGAGGTCCAGGCAGAGCGGCCGGCGCTCAGTGATTGCGAGACTCTTCGCTCGAATCCTTGTGCTCTGGGTTGTGATGGGCTCGAGCATTTCCACCCCGGATTGCAGTGATGCCGCCGGTGAGCACCATCACCCCAAACACGATCAGGCCGCCGTGCCCGCCACCGATGAACAGTGCCAGTGCTCCGGCGACGAGCAGGCCCAGACCGATCGCTATCTGCAGCGCCGGGCTCGCGCGGACCGCATGGGCGATACGAAACAGGAGGTCCGTGAGCACACCCATGGACTCGAGAGTGTCGCATCGCCCACCAGCGACGCCGCGCGGGCCGGTGTTTCAAGGACAGGGAGGTATTCGTATGAGACGGGCTGGGCAGGTGCAATACCAGCCTGTGTTCTCGACCAAGGCCGTTCGTCAGCAACTGTACAAGCGCTACTTGGCCTGTATCCCGCGCGCAGGGTGCAGTCCCAGGAGCAAATGGATCGCCACTAGCCGCTACGAGACTGGCTACGCGAGCAGCTTCGCCTTCGCGAACTTCCGCCGCGTGGTGGTTCGCTGAGCTATAGCCCAGCGGCGTGGCGGGCCGAGTCGTGGGCCGCCCCCTCCAGGGCGTCGTCGAGCTCGGCCAGCGACCCCAGGCCCAGCGCCTGCTCGATCAGCCAGTCCCCGAACCAGGCGTTCTTGGGCAGCAGTGGTCCGTGCAGGTAGGTGCCGATCACCCGCCCCGCCCGCACCCCCTCGAGTCCGTCCCGGCCGTTGTTCCCATGGCCCTGCAGGACGCGGCCGAGCGGCTGGGTGCCGGGCCCCAGGTAGGTGCGACCGCCGTGGTTCTCGAAACCGGCCAGCACCATCCGCTGCCCCGGCGCCAGCTCGGTCTCGATGGCCACGTTGCCGATCAGCCGCGGTCCCTCCTCGCGCACCGTGTGGAGGTCGACCAGCTCGACTCCGGGCAGCGTCTCGTCGCCCAGTTGATACGAGCGTCCGAGCAGCTGGTAGCCCCCGCACACGGCCAGGATCACCCCGCCCCGGGCCGCGACCTCGTGCAGGGCCTCGCGCTTGACCTCGGCCAGGTCGAACGCGCACCGGACCTGGTCGCGGTCCTGGCCGCCGCCGATGTAGAACAGGTCGGCGCTGTCCGGGTCGAGCGGCTCGCCCAGCCCGCTGGACCGGAGCTCAAAGCCCATATCTCGCCAGCGGCAGCGGCGCTCGAGCAGGAGCAGGTTTCCCCGGTCGGCGTAGATGTTCATCAGATCGGGATACAGCGCGCACACGCGCAGCACTGGCTCAGCCACCGAGCATCACCACCACGCTTCCCACGTGGTCGTCCGTAGCCCCGATCGTGTGTCGGCCCACCGGTTCCAGACCGGAGCCGCGGGCCTGGCGTTCCAGCTGCTCGGCGTTCAGGCGCTCGAGGCGGATCACCTCGGGCTCCGCGACCGCCCGGCCGTTGCCCGTGATCGTCTCCCTCCGGCGCTCGATTACGACCGCGTTTCCGGCCTGGCGGACCGCGGTGGGCCGGCTGGCGTAGATCGTCTCGCCGCGGCGGCCCACGTCAGGTGCAAGCGCGGGCTGACCGGGCCCCGAGCGGTAGAGGTCGAAGCGTTCGGTCAGCGCCACGGCTAGGACGCCTCCCGGGCGTAGATGAGACCGCGCCCGGAGCAGAAACCGGCGCCGCCCGGCGCTGCCGCCGAGCAGCTGGATTGTCTGCATGGGCAGCAGGATCAGGGCAAACTGGCCGGCCAGGTCGAAGTCGCGGGCGTCGGCCACCGTCGTGGTCACCGGCCGCCCCTCCGCGCGCCGGGTCAGTTCGCTGAGCAGGAGCGGATCGTGGTCGAGCGCAGTGACCTCCCAGCCGGCCCGGGCCAGGTCCAGGGCCACGCGTCCGGTACCCGCTCCCACATCGAGGATCGGGTCGCCGTGAGCGGCGGCCAGCTCGCGCCACAGCGGCAGGTCGGCTCGGTAGGCGCCGCATTCGATGTCGTGCCAGACCACGGCTGGGTCGGACTGGGTGTGCCCGGACTGCGCGCTCA
>DATKRM010000168.1:0-4373 GCA_035532195.1 Solirubrobacteraceae bacterium
GCCATCCAGGCCAAGTACAAAGAGGACAAGCAGCGCCAGCAGCAGGAGGTCATGAAGTTCTACAAGGAGAACGAGGTCAACCCGTTCGCGTCCTGCCTGCCCCTGGTGGCCCAGCTCCCTGTGTTCATCGGGCTGTTCTACACGCTGCGGCAGAACCTGCGGCCGGATATCTGTCCGCAGACACAAGTTGCCCACGGGCAAGGGAGCTTCGTGCATGGCAAGTTTGTGCTGGCCCACAACGCCCATACGGTGGCCTGCGGCCCCCACAACGGCGCGGGCTTCCTGTTCATCCCTGATTTGACGAACAAGGCCACCGGCGCCGTGCTGGTGGTGCTGATCCTGCTCTACATCGGTACTCAGCTGGCCTCGAGCTTGATGATGGCCACACCGGCCATGGACAAGATGCAGCGCCAGATCATGCTGCTGATGCCGCTGTTCTTCGTCGTGCTGATCATCAGCTTCCCGGCTGGGTTGATCGTGTACTGGATCACGACCAACACGTGGACGATCTTCCAGCAGTACGTGGTGCGAAGACGGATCGGCCCAGTGGTGCCGGCTGCCGCGGCGGCGGCCGGCGGCAACGGCGCGCCGGCGGATGGCGCCAGCTCAGGTGGCCTGGGCTCGTTGCTGCGCAACCGGTTGAAGCCGGCCGACGAGAAGGAGAAGGAGCCCGCCGGTGTCGGGGCGTCCCGGAGCCGCTCGCGACGCGAGAGCCCACCGCCTCCGCCTCCGCGGAAGAAGAAGAAGCGGTCCGGGCGTCGTCGCTGAGCATGGACCCCAGGCTGAGCCAAGCCGCCGCGTCGGTCGAGGAGTTGCTGGGGCACGTGGCCTCGGGCGTTGGCGCGGACGCCGAGGTTCGGGTGACCGAGCGCGAGGACGGCATCGAAGCGGAATTCGTGGGCGACGACCTGTCGCTGCTCGTCGGGGACCGCGGTCAGACGATTGACGCCGTCCAGCACCTGGCCTACCGGATCGCGTTTAGGCGCACCGGCGCCCCGCTCCGGGTCGTGGTGGACGCCGCGGGCTACCGGGAGCGCCGGTCGGTGGCGCTACGCGCGGCCGCTGACCAGGCGGCGGAGGCCGCCGTACACGAGCAGCGTCCCGTGGCCTTGGAGGCCATGAGCCCCCTTGAGCGCAAGGTGGTGCACGAGCACCTGAAGGCTCGACATGACGTCGAGACGTACAGCGAGGGCCAGGAGCCTGACCGCAGACTGGTCGTCGCGCCGGTCCTGGGCTAGTTCCTGTAGGTACCCCACTCGCAGGAATCTCGCCCCAGCTGCCTGCCGTTTCACGTTTTCCTTTACGGTGAAACAGCTGGTGACAGAGCTTTCGGAATTCGACCACGGTCTGTTGGTGGGGCTCTTGATCGGCGAGGGGTCCTTCGGCGGAGACGGCAAGCAGCCTCAGGTCACGCTGCGTATGCACGTACGCCACGAGGCGCTGTTTCGCTGGCTCATGGACCGATTTCCCCACACCCGGCTCTACGGTCCCTATCACCACGGCGGTCGTTCGTACTACCAGTGGATGGCCCGTGGCCGGGCTCTGGTCAGGGACGTGCTGCCTCTGCTCGAGGAGGTGTTTTCCGCCACGAGGCTCGACGATCACGCCGCCGCTCGGTTCGACCTCATGTGCGAGCGCTACGCGAGCTTTATCGCTCGCGAGCGAGCCCGTCTGGGCGACGCGAGTAATGACCCGGCGTGACTCGGCCGCCGCCCGATCTCGACTCCTTAGGCCGGCGCTACCGCCTCCCGAGCGCTGCGGTCGAGCAGCTGGGCAGGCTCGCCGACCTGGTGGCGTCGGACCCGCTGGCCCCCACCGGGGTGCGGGAACCAGAGGCCGTGCTGCGCGATCACATCGCCGACTCGTTGGCGGCGCTGGAGCTCCCAGAGCTGTCTTCACCCGGGCGGGTGGTGGACATCGGTGCCGGCGCCGGTTTTCCCGGGCTGGTGCTGGCCATTGCCCGGCCTGGTTCAAGCCTGGTTCTGCTGGAGTCCTCGGGCCGGAAGTGCGCGTTCATGGCGCGGGCGGCCGCGGTGTGCTCCGTGGACAACGTGGAGGTGGTTCACGCCCGAGCCGAAGCCTGGCCGGAGGGCGTAGCACGGTTCGATCTGGCGACCATCCGGGCGGTGGGGTCGCTGAGCGTGGTGCTTGAATACGCGGCCCCGCTGCTTCGGCCCGGCGGCTCGGTTGCCGCGTGGCGGGGGCGACGGGACCGCCCCGGGGAGCTGGCTGCGGCCGCCGCCGCCGCCGAGCTGGGGCTGGAGCTGGGAGACGTCCGGCGGGTCGTCCCCTACGCTGGCGCTGAGCATCGCCATCTCCACTCGGCCACCAAGATTGTCCCGACGCCATCCGGATTCCCCCGGCGCCCTGGCGCCGCAGCCAAACGGCCGCTGGGGTCACAGAGCGGTAACCCATCTGACCGCGCTCGGCGCTAGCTTGGGGACCGCATGGGCACGGTGTACGCGATCGCCAACCAGAAGGGCGGAGTCGGCAAGACGACAACGGCGGTGAACCTGGCGGCGTGCGTGGCCGAGGCGGGTTATGACGCCCTGCTGGTGGACATCGACCCCCAGTGCAACGCCACGATCGGGCTGGGCGTGAGCAAGGACTCTGAGCGGTCCGTCTACGACGTGCTGACGGGCGATGTGGCGCTGGCCGACGTGATCGCGCCCACGTCGATCGAGCGGCTGGCCTTGGCCCCCTCCAGCCCGGATCTGGCCGGTGCCACGATGGAGCTGCCCCGGCTGGAGCAGCCAGAGACGCGCCTCCGCGATGCCCTCGCCTCGGTCCGCGATGACTACGCATTCACGCTGCTCGACTGCCCGCCGTCGTTGGGCCCCCTCACGGTCAATGCGCTGGTGGCCGCCGACAAGGTGATCGTGCCGGTTCAGGCCGAATACTTCGCGCTGGAGGGGCTGGCCGGCCTGCTCGACACCCTGTCCCTGGTGCAGCGCAAGCTCAACCCGAGGCTGACCGTGGCCGGAATGCTGCTGACCATGCACGACGGCCGAACCAAGTTGGCGCAGGACGTCGAGCGCGAGGTCCGGGACCATTTCCCCGAACTGGTGTTCGATACGGTGATCCCGCGCAATGTGAGGGTGGGGGAGGCGCCGAGCTTCGGAAAGCCCGTGATCCACCATGATCCGCACTGTGCCGGGGCTGACGCATATTTCGAACTCGCAAAGGAGGTAGCTGCCCGTGGCTGAACGACAGCTGGATGACTTGACGCAGGCGCATTCAGGCGAGGCCGGAAGCCGAGCGCGCCGTAGCGGCAAGGGGATGGGGCGCGGCCTGGCCGCGATCCTGTCGGCCGCACCCAAGGACGAAGATGAGGAGTTGCGGGATCTGCCGCTAGAGCTGATCGAACCGAATCCCCAGCAGCCGCGGCGGGCGTTTGACGAGGCGGCCCTGGTGGCGCTGGCGGATTCGATCCGCTCCCGCGGAGTGCTTCAGCCCGTGCTGGTGCGTTCGCTGGCGGGAGGCCGGTATGAGCTGATCGCGGGCGAGCGTCGCTGGCGCGCGGCGCGGGTGGCCGAGCGCGAGACCATCCCGGCCATCATCCGCCGGAACGGTGACGCAGCGTCACTGGAACTGGCGCTGATCGAGAACATGGCTCGCGAGGACCTCAATCCGGTCGAGGAGGCGCGGGCCTGTGTGGCCTTGGTGGAGGAGCTGGGACTGACCCGTGAGGAGGTCGGCCTCCGGGTCGGCCGCAGCCGGGTGGCGGTGTCCAACCTGATCCGGGTGCTGGATCTGCCTGACGAGGCACTCGAGCTGATCGAGCGCGGCCAACTGAGCGAGGGACACGGCCGGGCGCTGCTGCTGGCCGAGGATCACGCGGTGCGGCGTGAGCTGGCCCGCACGGCGGTGCGCAACCAGTGGTCGGTGCGTGAGCTGGAGCGGCGGGCCCGGGCTGCTGGGGGGGCGACGGCCGGCGCCGCGCGACGGCCGGGCGCCAAGCCGCGGTCATTGCACCCGGACCAGCAGGCGGCCGCGGAGCGGATCGAGGATGCGCTGAGCCCGCTGCTCGGTCGCGATGTCGACGTGATCCCCGCCCGCGATCGCGGGTTCCGGGTTCAGCTCACGGTCGAGTCAGAGGAGGACGCGCTGGAGCTGGTCCGCCGGTTGCGGATCCGCCCCGCGGCTTGAGTTCGCGCTGACGCGGGTGGCGAGCTGAGCCCGCGGCCCGGCGGAGCGACTGGCCGAGCGCCGCCAGCCGGCCCAGCTCACAGCTGGCCGCGAACCGCGCCCTTGGGGTACGTCTTGCTGTTGACGACCACGTAGTACGAGCTTGGGGTGCGCTGAAGCCCGGCCCCCAGGGCCCGGGAGGCGCGCACGCACCCTTTGTGGCGGAGGGTGTGTCCGCGTGAGAG
>DATKRM010000169.1:0-2090 GCA_035532195.1 Solirubrobacteraceae bacterium
ACCACCGCCAGCGGTCAGCGGCGGGTGCTGCAGCGCCTGCCGCGGGGCTCGGCCAGGGCGTCGGTGGATACCGAGGCCGCGATCCTGCGGGCCGCCGCGGCGGCCGGAGTGCCGGTGGCCCGGGTGCTCGAGGGGTTCGCCGCTGGCGGTCCTCTCGGGATGCCTGCGCTGCTGCTCGAGGCGGTGCCGGGCGAATCGCTGGCCCCCCGCCTGCTGCGGGGTGACCGTTACGCGCGGGCGCGGGACGGGCTGGCCGCGCAATGCGGCCAGATCCTGGCCCGGCTGCACTCGATCCCAGCCGATGCGGTGCCCGGCCTTCAGCCCCAGGACCCGATCTTGCGCTGCTACGACGTGCTCGACTCGCTGCCCGAGCGCCACCCGGCGTTTGAGCTCGTGCTGCGCAAGCTCGCGCTCACCCGACCCCTCGCCCGGGCGCAGACGATCGTTCACGGCGACTTCCGGCTCGGCAACCTGCTGATCGACGAGACCGGCATCACGGCCGTGCTCGACTGGGAGATCGTCCACCTGGGCGACCCGTTGGAAGATCTCGGCTGGCTCTGCGTCCCGGCCTGGCGATTCGGCGGCTCCGGGCCGGTGGCCGGCGTCGGCGAGTACGAGGCGCTGCTCGACTCCTACCGGGCGGCGGGAGGCGAACCGGTCACGCTCCCGGAGCTCTTGTGGTGGCAGGTGGCGGGCACCGTGTGGTGGGGCGTTCTGTGCCACGTCCAGGCGCAGCGCCACCTCTCCGGCGCCACCCGTTCGGTGGAGCTGGCGGCGATCGGCCGCCGAGCCTGTGAGCAGGAATGGGACGCGCTGGCCATGCTGGAGCGGCTCGTCGCGTGAGCGAGCCTCACGACCTCCCGGACGCGGCGACACTGCTCGAGGCGGTGCGGGAGTTCCTGTCGGGCGAGCTGGAGCCGCAGCTCGAAGGGCGGCTGCGCTGGCACGCCAAGGTGGCGGCCAACGTGCTGGCGGTGGTGGAGCGCGAGCTCCGACTCGGACCGGAGCAGGCCGCGCGCCACCGGGAACGGCTGCAGCGTCTGGGGTTCGAGAGCGACGCCGCCCTGGCCGACACGATCCGGGTCGGCCAGCTCGACGGTCAGCTGCCCCAGGTGGCGGACGAGCTACGTGAGATGGTGGCCGACAAGCTGGCGGTGGCCCGGCCGCAGCACATCGATCGGAGGTAAGCCGTGTTCGAACTGAATGACAAGGTGGCGGTGATCACCGGCGGCAGTCGCGGCCTGGGACGGGCCATCGCCGGGGCGTTCGCCGAGCGCGGCGCCACCGTCGTGATCGCCAGCCGCAAGCCTCAGGCCTGCGAGGCCGCGGCCGCCGAGATCACCGAGCAGACGGGAGCGCGGGCGCGGGGCCTGGCCTGTCACGTGGGGCGTTGGTCAGACTGCGACGCGCTGGTGGAGCGGGTGTATGCGGAGTTCGGCCGCATCGACGTGATGGTCAATAACGCCGGCTCATCCCCGCTGTATCCCTCGCTCGATCAGGTCTCAGAGGAGCTGTTCGACAAGGTCATGGCGGTCAACCTGAAGGGACACTTCCGGCTGTGCGCGCTGGTGGGGACAAAGATGGCGGCGGGCGACGGGGGCTCGATCATCAATGTCTCCAGCACCAGCTCGGTCTCCCCAAATCCGATGGAGCTGCCCTACGGCGCGGCCAAGGCCGGGCTGTCCACCCTGACCGTGGGCTTTGCCCGGGCGTTCGGCCCGTCAGTCCGGGTGAACACGATCATGCCGGGCCCGTTCCTCACCCACATCAGCCAGGCCTGGGATATGGAGGCTTTTGCCGAGCGGGCCCGGGTGGGGATTCCGCTGCAGCGGGCCGGCCGGCCCGAGGAGATCATCGGCGCCGCGCTGTACCTGGCCTCGGACGCCTCGAGCTATGTGACCGGAACGACGGTCACGCTGGACGGCGGGATGACCGCGCGGCCGGGGTAGCGGGCGTAGCGCCGGGGTGGCCTAGCGGCGGGGTGCAGGGGTGCCCAGGCCAACTTCTGCACCGAAGTTGACATATCGTCAACCCCAGCGCCGAAGTTCGCACGCAGGGGCTCCCGCCCCCGCCGCCCCGGGGGCCCCCCC
>DATKRM010000170.1:0-4851 GCA_035532195.1 Solirubrobacteraceae bacterium
GCGCCGCTTCATCCATGGCGAGCGGGACGGCATCTACATCATCGACCTCCTCCAGACCGAAGAGTTGCTGGAAGCGGCGCAGAACTTCTCCGCCGAGCTGGCCCGCCGCGGCGGCACGCTCCTGTTCGTGGGGACCAAGAAGCAGGCCCGCGACGTGGTCGCCGAGGTGGCAGAGCGGGCCGGCATGCCATACGTCAACAATCGCTGGCTGGGTGGCCTGCTGACCAACTTCCAGACCATCTCGCTGCGCATCAAGCGGCTGCACGACCTGGAGCGCTACGAGACGGAAGGACAGCTTCAGCTGCTGCCCACTCGGGAGCGGATCGCCGCTCAGGCGGACCTCGAGAAGCTGCGGGCCAATCTCGGGGGCGTCAAGCACATGGAACGCGTGCCCAACGCCGTGTTCGTAATCGACCTGAAGACGGAAGCCATCGCGGTCCGCGAGGCTCAGCGGTTGCGGATCCCCCTCATCGGGCTGGTCGACACCAACTGCGACCCGGACGGGATCGACTTCGTGATCCCCGGCAACGACGACGCCATCCGCTCGTGCGCGGCCGTGACCCACGCCATCGGCGACACCGTGGCCGAGGCCCATGGCGCTTACCTGGCCCAGGAGGAGCGGGCCCGGATCGAGCGGGAGAAGCGGGAGGCAGAGGAACAGGCCCGCAGGGAGGCGGAGGAACAGGCCCGCCGCGAGGCTGAAGAGCGCGAGGCCGCCGAAGCTGCGGCGGCCGCCGAGGCGGCTGCGGCTGCGGAGGCCGCTGCAGCCGCGCCCGCGCCTGAGGGGGCGGCTCCGGCCGCGCCTCAGGCGGCTGGGCCCGCGCCCGCGCCTGAGGCACCGCGCGCTTCCCAGCCGACCGAAGCCCGCCCTGCCTCGGGCGCGAGTGCCTCAGGCGCGGACGCGCCCTCTCCGCCTCAGCCGTCAGCGCCGGCGGCTGCGTCGGAGCCGTCAGCTCCGGCGGCGCCGCCGGAGCCGGAGCCCGAGGCACCTGCCACTCCGCCCACCCAGGAGGAGCAAGCATGAGCACCGCCGTTTCCGCGGCCGACGTCAAGGCGCTGCGCGAGCGCACGGGCGCGGGGATCCTGGACTGCCGCGCGGCGCTGCAGGAGTCCGCGGGGAATCCTGATCGGGCGGTGGAGATCCTCCGATCCAAGGGCCAGGCCCAGGCGGCTAAGCGGGCTGGAGCCGAGGCGCGTGAGGGCGTGGTGCAGAGCTACATCCACGCCGGCAACAAGATCGGGGTGCTGGTCGAGGTGGACTGCGAGACCGACTTCGTGGCGCGGACGGACAAGTTCATCGAGTTCGCCCGTGACCTGGCGCTACACGTCGCTGCGGTGCCGCAGACTCTCGCCGTGTCTGACGACGACGTCTCGGCTGCCGACCGCGAGCGGGAGGAGCGGATCGCCGACGAACAGGCCGCCGACCGCCCGGAGAACGTGCGTGACAAGATCGTGCAGGGCAAACTGGACAAGTGGCTTGACGAGGTGGTCCTGCTCAGGCAGAAGCACGTCAAGGAGGAGACCTACGGCGGGCAAACGATCGAGGAGATCCGGGCATCGGTGGCCTCGGAGACCGGCGAGAACGTGGTGATTCGCAGGTTCGCCCGTTTCCAGGTCGGTGAAGCCTGAACCACGGTCGTGAGTGCCTCCTCAGCCCCCGCGCCGGTGTTCAGCCGCGTGCTGCTGAAGCTGTCGGGCGAGGCCCTGATGGGGGAGCTGTCCTATGGGACGGACCCGGACCGGATCCATGCCATCGCCCGCGACATCGCCGCCGTGCACGAGCGCGGGGTGGAGATCGCCGTAGTGGTCGGCGGCGGCAACATCTACCGGGGCCTGGCCGCGACGGCCCGCGGCATGGACCGCGCCACCGGCGACTACATGGGCATGCTGGCGACGGTGCTGAACGCGCTGGCCCTCCAGGATGCGCTGGAGAAGGAGGACGTGGCCACCCGCGTGCAATCGGCGATCACCATCTCGGAGGTGGCCGAGCCCTACATCCGGCGCCGGGCCATCCGGCACCTGGAGAAGGGCCGCGTGGTGATCTTCGCCGCCGGAACCGGCAACCCGTTCTTCACCACCGACACCGCGGCCGCGCTGCGGGCTGCCGAGCTCCGCGCCGAGGTCGTGCTGATGGCCAAGAACCGCGTGGAGGGGGTCTACACCGCGGATCCGGCACTGGACTCGACCGCCGAGTTCATTCCGGAGATCACGCATAAGGAGGCGCTGACGCGCGGCCTGCGGGTGATGGACTCGACCGCTTTCGCCCTGTGCATGGACAACAACCTGCCGATCGTGGTGTTCAACATGGCGGACGGCCGCAATTTGGACAAGGTAGTGTCCGGGGAGCGCGTGGGGACTTTGGTCAGGACATGAGTGATTCGGAACTCATCGACGAGCTTCTGGCGGATGCGGCCGACCGGATGGGCAAGTCGGTCGAGACGATCCACCACGAGTTCGGATCGGTGCGCACCGGCCGCGCCACGCCGGCGCTGCTTGACCGGATCGTGGTCGACTACTACGGGACCTCGACTCCGCTCAGGCAGCTGTCCACCATCTCAGCCCCCGAGCCTCGTCTGCTGACCATCCAGCCCTACGACAAGAGCTCGATCAAGACGATCGAGAAGGCGATCCTGGAGTCGGACATCGGCCTCAATCCCAACAATGACGGCATCCTGATCCGTCTCAGCGTGCCCGAGCTGACCGAGGAGCGACGCAAGCAGCTGGTCAAGGTCGTGCGGCAGATCGCCGAGGAGGGGCGCGTTGCGGTGCGAAACGTCCGGCGGGACGTGATGCAGCACCTGCGTGAGCTCAAGGAGGCGGGCGAGGCCGGATCCGATGATGAGCACCGCGCCGAGGTGGAGCTCCAGAAAGTCACAGACAACCGGGTCAAGGAACTCGACGAGCTGCTCAAGCACAAGGAAGCCGAGATCCTGGAGGTGTAATGCCCGCTTCCTCTGAGGGCAAGCGGGCCCGGTACGTAGCGATTATCACCGACGGCAATGGTCGCTGGGCGACCCGCCGCGGGCTGCCGGCGGTGGCCGGGCACGAGGCCGGGGCGGACACGGTCAAGGCCCGGCTGCGGGACGCGGTGGACCTTGGCATCAAGGAGCTCACTGTCTACTCGTTCTCCACCGAGAACTGGAACCGCTCGCCCGATGAGGTGAGCGGGCTGATGGAGATGTTCGGGCGCCGGATCGACCTGGAAACCCCGGAGCTGAACGACGAGGGCGTCCGCATGCGGTTCATCGGCCGGCGCAGCGAACCGGTTCCCCCCGACCTGATCGAGCGGATGGCCTGGGCCGAGCGAGAGACCCGGGACAACAGCCGGATCGTGCTGTTCGTGGCGTTCAACTACGGCGGCAGGGCGGAGATTGCCGATGCAGCGCGAACGTTTACCGGAGATACCGAGGACGAATTTCGCGCCCATCTGTATGCCCCGGACATGCACGACCCCGACCTGATCATCCGCACCAGCGGCGAGCAGCGTCTATCGAACTACCTGCTCTGGCAGAGCGCGTATGCCGAGTTGGTGTTCCGCGACGAGCTGTGGCCGGACTTCTCACGCCAGGCCTTCGAGCAGAGCCTGGAAGAGTTCGCGGCCCGCCAGCGAAGGTTCGGAGGCCGCTGATGGCCGCCACGCGCCGGCCGCCTCGACGGCCCGCAGCCCCCACTCCGCGTCGCCGCCGCCCTCGTTCGGACCTGTGGGGCCGGATCCTGGTGGCCATCCCAGCGGCGATCGTCGTCGTGGTATTCATCAACGTGGGCGGGCTGGCATTTGCGCTGTTCATGGTCGCGGTGGGCTGTGTCTGCCTGGCCGAGCTCTACCGGATGCTGGCGCGCTGGAGACCGCTGCCCGCGGTGGGCTTCGCCGCCCTGCTGGCGATGACGCTGCTGGCCAAGACCGGCGGCCAGTTCGACGTGCTGCTGATCATGGTGATCACCGTGCCGGTGCTGTTCCTGTTAGTGGTGGCGAGAGGCCGCGGGAACGCCACCGTGGCGATAGCCGCCACCCTGTTGGGCGTCTACTGGATCGGGCTTGCGGCCTCGCACGCGGTGTTGCTGCGCCAGCTCCCGCATGGCGACGGGGTGATGATCGACGTGCTGATCGGCACCTTCTTGGGTGACACCGGTGCCTATATCGGCGGCCGGCTGTTCGGACGACGGCCCCTGGCCCCGCAGATCAGCCCGAACAAGACGGTAGAGGGCTTGCTGATCGGCATGCTGGTAGCGATCCTGTCGGTGATCTTCGCCGGCCTGTTCCAGCAGACCTGGATGAGCCAGGGCCACGCGCTGCTGCTCGGAATCACCGTGGCCGTCCTGGGGCCGATCGGGGACCTGTTCGAGTCGGTGATCAAGCGCGATGCTGGAGCCAAGGACGCGGGGACGCTGTTCGGCCCTCATGGAGGGGCCCTGGACCGCGCCGACGCGGCCCTGTTCACGATCGTGGCCGGCTACTACGTGTGGTTCGCGGTCATCACTTAGGCGGCTGAGGGCCTCCTAGAATCCGCCCGGTGCCCCGCCGCCTGGCCATCCTCGGATCGACCGGGTCGATCGGCGTCCAGGCCCTCGATGTGGTCGACCGCTCTCACGGAGAGTTGAAGGTCGTCGCGCTCAGCGCGGCCCGCGCGTCGGAGCCGCTGCTGGAGCAGGCCGAGCGCCTCGGAGTGCGCCGGATCGCGCTGTCGGACCCAGATGCGGCGGCCCGCACGTCGGAAGTCTGGACGGACGGCGAGGTGCTGGCCGGATCCGAGGGGATCGTGCAACTGGTCGCCGAGTCAGGGTGTGACCTGGTGCTCAATGCGATCGTCGGGTCAGCCGGGCTAGTGCCCACCGTGGCCACCCTGGGCGAGG
>DATKRM010000171.1:0-3524 GCA_035532195.1 Solirubrobacteraceae bacterium
GCGGCGCCGGCCTTGAGCAGGCCTCGCCGAGTTAGCTCCCCCTCACTCACGACCCCGGTGACATTACACCGTTTCTGGGTCTGTATGTGAGGGCGCGGGCGGGGTGGATGACAGAAGTCCCCACCGGGTCACCGGCCGCTACGGCCCCGTCGCCCCGGCCGGCTCCAGGCCGGCCTCCGACTCGGACATCAGCCGGCGCCGCACGGCGTTCGACAGCGCCCGGATATAGGCCCGGGCGCCGGCCTCGAGGATGTCGGTAGACACGCCCTGGCCGGCACCGACCACACCGCCGACCTCCAGCACCACCGAAGTCTCGCCGAGGGCGTCCTGGCCGCCGGTCACCGCGTCCACCCGGAACTCCCGTAACCGGGCATCCACGCCGGTGGCGGCGTTGATAGCGCGGAAGATCGCATCCACGGGACCGTCCCCGGTGAACGAGCCGGTCACCTCCTCCCCCTCGGGCGTGCGCACGCCCACCGTGGCGTGGGGCGCCCGCCGTGAAGAGGCCTCTACGTCAAACCACTCGAGCGTGAAGCCGGCGATCTCTTCGCGGAGCTCGTCCGTGACCAGCGCCTCTAGGTCCATCGCGCTGACCACCTTCTTCTTGTCCGCGATCTCCTTGAACCGCTTGAACGCGGTGTTCAGCGCCTGCCCGGACAGCTCGATGCCCAGCTCGGACAGCGCCTGCCTGAGCGCGTGACGGCCCGAGTGCTTGCCCAGCACGATCGAGTTGGCGTCCAAGCCGACGGTGGTCGCGTCCATGATCTCGTAGGTCGTCCGCTCCTTCAAAACCCCGTCCTGGTGGATCCCCGACTCGTGGGCGAACGCGTTGCGGCCCACCACCGCCTTGTTGGGCTGGACCGGATAGCCGGCGAGCCGCGACACCATCCTGGAGGTCCGGGCCAGCTCCCGGGTGTTCACGCCGGTGGTCAAACCCACGTCGTTCTGGCGCGTGTGCAGGAGCATCACGATCTCCTCCAGCGCGGCGTTGCCCGCTCGCTCGCCAATCCCGTTCACAGCGCACTCCACCTGGCGCGCGCCAGCCAGCAGGCCGGCGAACGAGTTGGCCACGGCCAGCCCCAGGTCGTCGTGGCAGTGGACGGACAGCACCACGTCGCGCAGCCCGGGCGTCAGCTCGTACAGACGCTCCAGATACGCCGTGAACTCGTGGGGCATCGTGTAGCCCACGGTGTCTGGAATGTTGATCGTGGTGGCGCCCTCGTCGATGGCGATCTGACACACCTCGGCGGTGAACTCCACGTCGGCCCGAGTCGCGTCCATGGGTGAGAACTCCACGTCGTCGGTGTACTGCTTGGCGTGGGTCACTGCCGCTCTGGCCTGGCCCTTGACGTCCTCACGGGTGGTCTGGAGCTGGTGCTCTATATGGATGTCGGAGGTGGAGATGAACGTGTGAATCCGGGGACGCCCGGCGTCGCGCACGGCGTTCCAGGCGGCGTCGATGTCGGCCACGTGGGTTCGCGCCAACCCCGCGATCACCGGGCCATCGACCTGCCGCGAGATCGCCTGGACCGCCTCGAAGTCACCCGGCGAGGTGATGGGGAAGCCCGCCTCGATCACGTCCACGCCCAGCCGGGCCAGCTGCTGGGCGATCTCGAGCTTCTCCTGGGTGTTCAGCGAGATGCCGGGCGACTGCTCGCCATCACGCAGCGTGGTGTCGAAGATCTGTACTCGGTTCGGGTCCTCGGGATGCACCATGTCGTTTCCTCTCTGTGTCTCGATCCTGCTTCTTCCCGGGCTGGTACGCGGCTACATGCGGCCGCCGGCGCGCTATTCCCCCCGAAGGGGGAGGAGAAGAAGTCGCAGGTCACGCAGAAACGACACTGCGAGAGAGGGTAGCGACCGCCCTAGGGCGCCGTCAACGGGTCCCCGGCCGGCGAGCGGCGGCGCTCGATCGACCGCAGGTGTTCCATCGGCGAGGCTCCGAACCACCCCCGGGCCACGAACGAGCCCAACGCGGCCGACTGGACGATTCCCCAGTAGCCGGCCGAGATGAGGATCAGCACCGAGGGCAACAGCCCGAAGGCCAGCCCGAACACGGCGGCCAGCGGCACTATCGCCGCCAAAACTGCTTGCGGCACGGTCTCCTTCCAGTACCAGCCGTTCAGCGTGGTCTTGCGGGTGACCTTGTAGATCGGCTTGCGCCCGGGGCCGCCGAACAGCGCCTTGAGGCAGCCAACGATGTATACCGGGGCCAGCCCGATCCACATCACCTTGACCCGCCACAGCGCCCGCAGCGGGTGCCGCTGGCGCCGGCGCCGGTCGCCGAACGGACGGTTTAGCAGCAGGAACCGGAGCTCGGCGGCCAGGGCGTAGGGCATCAGGTGCTCCAAGACGGACAGCGGCGAACCGGTCAGCGGGAGGATCCCCAGGAACGCCAGCGCGGTCACCGGCACGTACACCAGCACGGTGAACGAGTGCGCGTAGAAGAACAGTGTCTCCAGGAAGGCCAGGCGCTGGCGCAGGGTGAGGCCTCGAGTCTGGCCCCAGACCATCAGCCGCACCGTGTCGATGGCCCAGGTGCCGCGCTGCTTGTTGACGTTGGGGATGTCCTCGGGGCTGTGCTGGCCGACCGCGCCCACGATCGTCAGATAGCAGCCCCGCCAACCGCGGCGCAGAGCCTCAACCCCGGACTGGAAGTCTTCCACCAGGTTCCACGTGGGAAAGCCGCCCATGCTCTCCAGCGCCGAGCGTCGCCACACCAGCCCCGACCCGCAGGGGAACACCGAGTTGGTGGCGTTCCGGGCCAACATCTGGCTGCGGTAGAACTGGCCATCGAAGTTGCCGAACGGATCGCCGGCCGCCACCTGGGCCTCCTTGACCGTCTGCACGAAGGCCAGGCCCGGATCGGCCTCGAGCTGACCCACGGTCTGGCGCAGAAAGCCCAGCGAGCCGACCTCGTCGTCGGCGTCCCGGGTCTCGATATAGGCCACGTGGGGGTAGCGCTGGGTCACCATCTCCAGCGCCGAGTTCAGGTTCCCCGACTTGGGGGCGCCGTTGCGCGGCGGCGCCCAGCGATCCGGGGGCTCGTGGTAGTGCACCCCCAGGCCGTCGAGTGCCTTCGCCAGTTCGGGGTTGTGGCCGTCGTCGGAGACCACGACTATCCGGCGTTCGGCCGGGTAGTCCTGGGCCAGCACGCTCAACACAGTCCGCAGCACCATGGGGATCGGCTCGCCGAACGTGGGGATCAAGACGGCCACGGTGGCCACATCGTTGCCCCGCAGCGGCCGGGGGGGCGTGATTCGACTGGACCAGCCGTTGATCACCGACATGGTCAGGCAGGTGGCGGACAGGAGGCTGGCCGCGGCGAACGGCCAGGTCAACCACTGCCGGTGCGGCGGCAGGTGGGTGACCATCCAGGGCAGGTAGAACAGCATCAGCGCGATCAGCGCCAGGCCGGCGGCCCGGGTCGGCCACTGGCGGCGGGCCACCGGGAAGCGATCCCCGAACATGCGGGCCGCGTGTGCCACGTTGCTGCTCATGGCAGCCTGTTCGCGCGCCTGGGC
>DATKRM010000172.1:0-15773 GCA_035532195.1 Solirubrobacteraceae bacterium
CCGGGTTGAACGCTCCTCCGGACACGCCGCCGACGGCGAACGCCCCGGCAGCGACGGTGAAGCCGATGGCCAGGCCATAGAACGAGTTCCCCTCAGTCCCGCGCGCGGTCGCCACGTTGAGCACCACCCAGGCCAGCGCAAACGTGAACACCAGCTCGGCGATCAGCATCTTGCCCACGCCCGGAGTGGGACCGGCGCTGCTGTGACCGACGACGCCCCGAGCCAGCAGGGCCGCCAGAACGCCCGCCACCAACTGCGTGACCACATACGGGCCCCATTCGTTCGCCGCCATCTTGCCCCGCAGCAGGACGGCGGTGCTGACGGCCGGGTTGTAGTGGCCGCCGGAGACGTGGCCGCCGGCGAACACCATCACCATCAGCACCGCGCCGATCGCCAGCGGGGCAAGAACACCCGCCCCGGTGCCGGGGTGGGTCGCGGTACAGACCGTGAAGACCAGGAAGAACGTCCCGATGAATTCGACGACCAGCTTGCGGCGCATGGGCATCGCCATCTCCTTTGCTTGCTTTACCTGCCAGGTAGTCGCAGGCGACCGCCCGCGAACAGTAACCTCAACGCACCGTCATGTCCGCGAACGGCCATCGGGAACGGATCGCCTATCGCACCTGCCCGCTGTGCGAGGCGACGTGTGGGCTGGAGCTGAAGCTGGACGGTGAGGAGGTCATCTCGATCCGGGGGGACCGCGAGGACGTGTTCAGCCGGGGCTTCATCTGCCCCAAGGGCTACGCCCTGAAAGAGCTGCACTCCGATCCGGACCGGGTCTGCACGCCTCTGATCCGTCGGGCCGACGGCGGCTTCGAGCCGGCGAGCTGGGACGAGGCGTTCGCGCTCATCGACCGGCGCCTGACCCCGATTCTGGCCGAGGACCGCAACGCGGTGGGGGTCTACGTCGGCAATCCCAACGCGCACAACCTGTCGAACCTGCTCTACAACCGGGTGCTGCTGCGGGGGCTGGGCAGCCGCAACCTGTACTCGGCCAGCACCGTCGACCAGTACCCCAAACAGATGGCCGCGGCGCTGATGTTCGGCACCGGCACCACGGTCCCGGTGCCCGACGTGGACCGCACCGACCATCTGCTCATGCTGGGAGCTAACCCGCTGCAGTCCAATGGGAGCCTCATGACCGCGCCGGACATCCGGGGACGCCTGCGGGCGATGCGGGCGCGAGGCGGCAAGCTGGTGGTGCTCGATCCGCGCCGGACCCGGACGGCCGAGGAGGCCGACGAGCACCACTTCATCCGTCCCGGAACCGATGCCCATTTCCTGTTCGCGCTCGTCCACGTCCTGTTCCAGGAGGAGCTAGTCCGGCCCCAGCCGCGGCTGGCGGAGCTGGCCACGGGCCAGGCTGAGATCCGCGCCCTGGCCCGGACCTTCACGCCCGAGGCGAGCGCAGCCATATGCGGGATCGAGCCGGGCGAGATCCGCCGCATCGCCCGCGAGCTGGCGGCCGCACCGCGGGCCGCGGTGTACGGCCGGATCGGCACCTGCACCCAGGAGTTCGGGACGCTGACCAGCTGGCTCGTGGATGTCCTCAACTTCCTGTCCGGGAATCTCGACCGTGAGGGCGGGGCCATGCTCCCCCTGGGCGCGGCCGGCCACTCCAACGCCGCGGGAGCCCCGGGCCGCGGCCGCGGCGCCCGGTTCGGGCGCTGGCAGAGCCGGGTGCGCGGACTGGATGAGATCTTCGGTGAGCTCCCGGCCGCCTGCCTGGCCGAGGAGATCGACACGCCGGGCGAGGGCCAGGTCCGGGCCTTGATCACGATGGGCGGTAACCCTGTCGTGTCGACTCCGAACAGCGGGCGGCTCGATGCGGCGCTGGACCAGCTCGAGTTCATGGTCAGTCTCGACATCTACGTCAACGAGACCACGCGCCACGCGGACGTGATCCTGCCCGCCCCGTCCCCCCTACGCCGCTCCCACTACGACCAGGCGCTGTACCTGTTCGCGATCCGCAACGTGGCCCACTACTCGCCGCCCGTGCTCGAACCCGATCCCGACGTCCCAGACGAGTGGGTGACGTTGCTGCGGCTCACCGGGCTGGCCGCGGGATTGGGACCGGATACCGACGTCGCGGCCCTCGACGAGCAGGTCGCGCGAGCCGCCGTCGAGCGGGAGACCAAGACGCCCGAGTCCCCGCTGGCCGGACGGGACACCAACGAGGTGCTGGCCGAGCTCGAGCCCCGACTCGGGCCGGAGCGGCTACTGGATCTGATGCTCCGAGCCGGCCCCTACGGGCTCAGCCTGGCCGACCTCGAGGCCGCGCCGCACGGGATCGATCTGGGGGCGCTGCGACCGCGGCTGCCCGACGCGCTGCGCACGGCCAGCGGGAAGATCGAGCTGGCGCCGGCGCCGCTGGTGGCCGACGTCGAGCGCCTGCGCACCTCGCTGCAGAACCATCTGGGCGGCGACCTGGTGCTGGTCGGCCGGCGCCACCTGCGCTCCAACAACTCGTGGATGCACAACCTCGAGGTCCTGGTCAAGGGCAAGCCCCGCTGCACCCTCCACGTCCACCCCGATGACGCGGCCCGCTATGAACTGACCGACGGCGATCCGGCGGAGCTGCGCTCGCGCACCGGCTCGATTGTGGCCCAGGTCGAAGTCACCGACGCGATCATGCCTGGAGTGGTGAGCCTTCCCCACGGCTGGGGCCACGACGTGGCCGGAACGGTTCAGCGTGTGGCCTCCGTCCACCCGGGAACCAACAGCAACCTGGTGGCCGACGAGCTGCTGGTCGACGCGCTGTCCGGCAACGCCGTGCTCAACGGGATCCCCGTCGAGCTGGCGCCAGTGCGCGAACCGACTCCCGTCTAGTACTTGCGCGCCGCCCAGACGATCGCGACCACCGCGTAGATAGACGCGCCCATCAGCACCAGCCAGACTACGGATCCGGCGCTGGTGTTCCACAGCCGGTGGGTCCCGCTCAAAGTCAGCGTGGCCACGGCCAGCGCGGCATACCCGATCGCGCGCCGGCGGTCGCCCAGCGAGTACAGGCTGGACCGGTGCTGGCGATACATGAGCATGGCGAACCAGCCGAGCACGGCGAGGAACAACAGCGATGCCGCCTGCAGCGCCACGGTGGAGGCCGTGCCCCCGCCAGGGATGAACGCCACCGCCGCGGCGATTAGCAGGATGATGGCGATGTTGCGAACCGTGGCCAGCGACATGGCTTAGCTGATGGTACGCCCTGACACGGGCCTTACTGGCCGCGCGCGGCGTTCGGCCCGGGAGGGGGCGGAGCCGAGCGCAGCCCGTGCACCGCGTGCCACAGGATCCGGTCGAACTTATCCTGCGTGATTTGGTCGGGCAGGTTCCACCGGTACCCGCGTGACACCGCGCGGTCATAGGCGCTGTTGGGGTTTCGTTCCAGCAGCGGGTAGGTGGGCGAGAGCGCGTTGAAGGGCGCGCCGTTGGCCGGGGTGGGCTGGAACGCGTCGTACATCGGCGTGGCCATCGCGTCGGCGAAAGACAGCGGGCGCATGCCCAGGATCAGCTCCATCGAGCGGATGAACGACAGCATGTCGTAGCGGGTGTGGATCACCGCGCCCGGCTTGGTGTAGGGGCTGAACACGGCGCCCGGCATCCGGTGCGCGTCCACGTGATCGGCGCCGTCCTGCGAGTCGTCCTCGATCACGAAGATGGCCGAGGAGGACCAGATCGAGGAGTGGGAGATGGTGTCGACGATCTGCCCCAGGCCGTAGTCGTTCTCGGCCACCATCGAGCGGGGAGACCGGGCGCCCGGGCTCACCCCGCTGGTGTGGTCGCTGGGCAGGACCATGTACACGAACGAGGGCACCGAGCCGGTGAGCTGCCACTGCTGGAAGCGCTGCTGGAAGCAGGTGAAGCGTGACTCGGACAGAGCCGAAGCTCCCGAGGGCACCGACGAGTCGTAGGTCTCCCGCTGGTTGATCGCGTCGGTACCGATCGACGCGTCGTTGGGGTAGCAGGCCCCAGGGGCCAGGGCGGCCTCGCCGAGATCGGAGTTGGCGAACTTCTGGTTGACCAGATTGGTCTGAGCCTGCGTGTTGTCCTTGTCCAGGGCGGTCAGCGGCACCGTGCCGGCGATTGCCTCGCCAAAGTTGAAGTACGAGATGCCCTGCTGCTGGGCCCGGTCGAACAGGAATCCCGTGCCGGGCCAGGTGATCGAGTACACGCCGAAGTCGTAGGGCCGGTTGCGGCCCGCGTAGTTCTCCTCCCAGTTCTTGTGCACGTAGTCGGACACTGCGGCGGCGCTGGTCCAGAAGTGGCCGTCGATTGACGCCTCCGAGTTGGCGTATACGTGGTCGAGCAGCGGGAAGCGACGGACCAGAGCGTGGAAGTTGGGCGTGATCTTCTGGCCGAACAGCGTGAGCTGGGGATCGGCGTCGCCGCGGGGATCGTCGCCCAGCACCTGGTCGTAGGTCCGGTTCTCCCGCACAATGTAGAACACGTGCTTGATCGGGCCGTTGGGCCGCAACGGCGTCGCCGGGGGAGCGAACTCGTAGTTGGCCGGTTGCAGCTGGCGCTGGGCGACCCGCCCGTCGTTGCTCAGCTGGCGGAGGCTCGGGTAGGGCAGGATCCCCGCCCGCCCGTTGGTCAACACGGCCGAGCCGGGGTGCTGGAGCAGGTTGTTGTCGCTGGTGGTGAACGGATTGGGCCCGTTGGGGTTGGCGCCCGAGCCGAAGCCCTTGGCCGCGATCCACAGCAGCCGCTTCCGGGTGGCCTGTACGTCGGCCGGATACTCGGCGGTGGGAACCCGGCCCAGCAGCCGGAATGTGGGCAGCGCGTAGGCCGCCACCTGGTCGGCCGCGGACAGCGCGACGAACAGCCGCTGGCCATCGGCGGAGACGGCCAGGGCGATCGGAGAGGCGCCCGGGCCCTGAGGCAGCTCGGTCGATACCGACTTCTCGAACGACATGCTCGAGGTGTCGATCACCGCGATCTGGTCCTCGTTGGCCACCGCCACGTAGGCCCGGTGACGGCGGGCGTCGACGGCGATCGCCTCCGGGTGCGAGATGTTGGCCGCGACCTGGATGTCCTTGACCTTCGAGGCCGCGGTCAGATCGACGACGGACACCGTGCCCGGGCCCTCGTTGGACACCAGGCCGAGCTTGTTGCCGGGCAGGATCGCCGCCCCGTAGGGGAACGCACCCGTGCTCACGTATTGCACGGCCTTGCTGGAGGTGTTGACCACTGCTGCCGCGTCAGCCAGGTTCAGCGGGACGAGCAGCGTGTGGCCGTCGGAGGAGATGGCCAGGCGGTCGGGCCAGGATTCGCGGCCTGAGGTCTTGGGTGGGAAATTCTCCGGGGTTGGAGCCGAGGCGGGCGGTGGAACCGGGATCGTGCCCACCTCCCGCGCCCGCCCGCGCCGCTTGTCGTAGCGGAACACGTGGATGACGTCGCCCTGACCGCCGGGCACGCCGGGCCGCTTCTCGTCGGCGTTGCTCGAGTCCGGCAGGCCGGACACGTACACCAGCGGCTTGGTCGGGTCGACGGCGATCCCGCCGGAAGCTCCGGGGACCGGCAACACCTGAACCACGTGCGGGTGCTTGGCCGCCACCGACACGATCCGGACGTCGTTGAACGCCCGGCCGGTCGACACCGTCCAGTAGAAGCGGCCATCCGGCGTCATCGCCCCGCCGGTGGGGAACTGGCCCAGCGTCACCAGCCGGCCGGGCGGCATCAGGTGACGGCCGTTCACGGTGAGGTGGGCGGCGATCGACACCCGCCCGGGTACCAGACGGGCCGCGACGGCAGTGGCCAGGCCGCCCACCACGAGGCCGAGCACTACGACCAGCCAAGGAGATCTGCGCTTGAACACGAGTGAAAAAGTTGGCGGCCGGCGATGGGCCGTTACGACCCCGTCCAGGGAAGTGTGACGAGATCCGACGCCCGGCGCGCTGCTGAAGGCTCGGCGCCAGGCTTTCGGCGCCGCCAAAGCCACCCTAGCCGGCGACCTTCTCCCACTTCTCGTACAGAGCCTCGACTGTGCGCTTCGCCTGCTCGTGACGGGCGCTCGAGCGCGCCGTGGCGTCGGGACCGTCCCAGGCGGCCGGCTCGGCCAGCTCGTCCTCAACCGCAGCCAGCGCCGCCTCGGCCACCTCGATATCCCGCTCGAGCTTCTCCCGCCGGCCGTTCTGGGCCACCGGGGGTCGCTTGGGCTGACGGGGCTTCTTCGGGGTCGCGGTCTTCGAGGTGGCGATTGCGCTCCGTTCCTGGCGCGCCCGAACGTACTCGGGCCAGCCACCCACGTAGCTGCGCAGCCCATGGTCCTCGACCGCCACGGTGCGGCTTCCCACCGCGTCGAGCAGGGCCCGGTCGTGGGAGATCAGCAGCAGCGAGCCCTTGAATTCGCCCAACGCCTGCTCGAGCGCCTCACGACTCTCCAGGTCCAGGTGGTTGGTCGGCTCATCCAGGATGAGCACGTTGGACCCACCGCTGACCAGGATGGCCAGCGACAGCCGGCGGCGCTCCCCGCCCGACAGGACCTCCAACGGCTTCTCCGCTTCCTGGCCGGAGAACATGAACCGCCCCAGCAGCGCACGGGCTTTGCCTGGCGTCAGTCCCGTGGCCCGCTGCGTGGCTTCGAGCACCGTCCGGGCGCTTTGAGCCTCCAGGTCGTCGGCGTGCTGGCTCAGGAACCCGATCTTCACGTTATGGCCGGTGCGCCGCTTGCCCGCGGTCAACTCTCGCTGACCGATCAGCGTCTCGACCAGCGTGGTCTTCCCGGCGCCGTTGGGGCCGACCAGAGACACGTGCTCGCCCCGCTCCAGCCACAGCTCGGCATCTTCGAGCAGGACTCGCTCGCCGATGGCGATACGTGCCTGCTCGAGCTCGAACACCACGCGTCCGCTGCGTTCCGGCGCCTGGAAGGAGAACTCCAGCGCCCGCCCATCCGTCGGGTCGCGGGAGACTCGTTCCAGCTTTGACAGCTGCTTGACCCGCGACTGGGCCTGGCGGGCTCGCGTACCCGCGCGAAACCGGGTGACGAACCGTTCCAAGCGGGCGATCTCCGCCTCCTGGCGCTCGATCGCCCGACCCAGCGCGAGCTCGCGGCTGGCCTTCTCCTTCCGCCAGCTGTGCCAGGAGCCGGGGAACCACTTTCCGCGGCCGCCTTCGAGCTCCAGCACGGATGTCCCCACCGCCTCCAGGAACCAGCGGTCGTGGGCCACCAGCACCACGGCGGCGTCGAGCGCCACCAGATGCTGCTCGAGCCACTCCAGTGACTCGATGTCGAGATGGTTGGTCGGCTCGTCGAGGAGTAGGAGGTCGGGAGCTCCGGCCAGGGCGCGCCCTAGCGAAGCGCGGGTCAGCTCCCCACCCGAGAAGGACTCCAGCGGGCGGTCGAGTATCTGGCCGTCCCGGAAGCCCAGGCCGTGAAGCGTGGCCAGGGCGCGCTGGCGCCAGTCGTAGCCGCCCGCGTGTTCGAGGCGGGCCTGGGCCTCGGCGTAGCGGGTCAGCGTCGCCTCGTCGTGGGCCCCGCCGGCCATGGCCTGCTCCAGCGCGTCCAGCTGCTCCTCGATGGCCACCAGCTCACGCGCGCCAGACAGCACGTAGTCACGCAGGGTGAGATCGCGGCGGCGCGGCGGTCGCTGGTCGTGCAGGGAGATCTTGATTCCCTTGCCCAACACCAGCTCGCCGGAGTCCACCGACGCCTCGCCGGCCAACATCCGCAGCAGGGTGGTCTTGCCGGCGCCGTTACGGCCCGACAGGGTCATCCGGTCGCGCCGCTCGAGCTTGAACGAGATGCCCCGCAACAGCGGCTCGCCGGCCATGTCCTTGCCCAGGTCTGATGCGATCACCACAGCCATCCCCGAGCATGGTAGGAGGGTACGATCGAGGCATGCCGTGGTCGCCCGAACCCCCGTTCGACATGCCTCCGGCCCGCACCGTCCGGGTCCCGGGCCGGGGCGAGTTCTTCCTGCGTGACACCGGCCGGGACGGACCGGTGGTCATGCTGCTGCACGGGTGGATGGCCAGCGCCGACCTGAACTGGTGCGGGGCCTATGGCGATCTATTCCACGCCGGCTACCGGGTCCTGGCCATCGACCATCGCGGGCACGGCCGGGGGCTGCGACCCCTGGAGCGCTTCCAGCTCGCCGACTGCGCTCACGATGCGGCCGCGGTGCTCGCGCAGCTGGATCTGGCGCCGGCGCTGGTCGTCGGCTACTCGATGGGCGGTGCGATCGGACAGCTGCTGGCCCGCGACCACCCGGACGTGATGTCCGGGCTGGTGCTCAGCGGCACCGCACAGCACTGGCAGGATCCCCAGACCCGACGGGTATGGCGAGCCATGGCGCTGCTGGGGATGACGCTGGCGCTGGCTCCCCGGGCCAGCTGGCGCTGGGGTTTCAAGCGAGTCGGCCTGCCCAACAGCCAGCAGACCGCGTGGCTGCACTCCGAGATGATGCGCCACTCGGCCAGCGATCTGGCCGAAGCCGGGCGTGAGCTGGGACGCTTCGACTCACGCCCCTGGCTAGGGTCGGTCGAGGTGCCGGTGGCCGTGGTCATCACCACTCGCGACGACGCGGTGCCCGTGCCCAAGCAGAGGGAGCTGGCGGCCGCCGCCTCGGCCCGGGTGTTCGAGGCGCCGATCCGCCATCTGGGAATCGTCGCGCAGGCCAGTGAATACAACCCGGCGCTGCTGGCCGCGCTCGAGTCGCTGCGCGAGGGCGAGAAACGCGCGGCCGAAGCGGCGTAGAATCTCGCCGCATGCGTCGCACCAACATCATTCGCACGCTGCTCCTCACCGGGGTTGCGCTGCTCGTGCTGGCGCCTCAGGCCCTGGCCACCGCCCACGCCGGCGAGGGCTTCTACGGCCAGACCAGCGACCGGACCATCACCTACGCGATGTACATCGTGATCGCGTTCTTCCCCACGGTGGCCGTGGTGTTCTCGATCATCCAGGGACGGCTGGAGAAGCGCAAACACTCCAAGCTCTTGGCCGAGAAGCGCCGCGCGGCCAACGTGGATTGGCGCGGGGGCTGGTAGGCGGCTGACCGGCGGGCGCTCCGGGGCTGCGGCAGGGCTCACGCGCCGCGGCACTAGCAGTTCTACGCGCTGGACTCCCGTCGCCGGCGGGGGCGATAGGAGTCCACCGCTACTTCAGCGCCCGTCAGCTGTTCTTAGAGCCATGCTAACAATCAAACATCTCATCGCCGCCACAGCAGCGGCCGGGGTCCTCGCTCCGGCTGCCGCGCCGGCGGTGGCCGCCCCCGCAGCCTGCGCGTCCCAGCAGGCCTCGGTCAAGGCGGACCGTGCGGCGCTTCACGCCGACCGCACCAAGTTGAAGGCGGATCGGGACGCGATCAAGGCCGACCGCAGCCAGCTGCGCAAGGATCGCGCCGCCGGCGATTCGGCGGCCGTGGCGGCTGACAAGACCAAGCTCAAGGCGGACCTGGCCCAGTGGCGCAGCGACCGCAGGACGCGGCGCTCCCACGAGCATCAGCTCCACCAGGACCGCAGGGCCCTGCGGTCCTGCCTCAGGGCCAACCGGGGGCATTAGGGCTACGGAAGGCTTTTCTAGGGGCTTGGCGAGCTGAATTGCCATTCCCGGACTCCTCGCGCAAAGCGCGGCGAGTCCGGGATGGCAAGCAGTGATTTGCCCGTTTTTCATTCTTGCGTCGGCGGCGCGATGCGAATATAAACCTGCCTCGCATGGGCCCGGGAGGTGCCAAGCGGCTTCGCCGCCTGCTGCTGTCGGTGATGGCTTTGTCTGTCATCACTGCACTCGCTCCGGCCGGGGCGTCCGCGCAGGGCACGAACGTCCTCCTGGTCTGTCCCACGCCGGGTATCGGAACCTGCCCCGGCACCGCCTACTCCACCGTCCAGGGCGCGGTCAACGCGTACAACCCGGCCACAGATTGGGGCGTGCTGGTGTGGCCCGGCGACTACCACGAGGCCGGCGCGCAAGGTGACGGCGTCTACGTCGACCAGACCAAGACCGGCATCCACATCCGCGGCCTGGACCGCAACCAGACGATCATTGACGGAACCCTGAGCAGCGCGGCGACTCCTTGCTCGGACAAGCAGGTCGATCAGAACGAGACCACCGGTCGCAATGGGATCGATGTGTGGAAAGCCAGCGGGACGTGGATCGAGAACCTCACGGTCTGCAACTTCCTGGCCGACCACTACGGCAACGGCGGCAATGAGATCTGGTGGAACGGCGGCGACCGGAGCGGCCAGATCGGCATGGGCGCCTACTGGGGCAACTACATCACCGGCACTACTACCTACTACAACCCGGCCGACCCGTTCCAGGCCGCCTACGGGATCTTCTCCTCCAACGCCGGCGACCCCAGCGTGCAGTCATCGATCAACCACGCGTACGCGAGCAACATGAACGACTCGTCCTATTACGTCGGCGCCTGCCAGCAGCAGTGCGACGTGGCCCTCAACGACGTGTGGGCGGAGAACAGCGCCCTCGGCTACTCGGGCAGCAACGCCGGCGGCAAGCTGATCATCCAGAACTCACGCTGGGACAACAACCGCTCGGGCATCGTCCCCAACTCGCTGAACAACGACGATGCCCCGCCGCCGCAGAACGGCGCCTGCCCCGGCACCCAGACGCCGTGCATGACGATCCAGGGCAACGACGTCCACGACAACAACAACCCCAACGTGCCGGGAGCCGGGATCGCCAGCGCCGCGCCAGTGGGGTCCGGGATAGAGATCTCCGGCGGGAAGTTCGACATCGTGCGCAACAACACCGTGCACAATCAGGGCGCGTGGGGAATCGTGGTTCACGATTACCCAGATACCGAGACCCCACCCTCCAGCGGCGCAGCCACCTGCCAGAACTCGGTGGGTCCAGGAGGCTCGGCCCCGTTCTGCTACTTCATCGCCGAGGGCAACCAGGTCTACGACAACGTCCTCCACGACAACGGCAGCTTCGGCAATCCCACCAACGGCGACCTGGCCAGCCAGCCGGCGGCGCCGAATCCGCGCAACTGCTTCTACGGCAACACCGACACGAAAGGATCGCTGACCTCTGATCCGGCGGCGATCCAGACGGTGGACGGGCAGCCATGCAACCTGCCGGGCGTGGGCGACAGCGGGCCCCTGGCCGGCGAGCTGGTGTGCGCATCTGGCCTGGCCGGGCAGTGTCCCGCCCCGCCCGCCGGGCCGCCGGTTGATAACTACCCACAGCAGACTGTCGTGTCGCTGGCGCCCTGGTCCACGGCAGACTCACAGCCGTCGATGCCCAACCCGTGCCAGAACGTGCCCGACAACGCCTGGTGCTCGGGCGGGCAGTTGGCGCTAGGGCTGAATATCCCCTAGATCCGGAACACCGGGATCAGCCGCTGCTCGTGTTCGGCCTCGATCCGGGCGATCACTTCGATGTGCTCCTCCAGACCGGATCCGCGGAGCTTGGTGGCTAGCAGCTCGTCCACCTGGAAGATGCCGGCGCTGTTGGACATCGAGATCTCCACCCGCACCGCGTGCTCCCGCCCGGGCAAGATCTTGACCTCCTCGATCGCATAGGCCGACAGGGAATGGATGTTCTGGTGACCGGCTTCGAACGGAATCCGTGAGCGGCCGCGGGCCATGTCCAGCGCATCCGCCACCCGCACGATGCCGGCCTCCACGGTGAATGGCTCACCCAGGCGGCGGTGGCCGATGATCGCGTGCAGCGCCTCGGAGGCGACGATCGTGCGCTCGGGCTCGTCGTACACGTCCGCGAGCAGCTGGGGAAGCTTGTCGGCGGCCAGGAACAGGCTGAACCGCTCGTGGTCGGTGCGGTGAATCGACATCCCGACGCAGTGCAGGAGGCAGCCGGCGGCGATCACCACCTCGGCGTCGTGCTCGGTCATCCCGTAATCCGTTGCCAGGCTGGGGGCAACGCCCCGGCGGAACAGCAGGCGAGACAGGCGCAGAGCGATGTTCAGCACGATCTGGATGTGCACCCAGCTGTGATCGCTCATGCCCAGCCGCCGGGAGGCGTTGACCGCCGACACGTGCCACCAGGCCTTCACCTCTGGGTCGTGGTTGACCGCGTCCAGCAGCCGCTCCAGGCGCCGGTTTCCCCGGGTCGGCACCCGAAGCCGCATCTCTGCGATGGCTTCGCGGGGCGGAAATGGTGGTGGGTTAGCCATGGCAGCGCTCCAGCAGCACACCCTCGCGCAGTCCGCCGTTGGCCACCCTCAGCGGCGAGCCGAGGCACTGCGAGGCCGCCTGAAGGATGAGCAGCCCGGCGGGCAGCAGCCGCACCCGCTCGACCTCCAGGCCGAACTGATGCGCCACCTCCTGGGCCGGGCGTTCGGCCAGCAGCGCCAGCGAGCGGCTAAACGCGTCGGCGTCCAGCAGCGCTCCGGCCAGCCGACTGAGCGACGTGGCGCTGCCCCCCACGGCCACCGCCTCAACCGGCTGCGGCGCGGTCAGCCCGTTGAACGCGTTGGTCACCCTGCTCCGGGCGTCGGAGATCTCATCCTCCGACGGAGGATCCGAAACCAGGCAGGCGTGGGCCAGCTCGCTGGATCCCAGCCCGAACGAGGCAAACCAGGACACCTGGTCCGGGAACGCCCCCACCACCAGCTCGGACGACCCGCCCCCCACGTCGACCACGCCCAGGTCGCCCTCCGGTACACGGTCCAGTGTGCGCGCCGCCCCGGCAAAGGCCAGCCGGGCCTCCTCCTCCGGCGACAGGATCTCGATCTCCACCCCGCAGGCCGCCCGCACCTCCGCCACCAGGGACGGACCGTTCGCCGCCTGGCGGATCGCCGCGGTGGCCACCCCCCTCACCTGCTCGGCCCCGAGCTCCTGGGCCCGAGCCAGCATCCCCGAGACGACCTCACAGACCTCGCGGCTCTTGCTCTCGCTGAGCCGGCCCGCGCCGCGCACATCGCGGCCGATGTGGGTGAACACGCGCTGCTCGTAGATCCGCTCCAGGCGCGCGTCGATCCGATCCGCCACCAGGAGGCGGGTGGTATTCGAGCCGATATCGATACAGGCGCAGCGCACCGGGGGGACCCCGCTCACGGACTCTAACGTTGGCATCATCGGCCTGTGTCCGACCTGGCTATTCACGTGCGCGGCCTGCGCAAGACCTACCAATCTTTCGCCGCGGTCCGCGGGATCGACTTCGATGTCCGGCGGGGAGAGATCTTCGGCCTGCTGGGTCCCAATGGGGCGGGCAAGACCACCACGGTGGAGATCCTGGAGGGCTACCGCAAGCGAACCGCGGGTGAGATCAGCGTGCTGGGCTTCGATCCCGGCCAGCGCTCGCCGGAGCTGCGGGCCCGCATCGGGATCGTGCTCCAGACCACCGGCCTGTACCGGCACATCCGGGTCCGCGAGGCGATCGCCCACTTCGGCGCGATGTACCCCCACCCCCGTGACGTCGAGGAGGTCATCCAGCTCACCGGCCTTGAGGGTAAGGAGCAGGCCATGGTCCGCACCCTGTCCGGGGGTCAGAAGCGGCGGCTCGATCTGGCCCTGGCCCTGGTGGGTGATCCGGAGCTCATCTTCCTGGACGAGCCGACCACGGGCTTTGATCCGGCGGCCCGACGCACGGCCTGGGAGACCATCGGCTCGTTGAAGCGCCTGGGCAAGACGGTCCTGCTGACCACGCACTATCTGGACGAGGCCCAGTCCCTGGCCGACCGCGTGGCCATCATCAAGGACGGGCGGATCGCGGTCGAGGGCTCCCCTTCCGAGCTCGGGGCGGGCGAGGGTGCGGTGTCCTATCTGGTGGCCTACCACAACGGCGGCGGCGAGCTGATCGAGCACCGGACCGACGATCCCACCCGGCTGTTGCATGAGCTCACCGAGGCCGCCCTGGCCCGCGGCGAGCGCCTGGAGGGGCTGACTGTCACCCGGCCGACGCTCGAGGACGTATATCTGGAGCTCACCTCCCTCGAGAGCGACGGCGATGACTAGGTCCTTCGCCGTCCTGGCCTGGCGGCAATACCGGCTGGAGCGCCGGCTGTTCTGGCGCAACCCCAGCGCCGCGTTCTTCAACTTCCTTCTGCCGCTGTTGTTCCTGGCCCTGTTCGGCGCCATCCTGCACGGCAACCAGCACGATCTCAATGTGCTCGTGCCGGGCATCGCCGGGATGAGCGTGATGTCAACCACGTTCGTCGCACTGTCCTACAACATGACCTTCCTGCGTGAGGAGGGCGTGCTGAAGCGGATCCGCGGCACGCCGATGTCCGGGACCTCCTACCTATCCGCCATCGCCGGTAACGCGGTCACCAACGCCGCCTTGCAGATCGCGATCATCGTGGTCGCGGGCCGGATCTTCTTCGGCACGGGCTGGCCACGGGACTGGGGCGAGCTGATCCTGTTCGTGGCTACCGGCGTGGTCTGCTTCGCCTCGCTGGGTGTGGCCTTCTCCCACATCATCCCCAACTTCGAGTCCACCTCGGCCTACGTCAACGCGGTGTTCCTCCCGGTGATCCTGATCTCCGGTGTGTTCTACGACGTCAAGCACATTCCGGGCTTCATCAAGGGCATCGCCCAGGTCCTGCCGCTCACCCATCTCATCGACGGGCTGTCGGGCGCGATGGTCAAGGGCACCGGCCTGGCCACGAACATCAGCGCGCTGGGCGTGATCGCCGGCTGGTCGCTGCTGGGGATTCTGCTGGCCGTGCGCGGGTTCAGCTGGGAACAGGGACGGGATTAGCCAGCGCGTACAGACGCCACTCGCCCGGCACTCCCTTGAGCTCGGCCACGCCCCGGTCCTCGAACTGCAGCCCCGAGCCGACGACCAGGTCCTTGACCGTGCCTGAGACCAGCACCTCGCCGGGCCCCGCCCGGGCCCCCACCCGCGCCCCGATGTGAACGGCCATGCCAGCGATGTCGCCGTCGCGTAGCTCGCATTCGCCGGTGTGGACTCCTGCGCGGACTTCGATTCCCAGCTGCCGTACCCGCTCGGTGATCGACGCGGCGCACTGCACGGTTCGCCCCGGACCGTCGAACGAAGCAAGGAAGCCATCGCCGGTCTGCTTTATCTCCGTTCCGCGGTAGCGCGCCAGCTCCCGGCGGACGAGCTCGTCGTGGCGCTCCAGAAGCCGTCGCCATTCACGGTCCCCCGCGGCTGCGGCCTGTTCGGTCGAGCTGACGATGTCGGTGAACAGCACCGTTGCGAGGATTCGCTCCGGCTCGCGCTCGCTGCGGGTGCCGGTGACGAATTCCTCGACTTCGTCCAGGAGCGCATCCTGGTCGCCAAAGAAGAACGCATGGTCGGAGCCGTCGAGTTCGACGTACCGCGCGTGCGGAACAAGCGAGGCGATCGCCCGAGTCTGGTCGATCCCCACCAAGCGGTCCCCGGTGCGGTGGAGTAGCAGCGTTGGGGCTGTGACAGCGGCCAGCGCTGACCTCACGTCGATCTCGAGGTACATACGCATCAGCGCGGCCGCTCCCCGCGGGCTCGTACCCGATCGGAGCAGGCGAGCCCACCACGCCGTCGTCTCCTCGTCACCTATCGCGCTCGGACCGAACTGCTTGAGCCCGGCAGGGCCACCCCAATCCCCCGCCGTCCTGGTCAGCCAGGCCTCAAACATCTGACCGGGAACGCCTGCGGGATGGTCCTGGGATCGCAGGAGCTTCGCCCACGTTGCGTAAAGCGCCAGGTGGCTGACTCTGTCCGGCAGGCTGGCGGCAAACAGGACCGCCATCGGACCCCCCTCGGAAACGCCGAACAGCACTGAACGCTCGGAGCCGGCCGCGTCGAGCACGCAGCGGAGGTCGTCCATCCCCTCCTCGAGGGTCGGCGGCCGCCCCAGCCGATCCGAGAGCCCCTGCTCGCGCTTGTCCCACACGATCACGCGCGCGAA
>DATKRM010000173.1:0-7066 GCA_035532195.1 Solirubrobacteraceae bacterium
CAGGCAGGTGGTCCAGCGCATCGTGGACGAGTTTGGGGGACTGGAGGAGTTGCTCGCCGCCACAGACGGCGAACTGGAGACCGTCGACGGTGTCGGCGAGATCCGAGCGAAGGACATCCGTGAGGGTCTTCGCCGGCAGCAGGAGATCAATTTGGTCGACCGCTACCTACAGACGTAGAGGTACAAATGGCCTGTGGGCGTTGCCCGCGCGGCCGGACAGAGGAGGACGTCATCACAGAGCAAATGGAAGAGCACTTGGAAGACCTCGAGGCCGAGCCGCTTCCCCACATCGAATTCGAGGTCGGTGACAACGTGGTGTATCCCCATCACGGAGCCGGCAAGGTCATCCGCAAGGAGGCCAAGGAAGTGCTCGGTGAGAGCCGTGAGTACCTGACCATCAAGATCCTCCACAACGACATGACCGTCATGGTCCCGTGCGAGAACGCCGCCCTGGCCGGGCTGCGCCGCGTGATCGATGAGGAGACGGTCAAGAAGGTGCAGGCGGTGCTGTCGGACGAGTGCTCGGAGATGCCCAAGAACTGGAACCGGCGGTTCAAGCACAACCGCGACAAGATCAAGACCGGAGACATCTACGAGCTGGCCGAGGTGGTACGGAACCTGGCCATCCGCGAATCCCAGAAGGGGCTCTCGACGGGGGAGAAGCAGATGTTCACGCGTGCCAAGCGGATCCTCTGCTCTGAGTTCATGTACGCGCTGGAGCTGGAAGAGGACGAGGTCGATGAGCACATCTACGGCCTGCTTGGGACCACGCCGCCCTCCAATGGCTACCGCAAGGTTGCGGTGGCCACCAAGTAGTCCTCGGACACGGACATGGCGGTCGCGTTGGTCGTGGCCGCAGGGCGAGGCGAGCGCCTTGGGTCTCCGCGGCCCAAGGCGCTCGTCCCGCTTGCGGGAAAGCCGATGTTGGAGTGGAGCGTGCAGTCGCTCCGGGCGGTGGCCGCGGTCCAGCGGATCGTGGTGGCGATGCCGTCTGACCAGCTCGATGCCGCGCCGATGGGCACCGTGGCCGTGGCCGGCGGCGCGGTGCGCTCGCAGTCGGTCCGGGAAGCGCTCGCCGCGGCCGGAGATGGCGACCCGGTGATCGTGCACGACGCGGCGCGGCCGCTGGCTACTCCCGGCCTGTTCGAGCGGGCCCTCGAGGAGCTGGAGCGCTCCGGCGTCGATGCGGTGATCGCCGCGGTTCCGGTGTCCGACACGGTCAAGGAAGTCGACGATCACGCGGTCGTACGCACGCTCGACCGCGCGCGGTTGTGGGCGGTCCAGACCCCGCAGGTATTCCGCCGGGCGGCCCTGGAGCGAGTCCTGACCGACGCGTCGGCCGAAGCGCTGGCCGCAGCCACCGACGACGCCTGGCTGGTCGAACAGGCCGGCGGCCGCGTGCGGGTGGTCCAGGCGGGCGCCGACAATCTCAAGGTGACTACCGAGACCGATCTCCGGCTGGCCGAGCTCCTGCTGTCCCAGCGCATGGGATAGGGTGCTGGCGTCAACGACCGGAAGGGGCGGGCCATGCACGCAGTCGTCGTCAACGTCACCATCAACGACCGGGAGGCTTCCAGAGCGCAGTTGCGCGATGAGATCGTGCCGCAGGTGTCGAGCGCCCCCGGGTTCGTAGCTGGTTACTGGGTGGGGCTGCCGGGAGAGAAAGGAGGCTCCATCGTTGTGTTCGAGTCCGAAGGGCAGGCTCAAGCTGCGGCCGAGCGGATCGAGCGATCCAACCCGTACGTGACCTTCGACAGCGTCGAGATCGGCGAGGTCGTCGCCAGCGCGTAGGCCGGCTCGGTGGGGCGTACGGCTACGGGAATCGGCTATGACTGCCACCGGTTTGCCGATGGCCGGCCACTAATTTTGGGTGGCGTCGAGGTCCCGTTCGAGCGGGGCCTCGACGGTCACTCGGACGCCGACGTGCTCACCCACGCGGTGATCGACGCATTGCTTGGCGCGGCGGCCCTGGGCGATATCGGCCAGCATTTCCCGGACACCGACGAGCGCTACCGCGACGCGAACTCGCTCGAGTTGCTGCGAGCCACGGTGCGGATGCTGGCCGAGCGCGGACTGGTCATCGCGCACGTGGATGCGACCGTGGTGATCGAGCGCCCGGCTGTGGCTCCGCACCGGGACGAGATACGGGGACGGCTGGCCGAGGCCATGGGGATCGCGCCTGGTCAGGTAAACGTCAAGGCGACCCGCGGCGAGGGGATGGGATTCGTCGGCCGCGGCGAGGGCGCCGCCGCGCTGGCCGTGGCTACGGTGGGGCGGTGAACCGGATCCACAACCTGATCGCGCTGGACCCCGACGAGCTGCCTCAGCGGCTGCGCGCCGCCGGCCTCGATGATCCGGAGGTCCGCCGGGCGGTCGGCAGCTTCCGGTTCCGAGCTCGCAAGCCTAAGAGCGCCGGTTAGCGATAGCCAGCCCTTCGATCGCCACCGCAGCGCCGACCACGCGAATCCGCAGCCGGTGCCGTCCGCCGGCCAGCCGGGCGGCGAACAGCACGCGCCGAGTGTGCGGGCGGGCCGCGTGCAGCCGGACGGTGGTCGTCTTACCGTCGAGCGTCACTTGGGCCGACCCGTCCTGCGGCCCCACCTCGCCGACGATCGACAGCGAGCCGCCCACGAACCGGACCGCGAAGGTGGCGCCCGGCGAGAGCCCCGTGATCGCCCGCCCGCCCCAGGCGCCCCGCACCGCAGTGGTCACCCAGCGGCCCCGATACTGGCCACGGGGGATGCGACTGGGCACGACCGTGGTCGCCGTGGCCCAGTTGCTGACCGCGCCTGACTTCGTGACGGCCCTAACCCGCGTCTGGTAGGTGGCGCCGAACTGGCCGTTCAGGATCAGCGAGTGGCGGGTGGTCCGGCGGGCGAGCGTGCGCCAGCCGCGCCCCCCGGCGCTGGTCTGCCGGACCTGGACGGTGAAGCTGGCGGCCGGCGTCCCGGTGGTAGTCCAGCGAATGGGGACGCGCGGACCGGCGGTCACGGCCGAGGCCAGTGCCGGCGTGCGGAGCTTGACCACCGTGCGGGCCGCTGCCGCGCAGCCCGCGTTGGTAAATATGTCCGAGCCGAAGGACTGACCACCGGGCAGGCCCGCAAAGCCGAGGTGAGACAGGCGGAAGATGTCCTCCACGCTGCGCAGCATCGTGTAGTGGTTGTAGGAGACCTTGGACACGGTGCCGGGGCGGATACACGGGGAGAGCAGGACGGCGCCGGTCTGGCCGCCGCCGAGTCCTCCGATACCCGGGGAGGCGCTGTTCGGACCGGCGATCTCCCCGCAGCACGAGCTGGTGTCGCTGGTCGCGGACTCGTCGAAGTTGATGAGCAGCAGGCCGTTCTGGTTACGGAATGCGGGCGAGCCGGTGATCCGGGGGACCCAGGTCTTGAGGAAGTCGTCGATCCCCTGATAGCCGCCCGGGCGATGGGGATCGGCGCACGTCGCGTCGTGGCCGTCAGCGCACAGGTCCGGGGTGATGAACACGTAGTTGGGAGTGCTGTCGGCGCGAGCTAAGTCCTGGGACAGCAGGTTGAGGTTGACCACGTGGCTGTCGCAGCGGGGCGTGTCGTCGATGATCGAGTGGAAGTAGACGAATGGGTTGTGGCGGGTGGCGTACTGGTCGGTCGCCGTGGCGCTCTGGGTGTGGTCCTGTTGGTTCAGCCCGGGATGGCCGCACTCGCCGGGCTCGCGGGTGGGATCGGCGCCCATGCTCTGGTTGTAGTCGCGCCAGGTCAGGCCGGCGGCCTCGAGCTGGTCCGCGACGGTCTTCACGTCCGACGGGAACACGCAGCCGCTGCCCACCGCCTGACCGTTGGTGCCGATCACGTCGGGCTGGAAGTCGCTGAAGATCATGCAATCGCCCTGGTTCTGGGGATTGGGCGCCTGGCCGGAGATCATCGAGATGTAGTTGTCGTTGCTCTCGTGGCCGGTGCCGTAGTAGCCGGGTACGAACGCACCCTGGGCGGTCAACGTCTTGGCCAGATACGGGGCCTGCGAGTTCGGCCCGAACGTGGACGCCTCCGACTCGTTCTCCAGCACGATCACGAACACGTGGTGGATCGGTGGCAGCGGGGCGGCCTGAGACTGAGCGGCCAGCCCCAGACTCGCGGCGACGAGCCCCGCCACTGCACCCAGGCGGAGCCAGCCCCGGCTCATAGCGTCACTCCCGGGCCGCACGCCTGGCGGGCGCGCCGGCGGTCGGCGGTCAGGATCGACTTGCGCCGGTGGTGGCGGCGAGCCGCGACGAAGCGCGAGGCGGCGAGCGTGCAGGACCTCGACACGTTGACCTGGATGGACTGATCGGTGGCGAAGTCCCGGTTGTCGCCCTCCTCCTCGAGCCAGATGCAGACCGTGAACTGGCCGTAGGCGTTCGGCGTGCCGTGGCCGCTGGCGGTGCCGGCGTAGGCGTGTCCGGTGGTGGGCTGCGGGGCCAGGCGCTGGTCCAGCAGCCGGGGTCCGGACGTGCCCTGGTAGGTGCCGCCGCACTCGCTGGCCAGCTTGACGCGGACGCGCAGCGGGCCGGTGCGGCTATCCAGCGCGCCCGGGTCGGCACTCACCGCGACCGAGATGCGGAGCGGGACGTGCGCGCGGGCCACCGGGGCCACGCGGATCTGCAGGCGTACGGGCGTGAAGCTGTCCGCAGCGGCGGACGGCGCGCCGGCGGCGAGGAGGCCGAGCAGGACAAGGCTCGCAGCGGCCGCGCGTCTCACGGGCGCAGCCCCAGCTTCGAGGGATGGCGGTACATGGCGGCCGGCGTGGCCGGGCGGTAGTCGAAGCCCAGCCGCTCCAGGTAACCCGAGGTCACCAGGTCGGCCAGATCGTGGGGCTTGGGTCGCGGAGGGCTGGACTGACGGGTGGCGGGCAGGGTGCCGACCGGGAATCCCACGAGCGAACCGCCGTCCAGTCCGGCGCCCCCGCTGCCCACCGGGGCGGATCCGGGGCAGGCCGAGGAAATCACGTCGGGCGGGGTGGGCAGCTGGGGCGGTTCGAACTGGGGATGCTCGAGGTCCAGCGCCGTCGCGATGTTGTTGGCATACAGATCGCGCGGCGTGAGCGGCGGGATGTCGTAGCGGTAGCGGATGAGCTTGAGGATCGACTCGAAGCCGTAGATCGAGTGGTCGACGTGCCCGCGACGCGCGTAGGGGGACACGACCGCGGCCGGGATCCGAAAGCCCATCTGGCCGAAGTCGTGGTTCAGGTCGCGACTGGGGCGCAGATCTGGCACCCGTGGCGGCACCACGTGATCGAAGAAGCCGCCCCACTCGTCGTAGATCACAAACAGGGCGCCGCGCCGCCACTGGGGTGACTCCATGAACGCGTGCACCACCTCGGCCAGGAATGCCTGGCCCACGCGAACGTCGCCGTGCGGGTGCTCGTCGCCCGAGGTTCCCTGGTCCTCTCCGTTGAACGATGGGTCCACGAACGACAGGGCGGGGAGCGTTCCCGCCGCGGCCTGCTCGTAGTACTGCTGGAGCTGGCTGGAGCGGCTGACTCCGGCGGCGCCCCATAGGGCCGACACCGGGATATCCGTGTAGAAGTAGCGATTCGAGACTCCGGCCTTGGACAACGCGGCGAAGATCGTGCTGTCAGGAAATCCGCCCGAGCTGGTGGGCAACGTGTTGTCGATCATCCCGTAGGACTGGCCCGCGTGCATGTACTCCCGGTTGGGGTAGGTCGAGGCCAGGATCGAGCAGAAGAACCGATCGAACGCGGTGAACTCCTTGGCCAAATGCGGCGTGAACGGTAGGTCGGGCTCGGCGTAGTAGCCGATCGAGAACACGTCGCTCTTGGCCCGCAGGAAGCCGTCCATCTTGCCCCCGTCGAGCTGGGTCCGCCCACCGTCCCAGGAATGGTCGGGATCCAGGAACCCGCAGCCCTGCGTGTCGGCGGTGAGGCGATGGGTGGCGTGCGCCTGACCGCGCTGGTCGGTGAACCGCAGGCCGGCCTGCCGGCCGTCGGCATTCGGAAGCCAGCCCAGGTAGTGATCAAAGGACCGATTCTCCATCATGACCACAACAAACGTATCGATGGGGAAGTTGCGCGGCGAGGGGAGGTGGACCTGGCGCTGCGTGCGGGCTGCGGCGGCGATTACGGCGTCCGGATGGAGCGCCAGACCGGCTCCCGCAGCAAGCCCCGCCATCATCGCGGTGCGCTGCAGGAAGTCTCTCCGGGTGTGGTAGGCCTCGGGCGCCAGCTCCGCGAGAAGCTCCGCCTCCAGCGGATCCTGAACGTCCACCCGGGCGATGATACGAGGGTGCTCCGTCTTCCGGTGTAACTTTGGTGTTTACGCGTGCGCTACTCGGAGAACCACCGGAACGACCCGACCTCGCGCAGCTCGCTCACGACGGGCGGCTCTACGCAGCGCTCGGAGATCCCCGCCTGAAACTTCTTGAATGACTACGTCAAGGTGCGTTCGGCCGTCGCGGTCACCGAGCCGAAGCCCTGAGGCGGCGCCGGTCAGGTGACCCACGGATCGGCGACCGGCTCGCCGTCGCCCGGGTGGTGAGGGCCGAAGGCCAGAAACTCAAGCCCGTCGGGTCCCGCCTCGAAGGCGCGCGCGACTTGTGGGGCCACGCGGATCGCGTCACGCGGCCGCACGTCGACGAACTCGTCGTCGAGCTTGATCCTGCCGCTGCCTTCGAGAATCACGTAGATCTCCTCGGCACGTCGGTGGCGATGAGAGAACGGCGACCGCATGCCCGCGCGGAGTCGAAAATGGCTGACGCCAGTCTGCTCGGCGCCGAGCGAGCCGCGAGCCACGCGCGCTTCCCAGCGGTGCCCAAGGCCGTTCGCCACGGCCGCGTCCTCGACCTCGCTGAGGTTGATCCTCGTGTAGTCCGGGGTCGCCCGGGTCCCTGGGGTCATATAGCCCTCCTATGCGTCGTGTGTCAAACCTGAGACGGCCGTGGGCGCCGAATGTCATCGACGATTCCGACGACGGGACGAACTACACCACCGACTTTGACCTGACCTACACCCGAGCCGAGTAACGGACGGCCGCCCGGCTGCCTTACAGACCGGGCGGGTGGCGGACCACGAAGCCGTCGAACTCGCCACCGCCCTG
>DATKRM010000174.1:0-3613 GCA_035532195.1 Solirubrobacteraceae bacterium
AAGATCACGCAGGCCAAGCTGGCCGAGCAGCTGGAGAAGAAGCACACCAAGGACTGGATCCTCAACAGGTATCTGAACGAGGTCCCTTACGGCACGGTGGACGGCCAGACCGCGGTGGGCGTGGGCGCTGCCGCGCAGATGTTCTTCAACAAGCCGGTGTGGCAGCTCGACCTGGCCCAGACGGCCATGCTGGCCGGACTACCGCAGGCGCCCTCGCAGTTCAACCCGTTCCTGCGCCCCGGGCTCGCCCGCACGCGGCGCACCCAGGTCCTTCAAGCCATGGTCGCGGCCCGCTACATCTCGGCCGACGACGCCGCCAAGGCCGAGTCGGAGCCCCTCGGCGTCGCCCACACCACGCAGTACAACCTCAAACGACTGCCGTTCATCTTCGACTACGTGGTCAACCAGCTGCAGCAGAAGCTCTGCCCGCAGAACCCCGCCCGGTGTCCGGCGGTGAACAACGGGGGCCTGAAGGTCTACACCACGGTTGACCCCAAGGTCGAGGACGAGGCCACCCAAGCCGTGCTCAACCACCAGCCGGGCGGCCCAAACCTGACCGATCAGCCGGCCGCCGGCTTGGCCGCGGTGGATCCGACCAACGGGCACATCCTGGCCCTGGCTCAGTCAGCCCCTTACACCCAGACCAAGTTCGACTACCCGGCCATGGCCCACCGCCAGACCGGGTCGGCATTCAAGGTGTTCGCGCTGATGACGCTGATCCACGACTACAACGGCGATCCCAGTCAGACCTTCTACACCTCGCAGTTCCTGGCCCCCGGCTGGTTGCCCCAGGACCCGACCTGGGAGGTCCACACCGCCGAGCAGTCGTATGCCGGCACGATCGACGTGGCCCAGGCCACCACCGTGTCCGACAACACCGTGTTCGCCCAGCTGGCGGCCGACCTGGGGCCGGAGAAGATCGACCAGACGGCCCACGCCATGGGCATCACCTCCCACCTCGACGGCTTTTACTCCGAGGTGCTGGGCGGACTCAAGGAGGGCGTAACGCCGCTGGAGATGGCCGACGCCAACGCGACTCTGGCCAACGGGGGCAGCCACGTGCCGCCGACGATCATCGACAAGGTCGAGTTCCCCGACGGGAGCTCGCTCGACCTGGGCAACCCCCAGCACACCAACGTGTATTCCGCCGGCGAGACCTACGCAGAGACCCAGATACTGAAGACGGTGATCCAAAGCGGGACGGGCACGGCGGCCGACTACGGCTGTCCGGCGGCTGGAAAGACCGGTACGGCCAACAACATGGACAACGCCTGGTTCGTGGGCTACACCCCGAAGATCTCCACCGCCGTGTGGGTCGGCTACCCGCAGGGCAACGTGCCGATGCCCGACGGCTTCGGCGGTGCGCTGGCGGCTCCCATCTGGCACGACTTCATGCAGCAGGCCTCGAATGGCTTCTGCGGGGACTTCCCCCAGCCCGCCCAGCTTTGGAGCGGCAGCCCGTACTTCGGGCCGCACTCGGCCACCGGCAAGCCCTCAGCCAACAACACCGGCTCGGGCAGCGGCAGCGGGAACGGGAACGGCACCGGGACCACCCCGGCCAACCCGTACAACAACCGAACGCTGTATGCCCAGCCGCCGCAGGCTCCCACCCGCAGCGGCGGGGGCGCGGCCCCGGTGACCGGCGGTACTCACGGCGGCGGCAACGGCGGCGGCAACGGCGGTGGGGGCAACGGCGGCGGCGGCCACCCCGGCCACACCGGCCACTAGCCGCTATCGGCAAAAACTGCTGGTAGCGTTCGCTCCTGCATGGCAAAGGAAGAAAAGGTCGAGCTGGAAGGCGAGGTCGTCGAGGCCCTGCCCAACGCAATGTTCCGGGTCAAGCTCGACAACATGGACCGGATCGTGCTCGGACACGTGGCCGGCAAGATGCGGCGGTTCCGCATCCGCATCCTGCCCGGTGACCGGGTCCGGGTGGAGCTGTCGCCGTACGACCTCGACCGCGCGCGGATCGTTTACCGGCACAGATAACAGCCGGATGACTCGCGCGCGGCGCTTCCAGGCGAGGCCGGAGGCCGAGCGCGCCGCAAGCGCAAGCAGAAGCTGGATGCGGTTACCGCTGGTCGGGGCATGAAGGAGCGCGACCTCATCGAGCAGTTCGAGGCGGTGCTCTCGAGTCCGGACCCGAGGGTCATCCGGGGCCTGGGGGACGACGCGGCCATCACCCGAGGCGGGCACTACGCCGTCACGTCGGTCGACATGATGGTCGAGGGGGTCCACTTCCGCTCCGAGCAGCTGACCGCGGCCGACATCGGGCACCGGTCGCTGGCCGCCGCGCTGTCGGATCTGGCCGCTATGGGAGCCCGCCCGGGCGAGGCCTACCTGGCCCTGGGAGTGCCTGACGGGACCGAGCCCCAGCACCTAGTCGAGCTGGTGGGCGGAGCCCGCGACCTGGCCAATGCCTCGGGCTGCACGATCGCCGGGGGAGACGTGACACGGGCTCCAGCGCTGACCGTCTCGTTCGCGGTGGTGGGCTGGTGCTCTGACCCGGGCGAGCTGATCGGGCGCGACGGTGCTCGGCCCGGCGATCGGGTCTGCGTCACCGGCCAGCTCGGCGCCTCCGGCGCGGGCTTGGCGGTGATCGAACAGCGAGCCGGGGGGTCTCTCCCGCCCATAGCGGCGCAGGAGCTGCGGGAGCGCTACAGCCGGCCCTGGCCTCGTCTGGGCGAGGGGAGAGCGCTGGCCGGCGCGGGGGCCCGGGCCATGATCGACCTGTCGGACGGGCTGGCTACTGACGCCGGCCACCTGGCCCGCCGCAGCGCGGTGCGGATCGAGCTGGAGCTGGCCCGGCTGCCGCTGGCTCCGGGCGTCCTGGAGGTGGCTGAGGAACTCGGCTCGGAGCCGCGGAGCCTGGCTGCGACCGCGGGCGAGGACTACGAGCTGTGCGCGTGCGTGCCGGCCGCGGCAGCTTCGCTAGCTGAGGCGGCCGTGGCCGATCAGCCGAGCGCCGAGTTGACCTGGATCGGATCGGTCGTGGAGGGTGATCCAGGCGTCTGCTTCATCGACGCCGATGCCGAGCTGGCCGGCTTCGAACACTCGTTCTGAGCCCCGCCGAGCGTCACGCGGCGCAGAATCGCATCCGCCACCACGTAGGGATCGACCCTGTAGCGGTCGTCCTGGACCAGTTCCCTAAGCGTTTGCATGTGTTGGTTCTCCCGCATCATCTGCGACTCGTCCTTCATGGAGTAAACGACTAATCGGCAGAAGATCGAAGTTCCTTCATCCGGTCTTCACCCCATAGACGGAAATACCTGCCGCCGGTCACGCTGGTGAGCCACTGCAACCTGTTTACACCTGCCCCTGAGCTGCCCCGAGCGGCACCACCCCGGCCAGGCGGGCGAACACGACGATCCGCTGCGCCGCGCTGTACAGCGGATTACAGGCCGATAGCACCAGGCGGTCGTAGCCCACGTTGCGGGTCACCGACCAGGCATCCGGGGCCACAATGCGGGTGAACTGAACCAGGTAGACAAATCGTCCATAGGGCATGCGCACGACGATCTGATCGCCCGGATGCAACGCGTCCAGATGGCGGAACGGCGCCAGATAGGTCGTGCGGTGCCCGGCGATGGCCATCGTCAGCCCCAGGCCCGGG
>DATKRM010000175.1:0-7075 GCA_035532195.1 Solirubrobacteraceae bacterium
AGCCGGCGTTCGAGTACCTGCAGGCCAGGTTCGCCGGCCAGCCGCCGCCGGATACGTGCCCGCCGCGGCCGCCGGCTGCGCATCCGGGCAACCACCGGCCTCGTCCGGCCACGGTCACCGGGACCCGCCGCCTGAGGGCGGTCCGAGGGCGAGTGGCGATCCGGCTGGGCTGCCCCGTCCAAACCGCCAGTTGCGGCGGGACCGTCGTGGTCCGGGCCGGGAGGCAGGGCATCCTCGGATCGAGCCGGTTCCACATCGCGGCCGGAGGCCAGCAGCTGGTGACGGTCCGGCTGCGGCCCGGCCCGCAGCGCGCGCTCCGGCAGGCCGGGTCGCTCCCGGTCACGATCGTGATTCGGAGCGCTGGCACCGGAATCTCGACGTGGAAGGCGAAGCTGCGGGCATGAGACGGTGGGCCACCCTGGCCCTGGCGACGCTGGCGGTGCTGACCGCGGCGGCCGCAGCCCAGGGCCGCGCCTACGTCCCGCCCGGCGGCCGCGTCTACGCGGGCTTGACCGGCGGCACCTCGGTTGTTCCGTTCGAGCGCATGGTGCGCAAGCATCCGCCGGTATTCGAGGTGTTCATGACCTGGAACACCCCCACCAGCTGGCTGTCGCCGCCGCTGCACGCGTTTCGCTCCCGGCTGGCCCTGCACATATCCACCTCCCGGGGTTACGGGCAGGGGGGCGTGATCTCCCCGCAGGGGATCGCCCAGGGGCAGAGCGACTGGTTCCTGCTGAACCTGGGCCGTAACCTGGCGCGCTCCGGGCGCGTGGTCTACATCCGGCTGATGGGGGAGCCGAACGGCTACTGGAACGCCTACGCGGCGTTCAATGCCGACGGCTCCGGGCGGGGCCCGCAGAACTCGTCGGCCTGGTACGTGCAGGCCTGGCGCCGCTCGGTGCTGATCCTGCGCGGGGGCCGGGTGCGGACAATCGACCAGCGGCTGCGTCGCCTGGGCCTTCCCCCAATCCACGGCCGGCTCTCACGCACCCGGAGCGGGCGGCTGAAGCCGTTGCCCCGGCCCAAGGTCACGTTCCTGTGGGTGCCCCAGGACGCGGGCAGCCCTGACATCGCGGCCAACGCCCCGGCCGTGTTCTTCCCCGGCTACGCCTACGTGGACTGGGTCGGGACCGACTTCTACGCCTCGTACCCGAACTTCGGTCTCTTGAACAGCTTCTACTCCGAGTTTCCGCTCCGGCCGTTCGTCCTCTCGGAGTGGGCGCTGTACGGCGGCGACGACCCCCAGTTTGTGCACGCGCTGTTCGGCTGGGTGCACAGCCATCGCCGCGTGCGGATGCTCAACTACTACCAAGGGTTTGTGTCGTCCAGCCCGGCCAACCTGGCCCACTTTCCGGCCAGCCAGGCCGCGCTGCGGCAAGAGCTGGAGTCGCCGCTGTTCCTGGCCTACGCGCCTGAGTACGCGCATCCCTACCACCGCCCGCCGCCCCCCGGCAAGCGGCCCAAGCCCAAGCCCCCGCGCCCGCCGCAGCCGCCGGTGCCGGGCTCGCCGCCGGGACCGCCGCCCGGCCTACCGCCGGTATGCGTGGGGTTGCTCGGCATCTGTGCGCCGGGGCTGTAGGCGGGGGGATTGGAGACCGCGCGCCTGCGGCGCGCTCCAGGCCTCACAGCCTCGCTTCAGATCAGCGATAACCGCTCGGCTGTTCGGCCCGTTACCGTTGAACCCTTGCGGGTTCTTTGTATAGACAACTACGACTCGTTCACCTACAACCTCGTCCAGTACCTGGGCGAACTGGGGGCTGAGGTCGAGGTGGTGCGCAACAACCACGCGACCGTGGACGAGCTGCTGGTGCGCGGGTATGACCGGGTGATCGTGTCCCCGGGACCCTGCACGCCCAATGAAGCCGGGATTTCGCTGGAGGCCGTGCGGAGGTTCCCGCAGGCCAAGGTGCCTACGCTGGGCGTCTGCCTGGGCCACCAGGCCCTCGTGCAGGCGTGGGGTGGACGCGTCATCCAGCACGAACCCGTCCACGGCAAGACCACGGTGATCGACCACGACGGGCAAACCATCTTCCGCGGTCTCGAGCGGCCGCTCCAGGTGGGGCGCTACCACTCGTTGGTCGCCGACTCGGCGCTGCCCGACAGCCTGGAGCAGAGCGCCAGCGCGGACGACATCGTGATGGCGGTGCGCCATCGCGAGCTGCCCGCCGAGGGAGTCCAGTTCCACCCCGAGTCGGTGCTGACCGACCGCGGCCGGGAGCTACTGGCGAACTTCCTGTCCAGATGAGTGAGGCCAGCCTGCTCACGCGGGCCATCGACACCCTGGCCGAAGGGCGTGACCTCAGCCAGGATCAGGCCGAGGCGGTGCTCTCGGAGGTCATGGCCGGCCAGGCGTCGGAGATCCAGATCGCGGCCCTGCTGATCGCGCTGCGGACCAAGGGCGAGACGGTGCAGGAGCTCGCCGGCCTGGCCGCGGCCATGCGCTCGTTCGCCGCCCGGGTCGAGGTGGGCCGCGACAACCTGTTGGACACCGCGGGCACTGGCGGCGGGCGGCGGACGTTCAACGTGTCCACCACCGCGGCGCTGATTGCGGCCGGTGCGGGTTGCTGCGTGGCCAAGCACGGCAACCGCTCGGCCACCGGGCTATCCGGATCGGCGGACCTGCTGGAGGCGCTGGGCGCGCGGATCGACCTGGAGCCGGCGGCCGTGGCGCGGTGCATCGAGGAGGTGGGCTTCGGGTTCATGTTCGCCCCCGCCCACCACCAGGCGACGCGGTACGTGGTGCCGGTCCGGCGCGAGCTGGCGGTCCGCACGATCTTCAACTTCCTGGGTCCCCTGACCAATCCGGCCGGCGCCACGCGTCAGCTGATCGGCGTGTCCGACCCCGAGTACCTGGACACCATGGCCGGGGCGCTGTCGGTGCTCGGCACCCGGCACGCGCTGCTGGTGTCCAGCCAGGATGGCCTGGACGAGCTCAGCATCAGCGCCGCCACTGACGTGGTTGAGGTGCGCGGAGACGAGCTCAGCCGTTACACCGTGACGCCTGAAGAGCTCTCACTCGAGCGTGCGCCCGAGGAGGCCATCGCCGGGGGCACGCCGGACGAGAACGCCGAGATCGCGCGCCGGATCTTCGCCGGCGAGCCCGGCGCCTCCCGGGACCTGGCCGTGCTGAACGCCGGAGCGGCGATCTACGTAGGGGGGGGAGCCGACACGCTGGCCGGCGGCGTCCGCACCGCCCAGCGGGCGATAGATCGCGGCGAGGCCGCCGCGGCCCTCGAACGGTTCGTGCAGCGGACGCGGGAGCTGGCGCCGTGAACCACCTGGAGCGAATCGTGGTGGCCACTCGCGAGGAGGTTGCCCGCCGGCGCCGTGAACGGCCGCTGGAGGATCTGTCCCCGCCCCCGCCGCGACGGCCGTTCGCTGAGGCGCTGCGGCGCCCCGGCCTGTCGCTGATCGCCGAGCACAAGCGACGCTCACCCTCCGCGGGCCGAATCCGTGAGGAGCTGCCGCTGCAAGAGGTTGTCGGCGCCTACGAGCGCGGCGGCGCCGCAGCGCTGTCGGTGCTCACCGAGGGGCCGAACTTCGGGGGCTCGCTGGCCGACCTGGCCGTGGCCCGGGCAGCATCCGGGCTGCCGATCCTGCGCAAGGACTTCATCGTCGACCGCTACCAGGTCTACGAGGCCAGCTCGGCGGGCGCCGACGCGATCCTGCTCATCGTGGCCGCGCTGACCCCCGGTGAGCTGACCGAGCTCCACGAGTTGGCGGCGGAGCTCGATCTGGCCGCGCTGGTGGAGGTTCACGATGCCCCCGAGCTGGACGCCGCGGCCCGGGTGGGAGCGAAGCTGATCGGGATCAACAACCGCGACCTGACCACGCTGCGGGTCGATCCGCGCCGCACATTCGAGCTGCGTACGGCCGCACCGGACGGCGCCACGCTGGTCGCCGAGTCGGGCTTCAGCCGCCGCGACCAGCTGGAGGAGCTGGCCGGCGCGGGGATCGATGCGGTGCTGATGGGGGAGGCGCTGATGCGCGCGGCCGACATCGAGGCCGCTTGCCGAGCGCTCACCGCCCCTACGATATTGACGTGACCCATCCGGTCAAGATCAAGTTCTGCGGCCTGACCAACCTCCCTGACGCCGAGCGCGCAGTGGGCCTCGGCGCCTGGGCGATCGGGCTGATCTTCTGGCCCGGATCCCCGCGGCGCTGCGCCCGCGCCGATGCCGAGCAAATCGCGGCGGCGGTCAAGCGGCAGGTCGAGGTGGTGGGGGTGTTCGTCAACGCCACCCTGGACACGATCGCCGAGACGGCCGAGGCCGTGGGGCTGACCATGCTTCAGCTGCACGGCGACGAGGGCCCCGCGTACTGTGAGGAGGCGGGACGGCGCACGGGCTGCGACGTGATCAAGGCCGTGCGCGTACGCACCCGAGCCGACATCCAGGCCGTGGCCACGTTCCACACCGACTACCACCTGCTGGACAGCTACGTCCCGGGGCGCCCGGGCGGCACCGGCGAGACGTTCGCCTGGGAGCTGGTGGCGGCCCATCGCGGGCCGGTGCCGGTGATCCTGAGCGGGGGCCTGACCCCGGACAACGTGGCCCACGCGATCGCCGTGGCGCGGCCGTTCGCCGTCGACGTGGCCAGTGGCGTTGAGCTGGATGGGGGCCCACCCACCCGCAAGGATCCTGAGAAGCTGGCCGCGTTCGCGGCCGCCGCACGGGCGGGCGCCGCGGTCACCCTATGACGACGATCGAGCACCGGTTCGGCCGCTACGGCGGCCAATACGTGCCTGAGACGCTGATGCCGGCGCTGGCCGAGCTGGAGCGCGCCTGGTTGGATGCCCGGTCCGATGACGGCTTCCGGTCTGAGCTCGACGGCCTGCTGCGTGACTACGTGGGCCGGCCCTCGCCGCTGTATGAGGCCCGGCGGCTGAGTGCCGAGGCGGGGCGCCCGGTGTTCCTCAAGCGGGAAGACCTCAACCACACCGGAGCCCACAAGATCAACAACGCCTTGGGCCAGGCGCTGCTCGCCCAGCGGATGGGCAAGCGGCGGATCATCGCCGAGACCGGCGCGGGCCAGCACGGTGTGGCGAGCGCCACTGCCTGCGCGCTGCTGGACCTGGAATGCATCGTGTACATGGGGACCGAGGACATGCGCCGCCAGAAGCCGAACGTGGAGCGAATGGAGCTGTTGGGCGCCCGGGTCGAACCGGTGGAATCGGGTGCCCGCACGCTTAAGGAGGCGGTGTCGGCGGCCATCCGCGACTGGGTGGCTAACGTGGCCACCACCCACTACATCATCGGCTCGTGCGTGGGACCCGCCCCCTATCCGGCCCTGGTTCGGGACCTCCAGCGGGTGATCGGCGACGAGGCCCGGGCTCAGATCCTGGAGCGCACCGGCCGGCTCCCTGACCGGGTGATCGCCTGCGTGGGCGGGGGCTCGAACGCCATCGGGATGTTCACCCCGTTCCTGGACGACGAGAGCGTGGAGCTGGTGGGTGTCGAGGCGGCCGGCGATGGCATCGACTCAGGCCGGCACGGCGCGCCGCTGACCGTGGCCGGGCTGCCCGGTGTCCTGCACGGCGCGTTTTCGGCCGTGATGCAGGACGAGGACGGGCAGATCATGGAGGCCCACTCGATCTCCGCTGGGCTCGATTACCCGGGCGCGGGGCCCGAGCACGCGTGGCTGCGGGACTCCGGCCGAGCCCGGTATGTGGCGGTCAGCGACGCCGCCGCGCTCGAGGCGTTCGCCCGCACCACCCGGCTGGAGGGCATCATTCCCGCCCTGGAGAGCGCGCATGCCCTCGCCTGGGTGCTGGCCAATCCCGGCCGCGGCACCGACGTCGTGTGCCTGTCCGGGCGGGGCGACAAGGACCTGGTCGAGGCACTGGCGCTCCTGGGCGCCGGCCGCGACCGGTGACCGGCGCCGAGCGCATCGTCGAGGCGTTCGCCCGGGCCCGGGCTGAAGGGCGGCGGGCGGCGCTGATGCCGTACCTGATGGGCGGATTTCCAGACCTGGCAGCGTCGGCGCAGATCGCGCGGGCCTACGCCGAGAACGGGGCTGATCTGGTGGAGCTGGGCATCCCGTTCTCCGACCCGCTGGCCGACGGGCCGGTGATCCACGCCGCGGCCACGGGAGCCCTGGCGGCGGGCGCCACGGTGGAGGCGGTGCTCCAGGTTGGCAGCACGATCGCCGAGCAGGTGCCGGTGGTGGCCATGTGCTACGCCAACCCGATCTGCGCCCGCGGGCCCGAACGGTTCGCCGACGCGCTAGTGGCGGCGTCGATCAGCGGCCTGATCGTGCCCGACCTGCCCCTGGAGGAGGCGACGGGGCTGCGTGCCGTGTGCGACGAGCGCGGGATCGCGCTGGTGCCGCTGGCCGCGCCGACCACTCCCGAGGCGCGGCTGGCCGAGATCGGGGCCAGCGCGCGCGGCTTCTTGTACGTGGTCTCGCTGGTGGGGACGACCGGGGAGCGCTCGAGCCTTGGCGAGCAGGTCCCAGGGCTGCTGGCCCGGGCCGCCGCCCACACCGACGTGCCGGTGGCCCTGGGCTTCGGCATCGGCACCCCCGAGCAAGCTGTCGCCGCCGCGGCTGCGGGTGCCGCTGGCGTGATCATCGCCAGCCGCCTGGTCCGAGCGGCGGGGGCTGAGGCTGATCCGGCACACGCGGCGGGCGATCTGGTGCGAGCGTTCGCCGCGGCGCTGGACGAGCATTAGTTAGCATCCGCCGCGTGGGTGTGATTCTGACCGCCACGGCCGGGCTGATTATCTGGATCGTCCTCTGGGCGACGGACCTCGCTGGGGGCTTCGACGCGGTCCTGATCGGCATCGTGCTGGTGCTGATCGCGATCGCCGTGCACAACCTGCTCCCTTACCTGCCCGGCCGGCGTAGCTAGTGACAGCCCGCCGGTACGCTCGCGGGCTGCCCGGGTCGCTGCTCGCATGCGCCGCGATCCTGGCCGGCCTGGCCGGCTGCACCGCCGCCAGCTCGTCGCAGACGGTCAGTGGCAAGACACTTGACATCTACGAGAGCGCCCCCGCGAGTGGCCAGAACAACGTTCAACAGCAGGACATCCTCGATGCCGAGAAGCTGGCGTTCTGCAAGCAGTTCTCGATCAGCT
>DATKRM010000176.1:0-2610 GCA_035532195.1 Solirubrobacteraceae bacterium
ATCGAGAACACCGCCAGCCCGCGCACCACGCTGTCGGCGGCCATCACCCGGCGCCGGTCGAAGCGGTCGAGCAGCGAGCCGGCCACCAGGCCGCCGACCAGGATCGGCCCCGTGTAGCAGAGCACCAGCAGGCCGAGCGCGCGGCTCGACCCGGTGACGGAGAAGACGTACCAGGTGAGGGCGACGCGCGTCATCGCGTCCCCCAGCGACGAGAAGGCGAATCCCAGCCAGAAGCGCCTGAACGACCGGTTCCCGAACACCCGCCGGTATTGATCTCCCCACATGAGCTCCCCTATCTCCGCCGTCGCGGCGCCGGACTCTACCTGCACGGCCTCTATGCTAGGGGGTAGAGTTGCCAGCGTGGTGTCAGGTTTCCCCGGCTGAACCGCGGGACGGAGCGGCGTCGATGCTGCGCTCGGACCGGCTTCTCGGCATCCTGCTCTGGCTGCGGACTGGGCAGGCAGTGTCAGCAATCGAGCTGGCCCGCCGGTTCGAGGTATCGGTGCGCACCATCTACCGCGACGTCGACACGCTGAGCGCGCTGGGCGTACCGGTCTACGCGGTGCGCGGCCGGGGCGGCGGGTTCCGGCTGCTCGAGGGCTACTTCCTCCCCGCGATCGCCTTCACCCGGGACGAGGCGGTCTCGCTGGTCGTGGGCCTGACCATCCTGCGCCGCCTGCGCACCCGCCCACTGGGCGACGCCCTGGAGACCGCCCAGGCCAAGCTCCTGGCGGCGATGCCTGCCCACCTCGGCGCCGTGCTCGCCGACGCCGCGCGCATCGTCGGGTTCGAGGCACTGCCCGAGGACGTCTTCCACCCCGACCTGCCCGCGTCCTCGGCGCAGCCCGAGCGTGACGACGCCCGCGAGCGCGCGGTGATCGACGTCTTCCTGCGGGCCATTCTGGACGGGACCCCCGTGCTTCTCAGCTACCGGGCGGCCTATGCCCGCGAGCCGCGGACCGTCCGCGCGGTGCCGGAGGGGATGTTCTGGGACAGCGACCGTTGGTACCTCGCGGGCCGCCTGCTCGACCGGGACCACCGGGCGCGGCTCTGGCGAGCCGATCGGGTCGTCGCGCTCCACGCCCTACCCGGCCCGGTGCCGGAGGTTCCCCCGTTCGACGTGCGGACGCTGCTCGGCCGCGCCTGGCTGGCGGCGGCGATGGCCTCCTGGGCGGAGGAGTCAGCGGTGCGCCTGCGGCTCACGACCGAGCAGGCCGGGCGGCTGCGGCGGGACTGGTACTACGGACACGCGCGCTTCGACGCCCGCCCCGACGGTGGAGTGACGATGACGTTCGGCGAGGACGAGCCGCGGGCGGTGCTGGCGCTGCTGCGCTGGCTGGGACCCGGCGCCGAGCTGCTGGAGCCGGCGGCCTGGCGTGCCGAGCTACGCGCCGAGCTGGCGCGGATGCTGGCGGACCATGGTGATCCCGCTCCGGCGTGATGGTGCGATGGTTGCTACTGAGGAGCGCTTGACGCGCTGGTCAGCCGTCGTGTGCGGCGGCCAGCTGTGGCTCGGCTACCGGGGGCAACGGCGCCTCGGACCGCGCCGACGCCAGCCAGACGCCGGCGAAGGCCAGCCCGGCACCGACCGCCTGGCTCGGACCCAGCGTCTCGCCCAGTACCAGCGCGGCCACCACAACCGCCGAGCAGGGCTCGACGTAGGTGTTGAGCATCGTCTGGCGCGGTCCGAGCCGGTGGATCGAGCGACCCCACAGGCTCATCGCCACGACCATGCCGGCCGTCGCGCCGTAGACCAGCCCGGCCCACGCCTCCCAGGACACCTGCCCCCAGGCGACGTGCCGCATCTCGGGCAGAGCCAACGGCAGGAGAAACAGCGTCGCGAGCGCCATGCTCAGCGCTGTCGCCCGCAGCGTGCCGATGGCCCGCACCACCGGCCCGACGGCGAGGCTGTACCACACCCAGGCCGCGGCCGCCGCCAGTTCCAGCAGGTTGCCGCTCAGGTAGCGCGACGCCAGGCTGAGCCCACCGCCGCCGACAACCAGCGCCACCCCGGCGAGCCCCACCAGCAGCCCCATCCACTGGCGGCGCCCCAGCCGTTCCTGCGCCGCCACACCCACCCAGACGGCCGTCAGCAGCGGTGCGGTGGCCTGCAGGATCGCGCCGTTGCCGGCCGTCGTCCGGTCCAGCCCGGCCACCAGCAACCCCTGGAACGCCGTCTGAGCCAGCCCGGCGAGGAGCAGCGGCCGCCACAGTCGTCGCTCGATCCGCCCTCCGGCGCGGCTCCCTGGACGCCAGGAGACCGCCAGCAGCAGCGCCGTGGCCAGGATCAGACGCCCGGCGGTGAAGCTCAGGGGCGGAATCTCCCGCAGGCCCAGCTTGGCCCCGGGATAGATCCCGCCCCAGAGCACCACCGCCAGCAGCGGCACCGGCTGGATCCAGCGCGTCAGCTGTCTCAACGGAATCGCCCCGTCGCCTCGTTGGGCCGTTCGCCTATCTTCGGCTCGTGACCGCGCAGTATACCTCCCATCCCGGGGCTCCAGCCGGCGCCGGTTCACGGTTCTCTCCCCACCGCGGCGCGTCGTCGATCTGGTTGATCCACCTCGGCCTGCGTCGTATGCTGCGGCCGGTGAGCCGGAGAGGGGACGACCT
>DATKRM010000177.1:0-4952 GCA_035532195.1 Solirubrobacteraceae bacterium
GGAAGCGGTTGGCCGAGAATCCGACCCGGCCAACCGAACTGCACAACCAGGAGTCCCACCAGGACGGGCGCGACCAGAAGCGCCGCGACCGCGGACGTCCGCAGCACCCGCGGAAGCCAGAGGCGCCAGCTCGCTCGCCAGGTCCATCCGCAGCCCAGCAGGACCAGCCCACCGGCGATCAGCATCGACCCGAACACCTCCTCGGAAACCAGCAGCACGACGAGGACCGCGCCGGCCAGAGCGGCCCCGGCTCGCACCGGGCCCCACGTGTGGCGGAACCACGCCTGCTCGACCGCCACGGCGACCAGCGGCACCCCGGGAACCACCGCGAGCGCCGGGTGGGAGAGCGCCTGCCCGACCACGTACGGGCTCATGCCGAAGAGCAGGCCTCCGAGCACAGCCAGCCACCGCCGGCGGACCCGGAGGCAGGCGGCGAGATACCCCGCCCACGCGGTGGCGGCCACCCCGAAGGTGAGCGCCGCGTTGTACTGGAGGATCGGCCCCCCTACCAGCAGGGCGGGCCAGCTGAGCAGCCCCAGCAGCGGCGCGGTTGGATTCCAGGCCAGGTTGACCCCCACCGGGAAGTTGAGCAGGGTTGTGTAGAGGGGATTGAGACCGTGCGTGATCGCGTGCGGCGTCCAGGCCAGCAGCCACATCGCCGCGATTGGATCCCCGACCATCCCGCTCCACGAGTGGAAGGGGTTCCGCCAGGCCGGCAAGGTCCAGATCAGGGCCAGCCCGCAGAAGCCGAGGAAGACCAGGCATGAGCGCCACCACGACCGGGGGACGCCGCTGGGCTCATCGGCGACTGCGCCTGCATCGCGCGCCGATTTTGGTTCGCAGGCGCTCACCGATCCGGTCGCCCCGCCTGGGCCCGATCTCAGACAGGTCGACCCGCGACCAGCAGCAGGTCGCGGGTCCGCAGCGTCACCGGGACCCGCCGCAGGCCGGGCAGGCACGCCACGCGGCCGAGCCACCGCAGCCCCCTCCCGCTGTGGCGGAGGCGGCCGCCGACATATCCCAGCTGGTAGCTGCGGATGCTGGGCTGTTCAGCCGCCCACGCGAATCCCGCCCGGCGCAAAATCTCGCGCAGGGAGGATGGCGTGAAGTAGGTGAGGTGCATGTCCATGAATCCGGGCCAGCGTGTCCCCAGTACCCGGGCAACCGGCGTCGCCATATTGACCGTGAGCAGGATCAGTACTCCATCCGTGGCGAGCCACGGGCGACAGCGCGCGAGGGCCGCGAGCGGGTCGACAAGGTGCTCCAGGACATCGATCATCACCAACGCGTCGATGCTTCCGGGAGGGTAGTCCGCATCCTCGAGCGTCCCCTGGGCCAGGTCGACCCCATAGCGCCGGCGGCCGGTCTCGACCGCCCACCGGCTTGGCTCCACGCCACGGGCGGTCCAACCGCGCTGCGTCGCCACATCCAGGAGGATGCCGACCGCGCTGCCGATCTCCAGCAGCTGGCCAGGCCGGTGAAGTCGCTCGACGAAATCCAAGACTCGCGCCGCGTGCGTGCGCCGGTGCGCCTCCTCCTCGAGGTAGGCGACATCCTCCACCGCCGCGTAGCGATGGGCGATCTCCGCGTACTCCGCGGCCGGAGCGAACCCGACCCGACATCCCGCGCACCAATGGATTGGGCCGTGCTCGCCGGCATGCGGATTAGTGCAGGCGAATCGGTCGGTGGCGCTGGAACTCGACGCCGACCACGTGGGGGCATGGAGCAGGCGACCGGGACGGCCGCAGAGCGGGCAGGTCGGAGCGGCCCCGGCGGCCGGGCGGTCAGGCGGCTCCAGGGCGCACCCGCTCCTGCGCACAGGTCCACAGGCTGCGCGCAACGTACACCATGGACCGGCGCACGCTGATGGAGGAACTCTCGCTGGTGTAGCGTGTGGGAATCGGTACCTCGCGGATGCGAAAGCCTCGGCGGTGGGCACCCACCAGCATCTGGGTGTCGAACACGAAGTCATCGGAGTAGGCATCCATCGGCAGCGACTCCAAGACCCCGCGAGTATAGGCGCGCATGCCGCTGTGCATCTCAGTGAACGAGGTGCCCAGGACCCGATTCTGGGCCCACGTGGTGACCCGGTTGCCGAGATATCGGTAGCTGGGCATACCTCCGAGCCGGGGGTCGGCCCCGGCTGCGAAGCGCGATCCAAATGTCATGTCCGCCTGGCCCGCCTTGAGCGGGGCCACCAGCTCCGGGATCGCCGCCGGATCGTACTGGTAGTCCGGGTGGAGCAGGACGACGATGGTGGCACCGAGCGCGAGGGCCTCCCGGTAGCAGGTCTTCTGGTTGGCTCCGTATCCGGCATTCCGGGTGTGAGACCGAACGTCCAGCCCCATCGCGACGGCGAGCGCGACGGTGCCATCCCCCGACGCGTCGTCGACCAGTAGGAGGTGGTCAACGCTCCCACGGGGCACGGCATCCACCGTCTGGCGGAGGGTCCGCTCCGCCCGAAAGGCGGGAAGGACGGCTACGGTGTAGGGAGCTGTTTCCGACGTCACGACCCTGAGCGGACCTCCTGATCGGCTTGTGGAGTATCGAGCGGACGGGACCGCCTGAGGCGGATCGAGGCCCACCGTCAATCGGCCGCCCCGAGCGTACGCCTCCGGGACGGCGGGCAGATCGACGCCCGCGTGACAGGATCTCGACCGACTGTGACGCCGGAGGGTGCCGGCCGGCGGGGATCGCGCCCGGGCAGGCGGCCGAACTCGACGGAAAGCGCCCGGGGGAGGCAGCTGCGAGCTCGAATCGCCGTCGGAGCATCCGGCCGTGCCCCACGGGCACGGCCGGGGGTGGGACCCGCAATCTCGCGATAGACTGCGCTCTGAATCATGGCCCTGGGCATGCCCGCGACGCCAGCCGGCCATGGGGCCTGGCAGCGTCCGGCTCGCTCACTCGTGCTGGTGCCCGCACCGCCGACCCCGATCTGTCCCAGCCGGCGATGGCTACGCGTCGGATCGGACCGGCTGGGCTCCGGTGCCATCTTCCGCCCCCCGCACGCGTCGCATGGCTGACGCCCTCCGCCGCCGCGGCCTGACCGGGTCCATCAAGGTCCTCGTCCTCTTCGTCGTCCTCGCCGCCGGATGGACATTTCCGGCCTGGGCCCACGTCCCTCCACGGCTGGTCGAAGGCCCCGGGGTGAGCGACGCTCCCGAGCAGGCGTGGCTGCTGACGTGGGTACCCTTCAGCCTCTCCCACGGGTGGAGTCCGTTCATCACCCGTGCCTTCGACTACCCCACGGGCGCGAATCTTTTGTGGCCCGGAGCTCCCCTGGTGCTGGCGCTGCTGATCTGGCCGATCACCGCCATCCTGGGACCGATCAGCGCCTATGACGCCGCCATGGTCATCGCCATCGCCACGGCGGCCTTCAGCGGCTACCTGTGCTGTCGGCGGTGGGTGCAGCGGCGCGCCGCCGCCGTCGGGGGCGGCGTGATCTTCGGATTCTCCCCGTTCGTGACCGGTCAGACAAGCGGCCACCTGGTCTACGTGGCCGTCGCGATGGTCCCGCTCATGGTGTTGGGTCTGGATGACCTCTTGGTCCGAACCCGCTGGTCGGCGCGTCGCGCCGGTGCGCTACTGGGCCTGCTGGCTCTGGTTCAGCTGGTGACGGCCGAGGAGATCCTCGCCGGCGCAGCGCTGACAGCCGCGGTTGGCGGAGCAGTGCTGGCGCTGATGCACCCGCGCGCGGCACGCACCCGGATCATCCGAGCCGTTGAAGGCCTCGGATGGGCGGGAGCGATCGTGGTGCTGGGTGGCGCGTACCCCATCTGGTTCCAGTTCGCAGGACCGGCCGCGATTCACGGGCACCTCCTCACGGGATCGTCCTTCTCCGCGAACCTGGCGGAGCTGGTTGTCCCCGGATACCAGCAGGCAGTCACCACTCCCGCGACCGCCGCCTTCGTCGCCGCGCTCCAAGGCCACAGCGGCGAAGTCGGCGCGTACCTGGGGCTCCCCATGATGGCGCTGCTCGTCGCGCTCTGGCGGTCACGGCCTGCGGGTCCTTCGCGGTTCGTCTGCGTCATGGCCGCCGTGACCGCGGTGCTCACGCTGGGGCCGGTGCTGCGGCTGGGGCCGCTGGACACCCACATCCCCCTGCCGGAGGCGATCCTCGCTCACACCCCGGGGCTGGAGGCTCTCCTGCCGGTGCGCCTCAGCGTCGATCTGGACCTCTTCGCGGCGCTGGCGTTTGCTCTGTACCTTGATCCGCTTTCGCGCCGGGCGATCGACCGTTGGCCGCGCGTGCTGGTCCTGCTCACGGCGGCCTGCTGGCTTCCGACCTTGACCGCTCCTTCGCTCGCGGCCCCGCTGCCCCGGTTCTTCACTTCCAGCCAATCCAGTGCATGGGGAGTGCTGCTCGTGCTCCCTGTGGCGGAGAACGCCAACTCGGACCTCCCCATGTTGTGGCAGGCCGCCAGTGACATGCGATTCGCGATGCCGGAAGGCTACTACCATGTCCCTCGGATGGGGGGCGGATCGATCTTTGGGCCTGCCTTCACCCCGTTCACGGCCGCCCTCACGAACATTTTCCTCGGCGACACTCCGCCGGTCATCATCCCAACGCTGCGCCGGGACGGTCGTGCCTATCTTCGAACGCACCACGTCACCGCCGTCGTCGCCGGTCCCGAGCCGCACCGACGGAGGGCGGTCGAGTTCGTGAGCGCGGTCCTGATGCAAGCCCCGGTGACGTCCGGTGGAGTCGAAATCTGGCGCTTGGGCGGGCGGCGCGGTCCGGGCCGGGCCGCAGCCGTGCAGTCAGCGGTCTGGCACAGCTCCGTGGCCCGGATCAAGTAGCCAGATGGCGACGCCACCTCGCCATCGTGGCGCCTCCCCCACCACAGTCGAAGCGAGCGCAAGTAGCAGGGCCCGATGTGGAACCGGGCCGACCACGAGCGCCCGCACCCGCCAACGCCAGAGATCCTTTCGGATTGCGTCGGCACGGCCGG
>DATKRM010000178.1:0-12205 GCA_035532195.1 Solirubrobacteraceae bacterium
GAACAAAACCGTGTCGAACCCGTCCTCGACGAACTCGGCCAGCATCTGGACCCACCAGTCGGGCGGTCCGGCCAGCGGCTCGTGGGCCAGGTAGCCGACCGGTAGCTCGGCCCGGCTGGGCGGCCGGCCGTCGCCGATCAACCCCTGGATGTTGATGATGCGGCGGATCGATCCCGGGTCGCGTCCCGCCGCCTCGGCCGTCTGGTCGATCTGGCGGTTGCCCGCCCGCCGCTCGTCGCGGGTCAGCGGGCCCAGCGACGGTATCCACCCGTCGGCCTTGCGACCGGCCAGCCGGATCATGCGGGGCCGGAACGCCCCCAGCCAGATTCCGATCTCGTGTTCGGGCCGGGGACCGGGCCGCGCGTCGTTCAGCCAGTAGTGCTTTCCCTCGAAGGAGACCGACCGCTGGTCTGACCACAGCAGCCGGAGCAGGTCGATGGCCTCGTCCACCGCCTCGACTGTCTCTCCCGGAGTGCGGCGCGGACCGCCGAAGTTGGCGATCAGCTCAGGCAATCCGCCACCGCCCAGACCGAGCTCGAAGCGTCCGCCGCTCAGCACGTCGAGTGTGGCCGCCGCCTTGGCCATCGGCGATCTGGGCCAGCTCTATGTGCCGCTCCAGGGAGTCCGTGTCCGGAACGATCGAGATCCCGATCTGGGTCACAGTGACAGCCTAATCCCGCGCGGTGGCGGGGTGGGTCGGTCGCGGGGCAGCTGCGGCCCGCTCACCAACGCCGTTGCGTCGCCACCCAAGCGCCGGCCGCCCCCGCACGCGCGTGGGCGTCCCAGTACAGCTGCCGTACCCGCCAGCAGGTCACGGTCCGGGCCGGGGTGGTCAGCTTGACCCCGACTTCCCCGCCCTGGCTACCCTCAGGTGATGGCCGGGTGGACGAGGTGATCGAAGCTCTCGACGAGACGGTGGACCATGTGCGCGGGCCGCCACCGGCCTCACTCCTCACGGTGTACGGCGACTACGAGTGCCCCTATTCGCGCCGGGCCTACCGGAGCGTCCAGCGGGTTGAGCGGCGGCTGGAGGGCGGGGTGCGGTTCGCGTTCCGGCACTTCCCGCTGACCCGGATCCATCCCCACGCCCTGGCCGCGTCGCGGGCGGCCGAGGCGGCGGCGCTCCAGGGACGGTTCTGGGAGATGCACGACCTGCTGTTCCACCGTCAGGCAGCGCTCGAGGATGGCGACCTGCGCGCCTACGCGGGGGATCTGGGTCTTGACCCGGCGCGATTCGACCGCGACCGCGCGGAGGAGTTCGTCCTCGAACGCGTGCTACGCGACGTGCGTAGCGGTGAGGAGTCGGGTGAAGTGCTGGGAACCCCCACGCTGTTCATCGACGGTGTCCTGCACACGGGCGGCTACGACGCGCCAACGCTGTTGGACGCACTCTCCGGAGCCCGCCATGGCTGAGGCGCGCGCCCGGCATCCCGCGATCGTGGTGGTCGACGATGAACCCGCCGTGCTGGCCGCCGTGTCCCGCGATCTGCGGCGCGGCTTCGGCGAGCACTACCGGATCGTCCGGGCCAGCTCGGGCGACGAGGCGCTGGATGCGCTCCGAGAGCTGGTGCGCCGCGGCGACCAGGTGGCGCTGCTGGTGGCCGACCAGCGGATGCCCGGGCTGTCAGGCACGGACTATCTGGTCCGCGCCCAGGAGATCGTGCCCGCGGCCAAGCGGGTGCTCCTCACCGCGTACGCCGATACCGAGGCCGCCATCCAGGCGATCAACGAGGTCAGCCTCGATTACTACCTGCTCAAGCCGTGGGATCCGCCCGAGGAGCAGCTGTTTCCGGTAATCGAGGACCTGCTCACCGGGTGGGAGGCGGGCGCCGCGCTGGAGTCCGGCGGCGTGCGGCTGATCGGCCATCGCTTCTCCCGCCAGTCGCACGACCTGCGTGACTTCCTGGCCCGCAACCGGGTGCCGGCGCGCTGGATGGACGTGGAGCGCGATGCGGAGGCGCGTCAGCTTCTGACTGTGGCTGGCGTGGCCGAGGACCGGCTGCCGGTGGCTCTGCTGGAAGATGGGGCGGTGCTCGAGCGCCCGACCGTGCTGGAGCTGGCCGAGCGGCTGGGCATCGCGGCTCAGCCGGCGGCGGACCACTACGACCTGGTGATCGTGGGCGGAGGGCCGGCCGGGCTGGGCGCGGCGGTGTACGGGGCGTCTGAGGGTCTGCGCACGATCATGGTCGAGCGGGAGGCCCCAGGCGGCCAGGCGGGCCAGTCGAGCCGGATCGAGAACTACCTCGGCTTCCCCGCTGGCCTGAGTGGCTCTGACCTGGCCCGCCGAGCCACCGATCAGGCGCGGCGTCTGGGCGCCGAGCTGGTAACGCTCCAGGATGCCGCGGGGCTCCAGGTGGAGGGCTCAGGCCGGGTCGTCGAGCTGACCGACGGCAACAGCCTCAGCGCCAGCAGCATCATCGTGGCCTCTGGCGTCTCCTACCGGCAGCTGGACGTCCCGGGATTCGCGGCGCTGACTGGCCAGGGGATCTACTACGGCGCGGCGGCCAGCGAGGCCAGGTCGTGCGAGAACCAGCACGTGGTGGTCATCGGCGGCGCCAACTCCGCCGGCCAGGCCGCCGTCTACTTCGCCAAATACGCCGGCCGGGTGAGCATCCTGGTGCGCGGCGACTCGCTGACCAAGTCGATGTCGCAGTATCTGATCGAGCAGATCGAGCAGCTGGAGAACGTCGGGGTCCGCCTTCGCACCCAAGCGGTCGGGGCGGTCGGAAACGGCAAGCTCGAGGCGCTGCGCGTCCGCGACGGGGAGGGGGCCGAGTCAGACGAGGAGGTCGATGCCTGCTTCGTGTTCATCGGGGCCGTTCCCAGGACCGATTGGCTGTCCGGAGTGGTAGCGCGTGATGAACGGGGCTTCATCCTGGCCGGGCTGGACGCGAAGCAGGACGGCTGGCCTCTGCAGCGAGACCCGTTCCCGCTCGAGACCAGCGTCCCCGGGGTGTTCGTGGCCGGCGATGTCCGGGCCCGCTCGATCAAGCGGGTGGCCAGCGCGGTGGGGGAGGGGTCGATGGCGGTTTCGCTGGTGCACCAGTATCTGGCCGAGGCATGAGCAGCACCAGCGAAGCCCCCGTTACCACCGCCGACCTTCGCCCGGTCGACCTGTTCGATGATCTGGACGACGAGGCGCTGGCCGAGTGGGCGGCCGCCGCGGAGTGGCAATTCGCCCAACCAGGCGACCTGGTGATCGAGGCCGAAACCGAGCCTGCCGGCCTGATGTGCCTGCTCGAGGGGACCCTCCAGACCTACATCCGCAACCAGGACCGCTTCGAGCCGATTGGTGAGCAGGTTGCTCCCACCTGGATCGGGGCCGTGGCCAGCCTGACCGAAGACGTCCTGGGCGCGCGCATGACAGCGCTGACCGACGTCCGCCTGGTCCTGATCCCGGCCGAGGCAGTGCGCCGCCTCGCCCTCGCCCATCCGCCGGTTCATCGCCGCATCCTGCGGCAGGTGGGGCCGCTCATGACCCGCATGACCTCGATCGAGCAGAACCATGAACGGCTGGCCGCGCTGGGCACGATGGCCGCCGGACTGGCCCACGAGCTCAACAATCCCGCCGCCGCGGCGCGCCGGTCTGCCGATCAGCTGGCCGAGGCGCTTGACGTTATCGGCTCCACGGTACGGGAGTTCGTAGACGCCGGCATGGAGCGTGACGACGCCTCCCGGATCGCCGACCTGCGCGATCAGGCGCTTCACCAGTGCTCGGCGCGCAGTGCGCTGTCAGCGCTGGACGCCACCGACGCCGAGGAGGCGATGCAGGAGAAGCTCGAGGCGCTCGGGGTGTCCGAGTCCTGGCGGCTGGCCGAACCACTTGCCCTGGCCGGCGCGAACGATGCCTGGCTGGAGCAGGTGCAGGCGGCGGCGGGACCGGCCACGCCGGCCGCGCTGGCCTCGATTGCGGCATCGCTGAACGCTCAGCGACTGGTGAGCGATCTGCGCGAGTCGACCGAACGGATGCAGTCGCTGGTCACCGCGGTCAAGGCGTACGCGTACATGGACCGGGGCGGGGTGGTGGAGGCGGACATCCACGAAGGCCTGGAGACCACCCTCACCGTGCTCGGCTACAAGCTCAAGCACAAGGAGATCCAGATCGAGCGCGACTACGACCGGACCCTCCGGCCGCTGACCATGCACGGCTCTGAGATGAATCAGGTGTGGACCAACCTGATCGCCAACGCCATCGACGCGGTCGGTGAGTCGGGCACCATCACCCTCCGGACCCGGCCAGACGATGACTGCATCGTGGTCGACATAGCCGACACCGGCCCGGGGATCCCGCCGGAGGCCCGCCCGCACATCTTCGAGCCGTTCTTCACCACCAAGGAAGTCGGCCAGGGCACGGGGCTGGGGCTGGACACGGCCCGGCGGATCGTCGTGGGTCGCCACGGCGGCTCGCTCACGTTCGATACCAGCGACCGGGGCACCACGTTCCACGTCTGGCTCCCCGTCAAATCCAAATCCTGAAGCGAGGCTTCGCGATGGCTACCTGCACCCATCTCGACCAGATCAAGCTCTTGGAGCTACCGGACAGCGTGGCCGGCTGCGAGGACTGCCTGCGCGAAGGCGGCGAGTGGCTGCACCTGCGTATCTGCCTGACCTGCGGGCACGTCGGCTGCTGCGACGAGTCTCCGAACCGGCACGCCACCTCGCACTACAACTCCAGCCGCCATCCCCTGATCCGCTCGCTCGAGCCGGGCGAGGACTGGAGTTGGTGCTACGAGGACGAGGTGGCGATGATCATCCCGGACATCACCGGCCACACGCGGATCCCGCCCTCGCCCATGCTCAGCGGCTGAGAACCGGCGCAGCCGTGCACGACATCGGCAAGATCGGAGTGCGGACGCGGTCCTGTTGAAGCCGAGCCCGCTCAGCGCTGAGGAGCGGGCGATGATCGAGCTCCATTCTGAGATCGGTCATCAGATTCTGTCCGGCTCCCGCGACCCGGGGCGGCTCCGCGGTGACGCGATACCCCTGCCGGGCCGGATCGCGGCGGTGGCCGACGTGTTCGATGCGCTGACCCACGACCGCGTCTACCGGGCGGCCGTGGGCATCGACGGGGCGCTGGCCATCCTCGAGGCGGGCCGGGGGACCCAGTTCGATATCCGCGTCCTGGACGCCTTCCAGGCCGTCCTGCCTCGGGTGCTGGAGATCCGCCGCCGCTACCCGAATCCGCCCGGCCGCCAGCCGGGCATCCCGTATTCCGACGCCAGCGCCGGCTACCCAGTGCTGGCGCGCGTCTGAGCCCTCGACCCCGGCCCGAAGCCGTAGGGACTACGGATTCCCCGCCACGGTGACGATGTAATGTCTGGCCGAAGCAACTTCTCGGCCGTGGACGTAGGCCGAGTCGAGGACTGAAGATCAAACACGTTTCGCTATCACGGGCCCAAGGCAGAGGCCCGGCATGGACCAGCCGCACGTGGAGCCTGGTCGTGGCGTGGGCGCTGGCCCTGGCCGTCGTGCTGATTTCCCCGGCCCCGGCCCCGGCCTCGGCCGCGCCGCGAGTCCCACAGGGATTCGTCGGCATGATGGCCGACGGACCACTTTTCGACCCAGGAGTGAACCTGCCCCGCCAGCTGGACAAGATGGTGGCCAGCGGGGTGGAGAGCCTGCGCGTGGTGTTCAGCTGGAGCGCCGCCCAGCCCTACCCGACCGCAGCCGCAGTCCCCGGTTCGCTGGCCGGGCAGTTCAGCGACATCGTCGACGGCGTGCCCACCGATTTCAGCGCCACCGACCGGATCGTCGGTCTGGCGGCCCACCGCGGCCTGTCCGTGCTTCCGGTCGCCATGTACGCGCCGTCCTGGGACCTGGAGACCAATCCCCCGCGCTGGGACGCCAACCCGGTGGATTGGCCGATCCAGCCACACGACAACGGGCCGTTCACCAAGTATCTGGCTGCGCTGGTCGAGCGCTACGGCCCCCAAGGGTCGTTCTGGAAGTCGAATCCCCAGATACCGCGGCTGCCCATCCGCCGATGGCAGGTGTGGAACGAGCCAAACCTGAGCTACTTCTGGTCGAGCGAGCCATTCGCTGACACCTACGTGACGATGCTCCGCAGCGCCCACGACGCGATCAAGGCGGCCGACCCCGGCGCCCAGGTGGTGCTGGCCGGGCTGGCCAACGACTCGTGGAACGCGCTGGACGCGATCTACCAGGTGAATGGAGCCCAGCGGCTATTCGACGCGGTGGCCATCCACCCCTATACCGCTCAGGCCGCCGGGGTGCTCACGATCCTCAGGCTGGTCCGCGGCGTAATGAACCGCTACGGGGACCGGAGCAAGCCGCTGCTGGTCACCGAGCTGGGATGGCCGTCGTCTCTGGGGCGCGTATCCCAGACCTTCGGTCTGGCCACCACCCCCAAGGGCCAGGCTCAGCGCCTGGCCAGTGTCATTCCCATGCTGGCCGCCGCGCGTCGCCAGCTGGGCATCACCGGGTTCGACGTCTACACGTGGCTGGGCGACGAGACGCCCGGGTCCACGGCGTTCAACTACTCGGGGCTGTTCGCGTTCCGCCCGGCCACCGACTCGATTCAGGTCAAGCCGGCGTACACGGCATTCCGCAAGGCTGCCCTGGCCGTCGAGGGCTGCCGCCTCAAAGCAGCTATCGCCAGCCGTTGCCGGCGCACCGGTTGACTGACCGGAGCGGACGGCCGGACGACCATCACGCAACTGGCGGTTGCGTTGCGTAACCCTCTGGCCGGTGCCAGCATACGCCGCTAGGGACAAGCCAATGAAGGGGCAGGTGGGCCAATGCCGAGTCCGACGCCGCTGCGGATCCAAGAGCGCGTCGAGTCCAGCGGTCTGAGAGTGGCTCTTACCGGTGAACTGGATCTCGCCACCAAATGCGAGTTGCGTCGGAGGCTGTTCCGCGCCCGGACGCGCGGCGACGACGTGTTGTTGGATCTGTCGGGGCTGGAGTTCATCGACGCGGCCGGGGCGGGGATGCTCATCCGGGCGTTTGCCGATAGCCGTCGGCACGGCTGGAACTTCAGCTTGGCTCCCGACATGCCACCCCAGGTGGCGCGCGTGCTGGATCTGGTGGGGCTGGAGCGGCCGACCCCCTAGCCCGAGATCCGGGCCCGGTAGGGTGCCGGGGATGCCCGAGTTCGCCACGCTGGCGGTCGAGGTCGAAGGGCCACGAGCCCGGCTGACCCTGACCCGGCCCGACCGGCTGAATGCGCTGAGTCCGAACATGCTGAGCGAGCTGATCCAGGCTGGGGAGCTGTTGAGCGGGGATCGGGCGATCAAGGTGGTGACGGTCCGCGGAGCCGGCCGGGCGTTCTCGGCCGGGTTCGACCTGGATGCCGCGGCCGAAGGCCCAGTCACCGAACGGGCTGACCTGGGGCGCCAGATGGCGGTCGCCATTGGCCAGATCCCAGCCGTGACGATCGCGGCGATCCACGGTCACTGCGTGGGCGGCGCGCTGGTCCTGGCCGCGGCCTGCGACCTCCGGATCGCCACACCGGAGACCCGGTTCGCGATCCCCGAGATCGACTTCGGAATTCCGCTGGCCTGGGGAGGCATCCCGCGGCTGGTGCGTGAGCTCGGCCCGGCGCTGACCAAGGAGCTGGTGCTGACCTGCCGCCCGTTCTCGGCCCAGGAGGCTCAGGCCGCGCGGTTCCTGAACCGGGTGGTGGCGGAGGACGAGCTGGAGTCCGAGGTGGAGGCCCTCGCCGGTGTACTCGCCGCCAAGTCTGGGTTTCTGATCCGCCACACCAAGCAGCACGTCGACGCGCTGGTCGAAGAGGCCTACTCCACCGGCCAGGCTTTCCGCGACGCGGCGATCACCGGCGCCGCGCTGCAGGACGAGGAGTCGCGGCAGGCCATGGGCAACTACCTGCAGGCCCGTCGCCGGTCGGGTGGCGAGACCTAACCGGCCTGCGGGTCGCGCCACATCATCCACATCGGAGGCCCGTCGTCAGCGTACGAGCACTCCTCCATGACCTCGAAGCCGTGACGCTCGTACAGCGCCCGGTTGCGGGGAGTGGATGCCTCTAGGTAGGCCGGGGTGCGCTCGGCGTCGCAGCGTTCGAGCATCGGGCGCAGCAGCGCGGCGCCATAACCCCGGCCCTGCCAGGCTGGGGCCACTCCGATGATCGGCAGGTACCAGTGCTCCGGGGTCCGCGGGTGCTTTCGCTCGATGAAGTTGAGGGCCTTGAGCAGCCGGGGGGTGTCCCCGCGGAGGATCCGGACTGTCGCCTGGCCGAGGCGGAGCTGGGTCAGCAGGCTCGCGTGCCAGGTGTGCGGTGGCATCCACAGCGCCGCGCCGGCCAGCCGGTCCTGGGTGTAGCCCTCGTCGGGACGCAGCCACAGGCGGCGGGCGAACAGGGCAAATCCCTGCTCCAGGCGGTGCAGCCGCTTGGTTGGGTCGCGGATGATCCAGGAGAAGTGCGGATCGTCCTCGAACGCTTGGGCCAGCGTGCGGGCGACCGCCGGAACGTCGGCGGCCGTGACCTTGCGAATGTCGCTTCCGTCCGGGCGGGGACGGTCAGTGGCGGTGGGCGACGGGTCTGGGTCGAAGGGGGGCGGCCCGGGTGGTAACCCGCGTTGGGCCATGGCGCGAACGTACCATAGGCCGTCGGGCCTGATGGGCGCCGTCTAGCTCGTCGGTACCGGCGGCAGCACGGGCTGGCCGATCGGTGCCGGCCCGGGTACGTTGGCCACGCCGGGGTCAAGCAGCAGGGACCGTCGCGGCTTCTGGTTGAAGTCGAAGTCCTTGCGCAGGTCGCCCAGGATCTTGGCCCGCTCACGCACGTCGGGACGCGGATCGGGACGGCCGTCGGTCCGCGGGTCCAGGCGCTGCCCGGACAGGAAGTCGTCCTCGATGAACTTCAGGTACGCGTCGAAGCTCAGCGTCTGATGATCGATATAGCCGGTGCGCGCGTACGGGCTGATCACCAGGCCGGGCACGCGGAGCCCGTATCCCTGGCCGTCCACCGTGGGCGGCGGGACGTGGTCGTAGAACCCGCCCCAGTCGTCCCAGGCCAGGAAGATCGCGGTGGAGCTCCAGTCGGGGCTCTGCATGACCGCGTTGATCACGCGGGTCACGTGGTTCTGGCCGGCGCTGATGGCGCCGAATGGATGCTCGGAGTTGTCCCCGGACGGGATGACCCACGACACGGCCGGGAGGTGGCCCTGGTGCACGTCGGTGAACAGCTGCGTGTCGGGCACGATGTTGCCCACCTGGTTGTCCTGGTGGACGGTTTGGAAATCGGGCAGCGGATTCCAGATCTCGGGTGTGTTCACCACCTGGGGCTGCGGGCTGCAGGTCATCGAGCCCGTAGGGCAGTCCGGCTCGGTGCCCTGGGCCAGGTAGTAGCGCCAGCTCACGTTGTACTTGTGCAGCAGGTAGGTGATGTCGGTCCAGCCGTACTCGGGCGGCTGGGGCGAACCGGCGAAGTTGTCGCCGTCGGTGGCGGTGAAGATCCCCACCGCCGCCCCGTTTATCTGGTCGGCCAGCGTGGACCCGGTCTCGGGCTCCCCCTCGGTATCGGGAAAGTTCAGGTCGGTGCTGCAGCTGGACGGGTCGGTGGCGCTGGTGCAGTGGGCCGACCAGCCCGAGACCATGTAGAGATGGGCTGGCAGGCTCCAGGTGTGGGTCGGCTCGAACATGTGGTCCTGGAGCACGAAATGGTGGGCGTAGGACCAGTAGTTGGGGATCTGGCGCTGGTCGTGATAACCCATCACGTCCACGCACGACGGCGCCTGCCCGGCGACCACGCAGCTCACCTTGTCGGTGTCGAGGTCCTGCGAGTTCTCGACACTGGCCACGAACCCATCCATCCTGCCGTGGTCGATGTCGTCGAGCGCGCTGACGTTGTAGTGCGGCCCGCCCGCGTTGACGTCCTTGGTGTTCAGAAACGGCTTCTGGCAGCTGCCCGCGCGCGGGTCCGGGATGCACGGCACCTTGCCGGGATTGCCGGCCAGGCCGGGAATCCCGTCGGCTCCGGGATACGTGCCGTAGTAGGTGTCAAACGACCGGTTCTCCTGCATGATGATCACCACGTGCTGGATCTTGTGGATGCCGGTGGGGGAGGAGGCCTCCGGTTGGATCGCACAGGCCCGGGCCGTCCGCGTCTCGGCTGCCTGGTGGGCTCGCGTTTCGCGGCGTTCGGTCCGGCGGTTCTCGTGGCGCTCCTCGCGGGCCAGCCGTGCGCAGGCGGCGGCGGACGGTCGGCCGGGGTGGTGGCCGGCGGCGATGGCCGGGGAGGCGGACGGGGCCGCGACGAGGCACCCGGCGAACCACGCCGCTAGCCGAAGCAGTCGCCGTTGCACCTGCCCGATGCTGCCGTGTTGCACCCGTACCTCCCAATACGGTCCAGACTTATTGGCGCATCGTATAACAAGTTGTTGGCGAGCTGTCAAACAAGGCTGGTAGCCTCGCCCTGTGACAGGCTCGAGTGGCAGCTGGTCGCGTCTGGAGCCCGAGGCGCGCCGGCAACAGATCGTCGAGGCGGCGCTGCGGTCGTTCGGCCAGCGTCCCTATGACGCCGTCTCGATGTCGGACGTGGCCCGGGCAGCCGGGGTGACCCGGGGCCTGGTTCATCACTACTTCCCGGCCAAGCCCGACCTGTATCGGGCGGTGCTCGAGGGGCTCCTAGCCACCGGCTCTTCGGTCGTGCGGACCGATCTCGACCTGGACATCGAGGAGGTCGTGGCCGCCAACGCCGATGCGTCTCTGGACTTTCTGGAGCAGAACCGGGAGACGATGCTGGTGATCACGCAGCCGGGCAGCGTGGCCCAGGATCCGCGCCTGGCTGAGATCGTCGACCAGGCCCGGGAGACGGTGGTCGACCGCATCCTGCTCAACCACCTCGGCACGACCGAAGTCCCCCCCGAGGTGCGTCTGATGATCCGCGGCTATCTGGGGCTATTCGAGGCGGTGGCCCGCGAGTGGCTGGTCCGGGGGCGGAGCACCCGCGCCGAGGTCCACGTGCTGCTCACTCGGTCGATGATCGTGATGATGCGTGAGATCCTGCCGGCGCTGGACCAGGCGGGCGGGCGCGCGCTCACGTGAGCGTTTCCTGAACCCACGCACTGGCCGCCGGGAGGTGGGCCGGGTCGATGGCGTGGGGGCCGTCGAACTCGTGGTAGCTCACCGGTAGGGCCGCCGCTTCGAGTCTGCGTCGAGCTTCCCGGGCGAACTCGACCGAGATCGTGGGGTCATACCGGCCGTGGGCGATGAACACGCGGAGCTGGCGCCGCGTCTGGAGGTCGGGCTCCCAGTGCTTAACGGTGGGCAGAAAGCCGGAGAAGGCGAGAATTCCGGCCGGCGCGGGACGGGCTGCGGCCAGTCCGAGCGAGTAGCTCATCACTGCTCCCATCGAGAATCCGCCCAGGAGCGTGCGACTGGGCTCGATCCCATATCGCTGCCACAGCTCGTCGTGCAGGCTGCCCAGCTCCTCGAAGGAGGACCAGAAGGTGGCCGGGTCGGGGTATCCGACGCGGCGGACCCAGTACCAGTGATAGCCCGGAGATCCCGGCAGGCGCAGCGGCGCCCGGACGCTGACCACCTGGAGCCGGCGATCGGGGTCGAGTGCGTCGGCCAGCGGCAGCAGGTCGAGCTCGTCGGTCCCGCGGCCGTGGTGCAGCACCAGCATCCCCTCCGGCTCGCCTGCGGGCGGCCGTTCACGGAACTCCAGGTCGCTCACCCGCCGATCGGCTCTCGCCAGGTGGTGCGGGGGTTCACCAGCGGCGCTAGGCGGCGCTCGAGCTGGGGGCGGAGCTGCTCCAGCGTTTTGGGCAGTCGGAGCTGCTCCCCCAGGTGGTCTGGATCCTCGTCGACGGCAAAGCCGGGGGACAGCGTGGCGATCTCGAACAGCACGCCGCTGGGCACGCGGAAATAGATCGACTTGAAGTAGTCGCGGTCACGGACGTCGGTCACGTGGGACCCGGCCTGACGCACTTGCTGCTGCCAGGTCAGGTGATCCTCGTCGCGGGAGGCCCACGCGATGTGGTGAACCGAGCCGGCCCCCTGGAGGCCGACCAGCTCCGGCGGCGCATCGTGGGTCCAGCGGAACCGGCGGCGTTCGCCGTCAAGCCGGTACTCGCCGGCCCCGGCGGAGGCGAACCCCAGTGTGTTCGTGAGCAGGCCGTCGCCGGCGTCGGCGCGGGGGCTGTAGGCGCGAGCACCCTCCACGCCCAGGAGGGCGTGCTCAGGTGGGATCTCCGGGTGCCGCGCCCGCAGCGGCTGGTTG
>DATKRM010000179.1:0-7851 GCA_035532195.1 Solirubrobacteraceae bacterium
GCCACTTCCAGCCAGTCGAACTTGAGCACGTGGTCGCGAGCCTCGGCCACCACTCGAGCGCGGGCCTCCTCGTCGGTCAGCGCGTGCTCGAGCACCTCCTCCAGCGAGGCGGCGTCGCGGGAGGTGAAGCGCAGGCCCACCGAGCCGTCCTCGGGCACCACTTCGCGCAGACCGCCCGTGTCGGCCACCACGCACAGGCAGCCTGAGGCCATGGCCTCCAGAGCCACCAGCCCGAACGGCTCATAGATCGAGGGGACGATCACGATCTCCGAGACGCGGTACAGCGAGTGGAGCATGTCGTCGCCCACCCACCCCAGGAATGAGCCGTGCTTCAGCAAGCGCAGCCGCCGGGCCTGGCGCTTGAGCTCGGTCTCGGCGGTGCCGGTTCCGGCCACCAGGAAGCGGACGTTGTCGAGCCGGCGGACCACGGCGGCCAGGGCGTCGAGGGCCAGGTGAAATCCCTTCTCATGGACCAGCCGGCCCACCAGCAGCACCAGATGCTCATCCGGCCCGGCATAGCGGGCGCGGAGGCCGGCCAGGTCCTCGACCACCGGCTCCAGGTCGCGCGGGGCGACGCCGTTGGGGATGACCTTGATGCGCCGCGGGGAGACGCCGAACACGCTGGACACGTGAGTGCGCATGTACTGCGAGCAGGCGATGACCTGGTCGGCCCGGCGGACCATCTTGCGCTCCGCGGCGTGGATGTGCGACTGGGGATGGTTCTGTACCCAGCCCTGGTGGCGGCCGTACTCGGTGGCGTGCACGGTGACCACCCACGATGCCCCCGCGTTGCGGGCCAGCCGCTCGGCCGCGCCGGCCACCAGCCAATCGTGGGAGTGGATCAGATCGAATTCCAGCTGCTCGCAGAGCTCCTGGCCCAGGTCGAGCATGTCCCGGTTCATCGCGTCGACCCAGCGCACGAATGCGTTGATGTCCTTGGGGAACTGCGGCTCGCGCACGCGGTGCACGACCACGCCGTGGCGCACCTCTTCGCTTGGTAGGTGACCGCCGCTGCGCGTGAGCACATGGACCTCGACTCCTTCATCGACCAGGTGCTCGGACAGCTTGCGGACGTGGCGGCCCAGCCCGCCCTCGATGACCGGCGGGTACTCCCAGGAGATCAGCAACACGCGCATAGCCGCGCGCGGCACGCTACCGGACGGCCGCTGAGCTACGACGCCACGTCGGCTGGCTGGCCAGCCAGCACACCGTTCCCGCCTGTGGGCGGTCCAGCCAGCGGCGGGAAGGCCGGCGCCCGGCGCTCGACGAAGCTCTGGACGCCCTCGCCGAAGTCGGGCCGCTCGAAAGACTCGGCCATTAGGCGGTTGGCTTCCTCCACCGTCTGGTCGATCGTGCGCTCGTAGTCTGCATACACCTGTCGCTTCATCACCGCCATGCTGGCCGGCGAGCACTCGGCGGCCAGCATGCGGGCGTAGGTCAGCGCCTCCTCGAGCGCGCGGCCGTCCGGCACGGACCAATTGGCCAAGCCCATCTCGGCCGCCTCGGCGCCGAGCACGACGCGCCCGGACAGCAGCAGGTCCAGCGCACGGGCGGGACCGACCAGGCGAGGCAGCATCCAGCTCAACCCGTGCTCGGCCACCAGGCCCCGGCGCGCGAACGCGGTGGTCAGCTTCGCCTCCGCAGCCACGAACCGCAGATCGCACATGACCGCGTGTACGAGTCCCAAGCCCGCGCACGGCCCATTGATGGCAGCGATGATCGGCTTGGGAATCGTCAGCGGGTGCGTGACCGGGCGCTCGTCGTGAGCGGTGCTCGAGCGGTCGAGGTCGCCGCCGGACAGGGCCTGGAGGTTCTGCATGTCCGCGCCGGCGCAGAAACCGCGCCCCGCGCCGGTCAGCACGATCACCCGGACGTCCTCGCTAAGCGCGCAATCCTCGAGCAGGTCGAAGTACTGCGTCTGCATCTCGGGAGTCCAGGCGTTCAGCCGATCGGGCCGGTTGAAGGTCAGGATCGCCACGCCGTCCTCAATTTTCCTGAGCACCACTTCGGTCATTGCGCTTCCTCCTGTTCGATCACAAACTGAACGCCACCTGCCGTGAACGAGTCGCCTCCCCCGAAGCGGCTCACCCGCACTTCCACTAGTCCCCGATCCTCCTCGTCGGCGCTGACCTGCACGCCCACACGCTCAAGCGGGGCGCCGAGCGCGGTGGCCCACCGATCGCCCACGGTCGCCGGCTCGGCCACCGTGATCGTCGCTCCGGTGATCCGCAGCGGCGCGCTGCGCTCCTGCCAGCCGGGACCGCCCCACCGCCAGGCAGACGGTGGACGCGGTGTGGTCAGCGAGACGATCGCGCCGCGCATGTCCGCGGGGTGCAGGTGAACCTCCTCAACATCGTCAAGCGACACCTCGAATACCTCGCGCACCCCCAGCGACCGCACTCGCTCCCGAGCCGCGGCCAGATCCTCGACTTGGAACATGGTCATGTATCCACAGTCGCCGCCGCGCCGCTCCAGCAGCCGTCCGGCCGCGGTATCAGCCCGGATCGGCGACACCACCTCCAGGAACGAGTCGCCGAGGGCGAACACCGCGTTGCGCAACCCAAAGTGCTCGACGCCCGGGTCGGCGAAGGGCTCCCCCAAGCCGAGCTCGTCGCGCAGCTGACCGACCACGTGGTCCAGGTCGTGGGCGGCGATGACCGCCTGGCGGAGCCGGGGAAGCGAAGGGGCAACATGCGCCGCCACACCCGGGAGTATCCCGGAAACGGGCTAGGCGATGCGCCCCGCGGGTAGGCCTAAAGCTCCGGGCGTCCGCGCAGAGGACGGCGGGGGATCGGCAGATCGACCGCGTCCTCGGAAGGCCGCTGATCGATCGGCCGGTCAGCCGCGTGATCGAACCAGAAGGTGCCGTTGCGGCCGGCTGCACTAAACGCGCCACCGGAGCGCAGGTAGTCGACCAGTCCGACGACCGCGGCTCCTGCGGTGACCAGGATTGTGACTGTTTCGTAGGCATTCATGTCCACCAAACTAGAACGTATGTGCGCCCCGCCGAGTGACATCGGTCACGCTGCGATGCGCTCGAACACGCCGATCCCGTGCGGGTCCGTCAGCCGGTCGACCGCCTGAGGTCCGGAGAACGAGCGCTCCTCGTAGCGGAGCACGTCGCGCCAGGGTCCGCCGGGCACGGACAGGGAGGCGGTGCCGGCGCCGGCCCGAGGCAGCTCCACCACGACCATCAGCCGCCCGTCGCGTAGAAACGCACACACGCCCGGGCCGCCGTCCAGCGGCTCGTAGGAGCCGATCGAGAAGATGTCCGGCTTGCGGGCGCGCAGGCTGAGCAGCCGCAGCGTCAGGAACAGCTTGCGGGTCTCGCCCACCGGGGGCGATCCGCCCATCACGCGCTGCAGCATGGCCTGCCGCCAGCCCCAATCCACGGGCCGCCGGTTGTCAGGGTCGACCAGCGTGCGGTAGGGAAGCTCGTCGCCCTGATAGATGTCGGGGACGCCCGGCGCGGTGAGCTTGAGCACCAGCGCTCCCAAGGCCGCCCGGTCGCCGAGCTCGGCCACCCGCTCGATGAACGCCCCGAACTCTTCCCGCACGACCCCGGTGGAGTAGAGCTCACGGCAGAACCGGGCTACCGCCTCCTCGTAGTCGTGGTTCGGCTCCACCCAATTGGTGTGGCGCTTGGCCTCGCGCAGTGCCTTGATCATGTACGCCTCGAGCCGCTCGGAGTCAATCGGCCAGGCGCCGACCAGGGTCTGGAAGATGAAGTAGCTCTCCGGGTCGTCCGGGGCCTGCCCGGAGCGCAGCGGCGCGGTGACCGCGAACCACCGCTCGACCTGGACCGCCCATTCCTCTGGGATCGAGGCCAGCGCGCCGATCCGGGCTCGCACGTCGCCTGAGCGCTTGGCGTCGTGGGTCATGGTGGTCAGCAGGCCCTCGGGGAAGCGCTCGGCCCGTTCCCGGCAGCCCGAGTGAAAGCGCTCCACGCCGATCCCGAATCGCGAGGGATCCCCGCCCACGTCGTTGAGGGCCAGCAGCCGGCCGTAGCGATAGAACGCGGTGTCCTCGACTCCCTTGGCCATGATCGCCGGCGTGGTCTGCTGAAACCGGAGCACGAACTCGGGGGGCACGGGGCCTTCGAGCAGCAGCATCTGTTGGAGCGCCGGGTCCAGACCGGCGACCGCGGCGCGGTCTTCGTCGGCGACGCGTCCGGCGACCGGGTCGACGTACGTGCGATATACGGGTAGCGAGGCCAGGCCGGCCTCGAGTCCCGGCGGGTCGGCGATCCGACGCAGCCGCTCGACCTCGGGGCTGAACGTGCTCTGGGCCTGCTCCAGCTTGGCTTGGAAGGCCACCTCGCCGAACCGACGCTGGTCGCCGGAGATCTGCTCCCACAGCCGGGTCAGCTGGGTCTCGCCGGCGGGATCGACGAACAGCGCGCACACGTCGTTCAGGAACTCGTAGCCCACGGTTCCGGACACCGGCCAGTCGCGCAGCCGCTCGTCGGGATCCAGGATTTTCTCCACCCATACTCGCGCCACTCCGGCCGACTGCAGCCGGGCCAGGTAGCCGGGGGGATCGGCCAGCCCATCCGGGTGGTCGACCCTCAGTCCGTCGACCAGCCCGTCCCGGACCAGCCCCAGGATCAGCTCGTGGGTCTCCTCGAACACCGTCGGATCCTCCTGCCGCACCGCGGCTAGGTCGTCGATGTCGAAGAACCGGCGGTGCCGGCCGGTCACCGGGTCGAGGTCAAAGAACTGCTGGCGTAGCTGCGGATCGGCCCAGTAGCGGTTGGTGTCGTCGGCGGCCATGTGGTTGGGCACCACGTCCAGCACCAGCCCCAGCCCGGCGTGGCGAGCCTCCCCGGCCAGCTGCTCAAACTCCGCGCGTCCGCCCAGATCGTCCGACAGCCACCGGGGGTCGATCACGTCGTAGCCGTGACTGGACCCGGGTCGTGCCTGGAACGAGGGAGACAGGTAGAGGTGCGAGATCCCCAGGTCTCGCAGATAGGGCACGAGTGCGCGGGCCGCGGCGAATCCGAACCGGCTGGTCAGCTGCAGTCGATACGTGGCCCGGAGTTCGGCCGGCGCCATCAAGCGACCCGTTTCAGGATCACGACTGATCGGGCGACAACGTCGATCTCAGTACGCGCGCCGTAGCTGGTCGCGCCCGGCTCGGCGTCCGGATCGACGGTGGCAAGCTCGAGCGCCCATTGCGCGCCGAACCGGCGCCGCGGGAGCATGAACGCGCGGTCCTCGTGGTGGGCGTTGAACAGCAGGATGAACGAGTCATCCTCCACCGTCTCGCCGCGTGGACCCGGGGTATCGATCCCGTCGCCGTTGACGTATACGCCCAGCACATGCTCGCCATCCTGCCAGTCCCGGCGGGTCATCTTGCGCCCGTCCGGCCGGAACCACCACACGTCGGGCAGGCCCGATTCGTTCACCTCCTCGCCGCGGAGGAAGCTCTCCCGGCGGAACACTGGATGCTGCCGGCGCAGACGGATCAGCCGGCGCGTGAAATCGTGCAGCTGCTCGGACCGCGGCGGCTCGGACCAATCGAACCACGAGATCTGGTTGTCCTGGCACCAGGGGTTGTTGTTGCCGCCCTGGGTGCGGTCGATCTCATCGCCGCCCAGCAGCATCGGCGTGCCCTGGGACACCAGCAGCGTGGTGAGGAAGTTGCGCTGCTGCCGGGCTCGGAGCTCTACCACCTCCGGATCGTCGGTCTCGCCCTCGGCCCCGCAGTTCCACGACCGGTTGTCATCGGTGCCGTCGCGGTTGTCCTCCAGGTTGGCCTGGTTGTGCTTCTGCTCGTAGGACACTAGGTCGTGGAGCGTGAACCCGTCGTGCGCGGTGATGAAGTTGATCGAGGCGAACGGATCGCGCCCGTCCGCCTTGTACAGATCGGCCGAGCCTGAGAGCCGCCGAGCGAACTCGCCGCAGTTGGCGTGACCGCGCCACCAGTCGCGGACCGCGTCGCGATACACGCCGTTCCACTCCGACCACAGGACGGGGAAGTTCCCCACCTGGTATCCCCCCGGCCCCACGTCCCACGGCTCGGCGATCAGCTTGACCTGGGACAGCACCGGGTCCTGGTGGATGGTGTCGAAGAACGCAGACAGCCGATCCACCTCGAAGAACTCTCGGGCCAGCGCGGACGCCAGGTCGAAGCGGAAGCCGTCCACGTGGCACTCGGTCACCCAGTAGCGCAGCGAGTCCATGATCAGCCGCAGGACGTTGGGGTGCAGCGGGTTGAGCGAGTTCCCGGTGCCGGTGAAGTCCATGTAGTGGCGCGGGTCGTCGGGCACCAGTCGGTAGTAGGCCCTGTTGTCCACGCCCTTGAAAGACAGCATCGGCCCCAGTTGGTTGCCCTCGGCCGTGTGGTTGTAGACCACGTCCAGGATCACCTCGATCCCCGCCCGGTGCAGCGCCTTGACCATGCCCTTGAACTCCCGCACCTGCTCGCCCCGCCGCCCGGTGGCGGCGTATTCGGAATGGGGCGCGAAGTATCCGATCGTGCTGTAACCCCAGTAGTTGCGCAGGCCGCGTTCGTACAGGAACGACTCGTCGGAGATGTGGTGGATGGGCAGCAGCTCGACCGCGGTGACGCCGAGATCCACCAGGTACGCGATCGCCGCCTCAGAGGCCAGCCCGGCGTAGGTCCCCCGCAGGTCCTCACGCACCCCTGGGTGACGCATCGTGAAGCCCTTGACGTGGGCCTCGTAGATCACAGTGTCGGCGAACCGGATCCGGGGCGGGCGGTCGCCTTCCCACACGAACCCGTCGTCGATTACCACTGATTTGGGCATGGCCGGCGCGTCGTCCTCGTCGTCCATCTCCAGGTCGGCCTCCTCGGTGCCGTCAGGGACGTAGGGCAGCACGTTGGCGTCGTGCGCCCAGTCGACCAGGCCCTCGATCGCCTTGGCGTAGGGGTCGAGCAGGAGCTTGTGGGGGTTGAAGCGCTGCCCCGCCTGGGGGGCGTAGGGACCGTGCACGCGGTAGCCGTAGCGCTGCCCGGGACCCACGCCCGGCACGTAGCAGTGCCAGTTCAGGGCGCGGCGCTGGCTCAGGTGGATCCGGTGTTCCTCGCCCTCCTCGTCGAACAGGCACAGCTCCACCGCCTCGGCGTCCTCGGAGAACACCGAGAAGTTGGTACCCCCGCCGTCCCAGGCGGCGCCCAGCGGGAACGGTTGTCCGGGCCAGACGTCGGTCACGGTGGTGTCACCGCCGAGGGCGTGTGGGAGAAAAAGCACAGAGAGATGGTCAAATCTCCCACGCCGCCAGCGGTCACGCCCCCTCCAGTAGCGCCCCGGAAACCGGTGCGACAGAGGTGAGGGTGGTGGCGGGCGAGGTGGCCAGCCGCAGACGGGCGCCGGCACCGGCTAGCACCAGCTCCCGGTCGGAGAAGTTCATCAGCAGCATGAAGTTTCCGCGCCGGACCTTCAGCCAGCGCTCGTCCTCATCCCAGTCGATCGCGTCCGGCACGTCCGGCGGCAGCTCGCGGCGCACCCGGAGCAGCTCGGAGTACAGCGAGGCCAGCGTCTCGTCTCGGCGGCGGGTGAGCTTGGAGCGCTCGAATGTGGCCGGGTCCTGTGGGTCGGGGACCTCCTGGTGCGCAAACTCCGCGAACGCCGCGAACTCGCGGCGCCGGCCCGCACGCGTGGCCACCGCGATCTCCTCGTCGATGTGGTCGGAGAAGAACTGGAACGCCGCCGGCTCGCCGTACTCCTCGCCCATGAACAGCAGCGGCGTCGACGGCGCCAGCAGGGTGCAGAACGCGGCCAGCGGCTGGAGCTCGTGGGGCATCCGGTCGCCGAACGCGCGGTTGCCCACCTGGTCGTGGTTCTGGGCGAACACGACGAAGCGCTCCGGCGGTGGATGGCGGTAT
>DATKRM010000180.1:0-4616 GCA_035532195.1 Solirubrobacteraceae bacterium
GCTGACGCTACCCGACACACCTTGCCGCAATCCCGCGTTCGACGTGACTCCGGCCGAGCTGGTGACGGCGCTGGTCACCGAACAGGGCGTCAGGACTCGCGCTTGAACTCCAGGTGCTCGACGATACGGTGGGAGTCGCAGATGGCCTCGCCGTCGATCACCAGGACCGGGACTCGGCGCTGACCGGTCAGCGCCTCCACCTCGGGACGGAGCGACCGCCGCTGCGGAACTACGACCTCCTCGGCCGCGATGCCCTCCCGGGCCAGGGCCCGCGCCACTTTCCCGCAGGCGCACAGCCAGTTGGTCGGCGTGGAGCAGCGGTATAGCGTGGCCACGGGCCGATCGTAGCTCCGCTGCTAGGGTGCCGCCGCATGCCGGTGGCAATCGTGTCGGACACCTGCCACTACCTGCGCCGGGATCTCGTGTCGGACAACGGGATCCACCAGGTCAGCCTCTACGTTCACCGTCAGGGCGAGACGCTGCGGGAGAGCGAGATCGACGATTACGACGACTACTACACGCGGCTGGGTCGCGAGAGCGAGCTTCCCACCACCTCGCAGCCCTCGATTGGCGACTTCCTCACGGTCTATGAGCCTCTGCTCGACCAGGGCGATGACATCGTCTCGATCCACCTGGCCGGCGGCATGTCAGGCACCGTGAGCACGGCCGAGCAGGCCCGCGAGCAGCTGGGCGAGCGCGCCGAGCGAGTGCACGTAATCGACTCGCGTTCGGCCTGCGGGGGACAGGGCCTGGTCACGCTGGCCGCCGCAGCGGCGGCCCGCTCGGGCGCCGACGCCTCAGCCGTGGTCGATCGGACGCGGCAGGCCCGCGAAAAGCTGGATCTGTGGTTCGCCATCGAAACCCTGGAGTACCTGCGCCGGGGTGGGCGGATCGGCGGCGCCCAGGCCTGGCTCGGATCGGCGCTCCAGATCAAGCCGATCCTCACCGTCGAGGGGGAGATCACCCCGGTTGAGCGCGTTCGCACCTCCCGCCGCGCCTTCGAGCGCATGGCGGCCCTACTGGAGGAGTGCGCCCGGCACGGGAACGACGCGTGGATGGTTCAGCACATTCAGTCCCCGCAGGAGGCCGGGCGGCTGGCCGAACGGGGCAAGGAGATCTTCGGCACCGATCCGATCAACTTCTCAGAGATCGGCCCGGTGATCGGCACCCACGTCGGGCCCGGCCTTCTCGGCGTGGGCGGGATTCCCAGCTCGCTGCTGCAGTAGCCCGTGGTGGGAAGACGCTACTAAGGCTCACCTGGTCCTCGTCCCGGGGTGAGTAGCCTTCCCGCCATGAGGGCGACGATGCTGTTGTGCGACGCCGCCCAGGAGACTGGGGGCAAGCTGTACATCATCGGTGCAGGCTGGTCGGCGTTGCTAGAGCCGGACACGCCGACCACGCAGGCGCTCGCCGTAGTGCTTCACATCGAGTGGACAGAGGCCAACAGCCGGCATCCCATTGAGATCGAGCTTCACACCGACGATGGCGAGGTATGGGAGCCAGCGGAGGGGCAGCCGCTTCGAATGACGACCGAGGTCGAAGTGGGACGGCCACCTGGCGTGAAACCGGGCACGGAGTTGAACGCGCCTCTTGCGGCGACGTTCAACGGGTTAGTGCTTCCGAGTGGCGGTTATGTCTGGATTCTGAGGACGGGTGAGACGTTGTTGGCGCGTTGGCCGTTCTCGGTTGGGGTTCCCAGGCAGTAGGACGACCGCCCGCTGCAGTAGCCGCGGCTACTTGCGGCGCAACTTGGCACCGACGGCGCCGGGACTGGGAAGGCTGGGCAGATTGGGCAGCCGCGCGCTCCGCCTCTGCTGCCGGCGCCCGCGGCCGGTGATCAGGCCAGTCAGGCCGGCGAGCCCGCCGCCGGCCACGAACCCCGCCACCACGGCGACGGGCAGCAGCTGGGACTGGCGGGCGCGGAGCTGGGCCCTCCAGTCGGTGAGCTGGGTGACCTCGTCGCGCAGGTAGGCCAGGGACTCGCCCAGCTCCTGGCGGTTCTGCTCGATCGAGGCCCGGATCTCGTCCGGCGTCCGGGTCGGCATCAGCTCGAGGCTTCGGCCTCGGCCTTGACGGCCTCCGCAGCCTTGGCCACCGCGCTGTCGCCACCGTTGGTCGAAGCAGACACGGTCTCACGGATCTTCTTGGCTTCGTCGATCGCCATGGTCGGGGTGGGCACGCCCACCTTGAGCTTGTTGCGGGCGAACATGAACGTGCCGATGGTCGCCACGAGCAGCACGCCAAACACAATCACGAACCCCAGCCACAGCGAGTTGAGGAGCGAATTCAGCCCCCAAGCCGCGGTGGCGAACCCAAAGATGATCGCGAACACGCCGAACACCGCACCTGCGGCGACAGCCACGGCGCCCTTGACCATGCTGGTCACCTTCTGCGAGACCTCGGCCTTGGCCAGCTCGATCTCCTCGCGCACCAGCACGCTCATCCGCTCGGACACCTCGGTGACCGCAGCGGCGAAGTTGTCTGGCCGTCCGTTCTTGGAGGGCTTATTTAGCAATGCGCTTCACCACCTGAGCTAGGAGTAGACCGCCGACGAAACCCGCGGCCAGCACGAGCTCGGGACGGCTGCCGCCAGACGCGGGCGTCGCCGGCACAGATTTGGACTTCGGTGTCTCCCACGACATGTGCCCGGCGGTCGCTGGCTCCGGCGACAGCGGATGGGCATGGGGACTCGGTATCGCGGCCGCCACCTCGGCGGGGGCCACCTCCGGCACCACAGCCGGCTCAGGCTCGGGCTCGGCCACCGGCTCGGGCTCTGGCCCGGCCACGGCCTCAGCCTCAGCCACAGGCGCCGGCTCGGGGTCGGCCTCGGCCACCGGCTCGGGCTCTGGCACGGCCTCGGGCTCAGGCACCGGCTCAGGCTCGGTCACCGGCGTGGGCTCCTCGAGCTCGGTCAGTGGAGCCGGCTCATCCACTGACTCGGCGGGCGATTCCGCGTCCAGGCCGGGCGGCGGCGGTGTCACCGGAACCGCTGACACCTCACCCGTGGGCTGCTCGCTCTCCGGTTCCGCCGGCGCGGGTACCCAGGAGCTGGCCGGGCGCGGCTCGTCGCTCATTCGGGCGGCTCTTCGTCGAACACGCGCTTCCAGATCAACGTCGAAACCCGGGCCGCGATCAGCGTCGCCGCGGCCCCCGTGGCCGCCATCAGGCCGGACCACAGCAGTCGCTTGACCAGCGGGCTATCGGTCATTGAGCCGGATTCTAATCGGGACCACCCACCCGGTGGCTCCCCGTCGGGATCGGCCACCAAAACGCCTAGCGCTCCAGTCCCAGACAGGTCATCTCGACGATCAGCCGCTTGGCCCGTTCGAGCTCCTGCTCGTCCACCGGCTCTGACTCGAAGATCCATCTGGTCAGCACCTGCTCGACCAGCCCGTAGAAGGCCAGCGCGGCGAACGGAGGGTCGATGTCCCCCCGGAAGAGGCCCTCGGCCTGAGCCCGCTCCACGATCCCCGCGATCTGGTCGTAGGCCTCGCGGATCCGGGCCAGGTGGGTGCGGCCGAACGTGTTCGCCGCGCGCGTCACCTCGACGATGATCACCTTCATCAGGTCGGGGTCGTAGCGGTATGAGTCGATGATGAAATCTGCGATGGCCTGCAGCTTGTCCCGGGCCGACGGCTGCTGAGCGTCCGCCTCGGCGATCGCCACCAGCATGGCGTCCCACCGCTCCTGGAACAGCGTGTCCAGGATCTCGTCTTTGGAGGAGAAGTAGTGGTAGACCAGGCCATAGGCCACCCCGGCCTCGTCGGCGATGTCGGCTACCCGGCAGGTGTGAAAGCCCTGGCGGGCAAACACCCGCACAGCGGCCTCCAGGATCACCCGGCGCTTGTCGATCACGGTTTGGTTCGGCGCCGCCATCACGCGTGTACGTCAGCTCGACGATGAACCAGCGAGGGCAGCCGGGTCCGTATGTCACGCAGGACGGTGAAGTCCAGGTCGGCCACGATCGCCGCCTCGCGATCGGCGGCCATGGCCAGGACCAGACCCCAGGGATCCACGATCGCCGAGCGTCCGCCCGATCGCATGGTCGGCGAGTGCTCGCCCACCTGGTTGGGGGCAACGACGAAGCACTGATTCTCGATCGCCCGGGCGCGGAGCAGAACCTCCCAGTGATCCCGGGTGGTGGCCAAGGTGAACGCGCTGGGCACGGCGATGAGCTCGGCGCCTCGGGCCGAGAGCACCCCGTACAGCTCGGGGAAGCGAACGTCGTAGCACACGCTCATCCCCAGCCGCGTGCCGTCGGCCAGCTCGGAGACCACGACCTCGCGTCCCGGCTCCTCGTGGTCCGATTCGGCATAGGAGACTCCGTCTACCTCCACATCGAACATGTGGATCTTTCGGTACGTCGCTTTGATCTCGCCATTTGGACCCACGTGCACGCTGGTGTTGGAGAACTTCTCGCGGCCGGCCACCCGCTCGAGGATCGACCCGGCGATCAGGTCGATCCCCAACTCCTCAGCCGTGGCTCGGGCCCAGTTCAGCGCGCGCCCGTCCAGCGGCTCGGCCCCTGCGGCCATCTGCTCGCTGGTCCCCAGCACGCTCCACTTCTCAGGCAGCACGACCAGCTGGGCTCCTTGCGACGCAGCGTCCCGCACCAG
>DATKRM010000181.1:0-7253 GCA_035532195.1 Solirubrobacteraceae bacterium
AGCGGAGTCCCCACCGAGACACCGCCGCCGTGGGCGCTGGGATTAGTCCCTCCGGCATACGGGCTCACTGCGGATCAGGGCAGCCAAATCAGTTGCCGAAGGGCGCCGTTGTCGACGGCGCCCTTCGTGCTTAAGGGGTGAAGCGGGGCTAGCACCCACCGGTACGCCCCTGTCGGGCCGACGGAGGGCGCGTGTAGCGTGTTGGCCGCGCCCGCTGCGCGCTTCCTTGGGGTGAGAGCGGCGAGACACCGTGAACCAGACGGAGACCGGCCCGGAGATCAAACCGCAGCGCGTCGGGTGGCCAGAAACACGATCGCCCGGGCTGCGGCTGCGGCGCCTGGTGGCCCCCTAGGCCGCCAGGTACTGCTGCCAGGCGCTGGGGATGGTGGGGCTGGCCACGTGGATGAACACCGTGGGGCTTGGGGTGCGTGGGGGCTTGGTCAGGTGCATTCCCACCTGGCGCGCCAGCGAGTTGCCCTTGCGCCGGTTGCAGGGCGCGCAAGACGCCACAATGTTCTCCCAGGTCGAGACGCCGCCTTTCGACTTGGGGATCACGTGGTCCACGGTCAGGTTGGACCGCGACCCGCAGTATTGACAGGTCCACTGGTCACGCGCGAATACGGCTCGGCGCGTGATCTTGCGCCGGTGGGTGTCCCGGGGGATGCGCACGTAGCTGACCAGCCGGATCACCACCGGACGGTGGATCGCGGTACTGGCCGAGCGCAGATCCCAATCGGCGTGCTCGATCACCTCGGCCTTGTCCTTGAGCAACAACACCACCGCGCGCCGCACCGTGCACACGTTGATTGGCTCATACGTCGCGTTCAGGACGAGCACCCGGCCACGTTCACGTCCGCGCCGCTGGTGCTCCAGAGGCGGCACGGACCCGGCTGGCGCTGGGACGCATGTGGCCATGGCTGGCGGCCAGTGTAGCGGGGGGCCGGGGCAGATCAGCCGCGTTACAGCCCACGCCCAGCCTGGTGGTATATGGCCTCTCAGGCCGCCGGGAACGATCCCAGCACGCGGAGGACTTCGACGTGCTGGCCGAGGCCCTCGAGCGCGTCCCGGACCGACGGCTCGGTGTCGCGTCCCTCCAGGTCCAGGAAGAACATGTACGCGCCCAGCCCTTGTTTGCGGGGCCGGGACTCGATCCGAGTCAGGTTGACTTGGCGCGAGGCAAACTCCCGCAGGCAGCCGACGAGCCATCCCGGGGCATCTGTGCCTCGCCCCCAGAATACGATCGCGGTCTTCCAGGGTCCTGACGGCGGCTCCGAGGCCCTGGGCCACCGTGGGTCAGTGCCCACCCGAGCCAGCCAGACGAACCTGGTCTCGTTGTCCGGCACGTCCTCGACCCGCGCCCGGAGAACCCGGCCGCCGTACAGCTCGGCGGCCAGGCGGTTGCCCAGCGCGGCCCACGGCCCTTCGCGCCCGGCCACCATGCGGACCGCCTCCGCGGTGGAGCTGGCGGCCAGGACCCGGGCCTGGGGTAGGGCACTGCGCAGGAACCGCGCCGCCTGGGCCGTGGCCTGCGGATGCGAGACCACCGTTTCGATTTGCGTCAGCTCCAGGTCGGTGCGGGCGATCAGGCAGTGGCGAATCGGATGAACGATCTCGCCCACGATGGCCACGTCCTCGGTCTCCAGGGCCAGGGCGTCCAGCGTCGCGTTGACCGATCCCTCGAGCGAGTTCTCGATCGGCACCACCGCCCGGACCACATCGCCCGAGTGAACGGCCATCACGGTGTCGAAGATGGTGGGCAGCGGAACCAGCACGAGCTCTCCGACCGCGGGGCCGACAGCCGCGAGCAGGGCCTCCTGGGTAAACGTCCCCTCCGGGCCGAAGTAGCCGACACGCACGTGGATCTCGTCTCGCCGCGGAGGCTAGTCGGGCGCCGCCGCCGCGCGCCCTTCCTCGAGGGCCAGCCGGATGGCCTCGTCCTCCTCTGGGGAGAGCTCAAGCTCGCCGCGGCCCTCATGCACCGCCTTGGCGTAGAGCCGGGCCTGGTCGCGATGGTGAATCGAGGACAGCACCAGTCCGGAGCGGTGGGAGTCCAGGAGCGCGATCGACGTCGACTGGCGCCCGGACATCTCTCCGTAGGCGTCGTAGCGAATCAGCGAGCGATAGGCCACGGTCTTGTCGAGCCGCCCTTCAGCCTCCTGCACGCGCTGGCCCAGCACCTCGCCTGAGCGCTGGACGTAGTCGTACAGCGCCTCGAACTGGCGTTGCAGCGAGGCCGCGTGTGCCACCAGGTCGTCCGCCCCGTCCCCCAGCACGGCCCGCTGGTCGGCTCGCAACCGCCGCAGCTTCATGAACAGGACGCCGCACAGCACGACGGCCACCACCGCCACCGCGGCAGCGACAATCGCGACCTCACCCGCGGTGCTGCCCAGACCGTTCACGGTGAGAAGGATAAGGAGGGAGGCCCGCTACTGAAACGTGACCGGGAAGCTCAGCGTGTTGTTGGCTGTGTTCTTCTCGCCCGGCACCGGCACCACCGTGGCCTTGACCGTGCTGCTGCCCGCGGACGGCGACGAGGGCAGGGTGACCTTGCAGGTGGCGCTCTGTCCGGCGGAGGTCTTGGGCACCACCGTCTGCCCGGCCACGCTCGAGCCGCTCAACGCAATCTTGCAGGTCACGTTGGTCTCGGTGTTCTGACCGGTGTTGCTGAAGTTGAGCGTGAACGTTGGCGCGGGGCTGGACGGAATCGTGTTGGTCGAGCCGGTCTGCAGAGTGGTTCCGCCCACGCTGACCGAGTTCAGCGCGTGACCGTGGGTGCCGGGCGCGACCTTGCCTGAGCTGGCCGGCGGGGCACCGGGGCTATGCAGCGCTCCGGCCACGAACGCCGGACTCAGCCATTGGACATCCGGGAGGAACTGCCCGGCGAACAGCGGCTCTCCGTTGGGACCACCCACGGAAATGCCGGCGCTGTGCAGCGCGCCCACGACCGTGGGCAGGGTGTAGTCCTTGTACAGCACATCGGAGGCGTAGAACCGAGCCATCTGAGCGGCGATCGCGTTGTCGGCGTCGGTCGAGGTCTGCGACTGGAGTGCCGGTTGGATCTGCTGGGCGATATTGGCGATCCCGTCCACGCGCATCTGCAGCGCCAGCACCAGGTCCTGCTGGCCCGTCTTCACCGAGTCTGGTGGGCTCAGGCTCTGTGCCCGGCTCAGCTGGTTGGCCGCCGCCAGCCGGGCCTCATCGATCTGACTCTGGAGGTTGGGGGCGTTGGAGGTGCCGCCGCCGCTGGACAGCAAGTTGAAGAACTGGCGACTGGTCTGCTGGGAGGACTGCATGACCGCGTTGACGTTCACCGTGTAGTCCTTGAGCGCGCTGTTGGCCTGGCTGACCTGACAGCTGTGCACCCCGACCACGATCAGGATCAGGACCACCACCAGGGCAGCCAGCGCCACCCCCCGCCGGGCGCGGATTGCCTGATCGGCGCCGCGCGGAGGTCCGCCTCCGCGGGTCGGTCCGCGACCGCCTCCTGGACGTCTGGCCCCTCCCGCGGGGCGCCTACTCTCGGCTGTGGGTTGCTCTGGGCGAGGCTCGTCGGCCTCGTCGAAGAACGACAAAAGGTTGGCTCCTCGCGGAGTTCTCGAAAAGCCCAGTATTACGGGAAGAACGGCCGGAAGGCAAAAAGGGAAGCCGCTTGCAACGTGGAATGCCCACCTGATGAGCGCCAGCCGAACGCCTACGGTGCGCCGGCCTGCCAGCGCAAGTGAGCAGCCGGCCCGGGGCGGGGACGCACCGAAATCCGGCCAAGACCTGGTTCTAAGCCGCTATCGATTGCACCGACGGCTGGGCAGCGGCGCGTTCGGCGCGGTGTGGATGGCCCGCGACGAGCGCCTGGAACGTGACGTGGCGGTCAAGGTGCTGCCCCGCGAGCGCGTGGTGGGCGGGCGGTTCGAGCGGGAGGCCCGAGCCGCGGCACGGCTCAGCCACCCGGGCATCGTCACCCTGTATGAGGCCAGCGTGGACGACGACGGGGCGTACCTGGTCTCGGAGCTGGTTTCCGGATCGACCCTGGCCGAGCTGTTGCAGGCCGGGCGCCTGTCCGACCGCGACATCGCCCAGATCGGAGTGGCGCTGGGCGACGCGCTGGCCCACGCCCACGCCCACGGTGTGGTTCACCGGGACGTCAAGCCGTCCAATGTTTTGATCCCCGATCGCGTGAGCACGCCGTCCCAGCTGGCCAAGCTGACCGACTTCGGGGTGGCCCGGGTGATCGGCGACGACTCGCTGACCCGCACCGGCGACGTGGTGGGGACGGCCGCCTACATGGCACCCGAGCAGGCCGAGGGTCGCCAGGCCGACGCGACGGCCGATCTGTACTCGCTGGCGCTGGTGCTCTACGAGGCCTTGACCGGGGTCAACCCCCTGTGCGCCGGACCGCCCACCCAGCGAGCACGGCGGCTGGGAGCATACCTGCCGCCGCTCCGGCGTCACCGCCGCGAGCTTCCCCGTGAGCTGGGCCGAGCCATCGATCTGGCGCTGCGCCCGCGGCCCCGGGAGCGGGGCAGCATCGAGGAGCTTCGCCAGGCCCTGGCCGCGTCGGTCGGGCGACTTGACGATGCTCCGGAGACCGTCGGCCAGGCGCCGCCCGCGCTGCCGCCTGAGGATCCGGAGCCTTTCGCGCCCTCACTGGACATCGCCGAGGTTCCCTCGGTGCCAGCGCTGTCCCGGCTCCTGGCCGGTTTGGCCGCGGCCGGATTGGCCGCCTGGGTGACGAGGCCGCTGCTCCATTCCTCCGGGGTGGCCGCGGCAGCCGCCGCGGTGGCCTGCGGGCTCGCCGTGGCCCTGCTGCTGCGCGTGGGATGGCTCGGGCTGGCGGTGATCGCCGGCGTGGCGCTGGTCATTCAGGGTCGCACGGGAACCGCGGTGCTGGTGCTGACCGGCGCGCTCATCCCGGTTGTCCTGCTGCCCGCTGATCCAGCCAGCTGGCCCTTACCCGGGGTGGCGGCGGCGTTGGGTGTGATCTGGTTGGCTGGCGCGTGGCCCGCCCTGGCCGCCCGGGCCCCCAGCGCCTGGCAGCGCGCTGCCCTCGGGGCTGGGGGCTGGATTTGGCTCCAGCTTGGCACCGTGCTGAGCGCCAGCACGCTATACGCCGGCCTGCCCGCAGCCACGCCCCAGGTCGGGGCGTGGTCTACCTCGCCGGCCGCCGCTGTGCGTGAGGTCCTCTCGCCGCTGTTCACCTCGGGAGCGCTTACCCCCGCGCTGGCCTGGGCTTTGGGGGCGGTGGCCCTGCCGATCGTGTTGCGCCAAACGGATCTCATGCTGCGGGCCGGAGCGGTTGCTGTGTGGGCGGCCGTGGTTCTGGGCAGCACTGTCCTTCTCCTTTCACTTGGCTCCGGGCAGCCGGGGATCGGCGCTCGCGACGCGCTGCTGGGCGTAGCCGGCGGCATCGCGGTGGCGCTGGTTTGGGGCCGCCCGGCCGGTGCAGGGGCGACCGGCCCGCGGCACCGACGCTCCGCCCCGACTCGCGTAGCATGAAACCGCCCTGATCCCGTTGCCTTTACAGCTACGCAGCGGGTTCCAGCCGCCAGGACATGAGCGTTTTAAGCAACCTCGAAAGCAAGATCGCTGGCCTTGTCGAAGGTACGTTCAGCCGTGCCTTCAGGTCCGAGGTCAGGCCGGTTGAGATAGCCCGCAAGCTGACGCGCGAGATGGAGGAGAACGAGTACTCCTCGCTCTCGCGGACCTATGTACCCAACGAATATCGGGTGTACCTGTCGCCCCGGGACCGGGCGCGGTTCGCGGGCTACGAGGGCGCTCTGGCCGATGAGCTGGCGGGGTACCTCCTGGAGCACGCCCGTCGCGAGCGTCTGACCTTGCCCGCGCGGCCGGTGATCGAGTTCGAGACCGATGATCGGCTTGGTCTGGGGATGTTCGGGATCCAGACCGGGGTAGTCCAGGTGGCGGATGAGGAGGAGCCGCCCGAGCCCGAGAGCGATCCGGGCGGTCGCACGATGATCTACAGCAACGCCGAGCGTCTGGCCGAGCCGCTCGAGCAACGGGCCCAGACCCGGGCGGAGACCGCCCTGCTGATCATGGGCGGAAAGCGCCTGCTGGTGGGCCCCTCGGGGGTCACGCTGGGGCGTAGCCGCCAGTGCGACGTGGTGCTGGACGACGCCAACGTCTCCCGCCAGCACGCCGAGATCAGGCCGCGTGGCGGATCGTGGGTGCTCACCGACCTGGGCTCCACCAACGGCTCGCGGCTCAATGGGCACCCGGTGGAGGGCTCGGAGGTGGTCAGGTCCGGCGACGAGATCGAGCTGGGGGCCACCGCCCTGCGATTCGAGGTCGAGTAGGTCCGTGCTCCAGCCCGTTTCGGTTGCGCTGAAGTTCGGTTTCCTTGCCGTGCTCTACCTGTTCTTGATCTGGGTGGCCTGGGCCGTGCTGCGGGACCTGCGGCGCGGGACGCGCGGCCGGGCCACCGCGCCTGAGGTCCCCGCGTCCGACGCCACGAGCATGTACGCGGCGGTGGAGCCGCTGGAGGCGGAGGCGAACGGCTTCGAGCCCCGGCTGTTCGTCGACCGGGCAGCCGGTCATGAGTCGGGTACCGCCTATGACCTGGTCCACGGGGCCACGCTGGGGCGCGGAGACGTGGAGATCCAGATCGACGATCCGTTCGCCTCCACGCGCCACGCCCGAATCTCGCGGCAGGGTCAACTCCTGGTGATTGAGGACCTGGGCTCTACCAACGGCACGTACCTCAACGAGGAGCCGCTGAGTGGTCCGCAGCCGCTGCATCCCGGAGACCGCATCCGGATCGGCGATTCCGAGTTTTACTACCAGCACTGACCCGCCCGATGATCCGCGTCGCAGACTCCATCGTGAAGACCGACCCCGGGCGCCAGCGCCGGCAGAACGAGGACTCCGCCTACGCGCGGGCCCCGCTGTTCGTGGTGGCCGACGGGATGGGGGGAGCCCAGGCCGGAGAGGTCGCCTCGCACATCGCCGTTGAGGTGTTCGAGCAGGGCCTGCCCGACGGTGGCAATCCCGAGGAGCGCCTGGCTCAGCGGGTCCGTGAGGCCAACCGCCAGATCCACGATCGCTCGCTGGCCGAGCAAGGCCGCGAGGGCATGGGCACCACCATCACCGCGCTGTGGCTGGAGGATTCGCAGGTCTCAATCGCCCATGTGGGCGACAGCCGGGCCTATCTGTTCCGGGACGGCGAGCTGCGCCGGCTCACCCAGGATCACACCTTGGTCGACGAGTTGGTTCGCCGGGGCAAGCTGACCGAGGAACAGGCC
>DATKRM010000182.1:0-2947 GCA_035532195.1 Solirubrobacteraceae bacterium
GGCGACCCAGGCCGTTGATCAACGCGTCGGCCTCGGCGTTCGCGATCGTCGGGCTGTCCGCTTCGAAGTTGATGCCGACGATCAAGCGCGCCCCGAGGCGCTCAGTCAGGGCTCGGGTCACGGCCAGCCAGTCCGGCGTCAGCGCGTAATGCACCCACGGTGGCTGCGGCATCCCCGGAACTGGCCACCAGGTCCAGTCCGTGGTGTCGCCACCGATGCGGAGTACCGGTGACTGACCAGGCGACAGGTTGGCGATCAGCTGTGCCAGGGCCGGGTCGGGCGCGGCGGGATTGGAACCGGCGTAGTTGCCCAGAGCGCGGTACTCGATGCCCAGGCCGAGAAATCCCGCCGGGATCGCCCGGCCCGGGCGCTGGGTGTCGAGCACCAGGACGGTGGTGCCGGCGTGCGATCCGGCGCTCGGGCCGGCCGAAGAGCAGCCGGCCGCCAGCCCCATCAGCGCGAGAACCACCCCCCGGCGGACCATCTTTCGCCGCCGGGTTGGCGCCGCGTCTAATTTGCGGCTCTGGCTTTCTCCCGGGGCCCCCAAACGGGGGCCGATGATACGGCGCTTTCGTCGCGGCAGCCTGCGGCATCGTGCGCGGCGCCGGCGATCTGGCCGCCCGAGCATTCCGCCGCCAGCACCAGACGGGTCGGGTTGCGGATCAGCGTGGCTCCGACCGTGCCGGCGAGGGCCAACAACACGGCCGCGGCGCCGAGCGCCAGGTGAAACTTGGACACCGACAGATGCGATCCGATCACCGGTCCGAGCGCCGCCACGCCCACCAGGCCGGCCACCCGGGCCACGGCGTTGTTCACCGCGGAGGCGATCCCCGCCTGCCCTTCTCCCACACCGGCCAGCACGGTCGCCGTCAGCGGCGCCACGGTCAGCGACAAGCCCAGGGCGAACACCAGCAGCGCGGGCAACAGGTCTGCCGCCACGTTGACGTGCCGCCCCACCCGCAGGAACAGCAGCAGGCCAACCGCCGCCACCAGCGGTCCCAGGCCCATGAAGAGGCGCGGTCCGCGCTGGTCGGCCAGCCGCCCCACCCGCTTGGACAGCGCAAACATGACCAGCGTGGTCGGCAGGGTGGCCAGTCCGGCCTGGGTGGCAGTCCAGCCGGCCACCTCTTGCAGGAACAGAGCCAGCAGGAAGAACAGCACGGACAGCCCGGCATACATGACCAACGTCTCCGCGTTGGCTACGGCGAAGTTGCGGCGGCCGAACAGCCGCAGCGGCAGCATCGGATCCCGCGCCGATCGCTCGCGGGCCAGGAACGCTCCCAGGAGGACCACACCGCCGATCAGCGACCCCAGCACCGCGGGGCTGGTCCAGCCCAGCCGTGGCTGCTCGATCAGGGCGAACACCGGACCCCCCAGACCCAGCGCGGCCAGAACCGCGCCGGGCAGGTCCACGTGGCGGCCGCGGTCGTGCGCTGCGTCCGGCACAAACCGGATCACCAGGACCAGCGTCACCGCCACCAGCGGCAGGTTGACCAGGAAGATCCACCGCCAGCTGGCAACCGAAACCAGCCCGCCCCCGGCCAGCGGACCGATGATCGTGGCAATCGCCCCCCAGGCGGTCCACGTCCCCACCGCGGCGCCCCGCTCCTCGGCCGGAAACGTTGTCGTGATCACCGCCAGCGCCGCCGGCGTGAGCAGCGCTCCGGCGACGCCCTGGAGCGCTCGCAGGCCAATCAGCACCCCAGCGGTCGGCGCCGCCGCGCACCCCAGCGAGGTGATCCCGAACCCGACCACCCCGATCACGAACACGCGCTTCTCCCCGAACACGTCGCCCAGGGATCCGCCGACCAGGATCAGCGCACCCAGAGTCAGCGCGTAAGCATCGACCACCCACTGCTGGGTCGACAGTCCTCCGTGGAGGCTGCGCTGGATGGCCGGCAGCGCGACATTGACGATCGTGGCGTCCAACAGGGCGATGCTCGATCCCAGAACGCAGGCCACCAGCGTGAGCCGCTTGACGTGGTCGGAGATCGGTCCCGACACTCTTCGAGCCTAACGGCATGGCGATCAGCCCACTGGACAAACCCGGGCTCGAAGTGGCACTCTTCCCGCCATGACCACCGCCTCTACTTATCGCGGCGGCTCGGGCGAGCCGATGGTCCTGATCCACGGGTTCTCGGCTACCGGCGCCATGTGGGCGCCGGTCCGTGAGGCGCTGGAAGGCTCATTCGACGTGCTGGTCGTCAATCTGGCCGGCCACGTCGGCGGCCCGGAGATCCCGGCCGGCACCGACGTGTCGGTCCAGGCGCTGGTCGACGCGGTGGAGCGGGACATGGACGCCGCGGGATTCTCCGACGCCCACCTGGTGGGGAACTCACTGGGGGGCTGGATCTCGCTCGAGCTGGCCAAGCGAGGCCGAGCCCGCTCGGTGGTGGCGATATCCCCGGCCGGCGGCTGGGAGGCCGGAACCCGAGCCGAGCGGCGGTTGCGACCCATGTTTGAGCGCAACCACAAGATGTCCTCGGCGCTCCTGCCGCGGCTGGAGAAGTGGATGCGCCGGCCCCGGCTCCGCCGCGCGCTGCTAGCGCAGGTGGTGGCCCGGGGCGATCGGATTTCGGCCGCGACCGCCGTGCAGATGATCCGCGACTCGGTCAACTGCGCCGTGTACTTCGAGCTGATGGACGCGATCGTGAGCGCGGGCCCACCCAGCTCGTTCGAAGGCGTCGACTGCACCGTGGCCCTGGTGTGGGGCACCAAGGACCGGATCCTGCCGCGGCGCACCTACTCGCGGCGGCTGCGCGACATGCTCCCGGCGGCCCAATGGGTCGAGCTCAAGGGCCTCGGACACTGTCCGATGTCCGATGACCCGGAGCTGGTGGCCCGGACGATCACCTCCTTCGCCCGACGTGCGCCGGACGGCGTACCAGAAAAGGACGAACTGGAACACGGAAGCTTTACTGTCGCGTAAACTGGGGCGGGTGAGAGG
>DATKRM010000183.1:0-2055 GCA_035532195.1 Solirubrobacteraceae bacterium
GCGCCGCAGCGACGGCCTCAACTGGCCCCACCGACCTCAGCGACCCCCGCGCCTCCGCCGACAGCAGGCCACCCGAGCCCCGACGAGCCATCAACCCCTAAACAACGAGAGCCTCCCCATCAAACGGTGGATCGAGGCTAAGCGGGAGGATGGGCGCCCAAAGCGGATAGGCTGCCAACTCATGGCTCAACTGCGTCTCTGGTCCTGGCGCATGTCCCCCTTCGCCGGCAAGGCCAGGATCGCCTTCGCCGAGAAGGGCGTCGAGGTTGAGTTGCTCGAGATCGACCCGCGCAACCGGCCGGCTCGCCTGCGGGAGCTCAACCCCACCAGCCGGGTGCCGGTGCTGGAGATCGACGGTCGCGGCATTCGCGAGTCCACGGTGATCTGCGACTGGCTGGAGGACACCCACCCGGAGCCGCCGTTCTGGCCGGCCGACCCCACAGCCCGCGCGGCCGCGCGGGGGCTGGTGCGTTTCGTGGACGACGAGCTGACCAGCCCGTTCTTCCGGTCGATGCGCAAAGAGGTGTTCGGGCTGGACAAGACCGATCACCCCGACGCGGTCCAGCACCTGAGGGCCCAGCTGGCCCGCAACTGGCCGACCACCGAGAAGCTCCTCGGGCAGAGCGATGGCCCCTGGCTGGTGGCCGGCGAGGAACCGACCATGGCCGACCTGGCGGCCATGCCGCTGGCCGTCCGGCTTCCGCAGTGGAAGCCCGACCTGGTGCCAGACCCGGTGGAGTACCCGCTGACCGCCGCGTGGCTGGAGCGACTGCGTCAGCGGCCCAGTGCGGCCGAGGTCGATCGCGGCGGCGAGCAGGTCGCAGGCCGCTAGCGGCGGGCTCGCTGGTGATACCTTGCGGGCGATGGCACCGCCGAACCCGCTGGACCTAGCCGCGCAGGGGCTGCGGACGCTTCAGGCCTTCGGCCGGCGGATGCCGGTGGGGGGTGGAGTCCTGGCGCCCTCACTGGAGGGCGCGGTGAGCGGACGCGTAGTGATGATCACCGGCGCCTCCTCGGGTATCGGCGAGACGACGGCGCTGAAGATCGGCCAGGCCGGCGCCACCGTGCTGCTGGTGGCTCGTACCCGGAAGAAGCTGCAAACCGTGGCCGATCAGATCGAGGATCTGGGCGGAGTGGCTTACGTCCACTCGTGCGACCTGTCCGATACCGATGACATCGACCGCATGGCCGCCGAGGTGCTCGAGCAGCACGAGGCGGTGGACGTCCTGATCAACAACGCGGGCAAATCGATCCGGCGATCAGTGGACCGCACCTACGAGCGCTTCCACGACTACCAGCGCACGATGCAGCTGAACTACTTCGGCCCGGTCAAGCTGATCCTCGACCTGCTCCCCTCGATGCGAGAGCGGCAGGCGGGGCACATCATCAACATCTCCACCATCGGCCTCCAGGTCAACACGCCGCGGTTTGCCGCCTACGTGGCGTCCAAGGCGGCGCTGGACGCGTTCTCACGCTCGCTGGCCTCCGAGGTCATCGGCGACGGCGTGCACCTGACCACGATCTACATGCCCCTGGTCCGCACGCCGATGATCGCGCCGACCAAGATCTACGACCGCTTCCCCACCATGAGCCCGGACGAGGCGGCCAACCTGATCACCGAGGCGATCCGCAAACGGCCCAAGCGGGTCGGCACCACGCTGGGAAATCTGGGGCAGGTCACTTACGCGATCATGCCCGGAGCCCAGGATCTGGTGGCCAATCGGGCCTACCAGCTGATCCCCGAAGGCGACGGGAAGCGGGCCAAGCCCGAGGAGCCCACGCCGGAGCAGCGGGCGTTCATCCGGGCCACGCGCGGGGTTCACTGGTAGGTGAATGATCGGGAGCGCGCATGCGCGCTCCCGCCGGCGGTGCATGCACCGCCGGGGCCGGGCCACATGTGGCCCGGCCTAAGCCGGTTGTCCCGCGTCGCGCATCAGCCGCCCCACGCATACGCCCCGGAGGCCTTGGGCGGCCAAGCGGTCGCGCAGGCGGGAGGCGATGGCGACCGCAGCTTGCGGATTCCGAGCGTTGATCTCGACCACCTGGCCGGCCCGC
>DATKRM010000184.1:0-19451 GCA_035532195.1 Solirubrobacteraceae bacterium
TCGTCGAAGAAGTTGCCCAGGGTGTATACGCGGGCGGTCGGAGACTCGATGTGCAGGACCCCATCCGCCGTGTGGGTGTGCAGCCAGTAGTAGCACTTCTGGGCACCGTAGAACGGGCCCGCGGGAGTCTGCTGGGCCACCGGCCCGAGCAGGCCGATGCCCCCCGGCAGCTGGCGGGACTGGCCGTTCACGTAGACCTGGAGATGGGCGTGGATGTGGTAGGCCAGCTGTTCGATCGGCGCGCACTGGATCCCGTCCACGGTGGTGCCTCCAGACGTGCTGGAGGCCGGGGCCAACGAGGGCCCCTGCTCGATCGGGATGCGCTCGGGGCCGAGCGTTCCCCCGCCGGGCTGGGTCGGGCCGGCGCCCGCCGGGGTCGAGGTGGCGGTGGTCCCAGTGCCCGCGGCCCGCTTGGAGCTGGAGGAGCTGCTTGAGCCGCAGGCGGCAGGGAGTACGGCCGCGCAGGCCAGCGCGAGCAGGGCCAGCCGCCGCGGCCGGCCCACCCAGCCCGCGGCGGCGAGCCGGAAGCGGCTCAGTCCCGGCCTCCGCCGAATAGCTGGAGCATGAACAGGAACACGTTGAAGATGTCGAGGAAGATGCTGGCCGCGATCGGCACCGCACTGGCCATGCTGGCCCGGCGCAGCCGGTTGAAGTCGAAGATGGTGAACGCTCCGAACACCACTAGGCCGAGGACCCCGTAAATGATGTTGGCGTGGGGGATGGCGACGAAGATCGTCACGATCCCGAACACGATCAACCCCAGCAATGCCCAGAACAGTCCTCGGGCCCAGGAGCTCAGATCACGTCGGGTGGCGTAGCCATAGGCACCGAGACCCCCCACGAAAGCTGCGGTCGCCCCGGCCGCCTGCCACAGGGCGGCCGGATTGGCTTTGGCGTACACCGAGATCACCGGGGCGGTGGCCAGGCCCAGGGAGAGGCCCAGCCCAAACAGCAGTCCGACAGCCAGCTGGTGGCGGCCGCGGGAGTTGGCGATGTTGAGGCCGATCACGCAGCCGATCCCGACGATGAAGAAGGCGATTCCGACGCCTCCCTTCAAGTTGCGTCCGACGTAGGCGCCAAGCGCCGTGCAGCCCACGGTTAGGGCAACCAGCCCCATGACCTGGCCAAACACCTCGCGCGTGCGATCGCGGGTGATGGGCCCGGAGGCGGGTCCGTACGCGAGATCCTGGTATGTGGGCATTGCCGGTCGCTCCAGTTGTTAGGCGGCAGTGAGAGGCAGAGAAAGGGTAGCCCAACCCACCACAGTCTTGACCTGGTGGCCTGGGGGTTTGAGAATGCCTGTCACAAACCAGCCAGAGGAGAGACGAATGTCGGAATATGACTACGTGATCGTGGGTGCGGGGTCGGCGGGCTGCGTGCTGGCGGCGCGCCTGTCCGAGGATCCCGACGTCAACGTGTGCCTGATCGAGGCCGGGCCCCCGGACACGGCCGACGAGGTCCACCTCCCGCCGGGCCAGCTGGCCATCGCGACGAGCAAGTACGACTGGTCGTTCGTGTCCGATCCCGAGCCCGGCCTGGGCTATCGCCAGCGGCTTCTGCCGCGCGGGCGCACGCTCGGGGGCTCATCGTCGGTCAACGCGATGGTCTACATCCGAGGCAACCGCGCCGACTACGACGGCTGGGCCGCTATGGGCTTTGAGGGCTGGGGCTGGGATGACGTGCTCCCTTACTTCATCAAGGCCGAGGACAACGAGCGCGGGGCCAGCGAGCTGCACGGTGCCGGGGGTCCGCTGCGGGTCAGCGAAGGCCGGGCCCGGCATAAAACGTGCGAGGCGTTTATCGAGGCGAGTCTCCAGGCCGGGCTGGCGGCCAACCAAGACTTCAACGGCCCCGAGCAGGACGGGGTGGGCTGGTATCAGGTGACCCAGCGCGACGGGATGCGCTGCTCGGCCGCAGTGGCCTACCTGCATCCGGTGATCGGGCGACCAAATCTGACTGTGGAGACCGACGCCCACGTCACCCGGCTCCTGCTCGAGGGCACGCGCGCGGTCGGCGTTGAGGCGGACCAGCACAACGCCCTGCGCGAGATCCGAGGCGGCGAGGTGATCCTCAGCGCCGGGAGCTACCAGAGCCCGCAGATCCTGCTGCTCAGCGGGGTCGGCCCGGGGGAGGACCTGGAGCTCAACAACATCCCGCAGGTCCATGAGCTTCCGGTCGGCCAGGGCCTCCAGGACCACGTCGCCACCTGGATCACCTATTCGACTGACGAGCCGTCGCTGCTCACGGTGGAGACCGAGGAGAACATGGGTCTGCTGGAGACCGAGGGTCGCGGGCCCCTGACCTCGAACTTCGCGGAGTCGGGCGGGTTTCTGCGCACCCGGGACGGGCTCGAGGCGCCGGACATCCAGCTCCACGCCATCCCGATCCTGTTCCCCGAGGGCGGCGCCGGGGAGATCCTGGTCGACGGCTGGGCCATCTCGGCCTGCCTGCTACGGCCCACCGGGAGCGGCTTCGTGAAGATCCGCTCGCGGGTGCCCACGGCCAAGCCCCGGATCCTGCACAACTACGCGGTGACCGACGAGGACCGGGCCACGTTGATCGCCGGAGTGCGCCGTTGCATGGAGATCGCCGAGCGGCCGGCGCTGCAGGCCGTGTCCAACGAGGCCTACGGTATCCCGGCCGGCGAGGACGACGCCAGCATCCTGGCCCATATCGAGCGCAATTCGACCACGCTGTATCACCCCGTGGCGAGCTGCGCCATGGGCCAGGTCGTCGACTCCGAGCTTCGGGTTCTGGGCATGGAGGGCCTGCGGGTGGTCGATGCCTCGGTGATGCCGACCCTGGTCCGCGGCAACACCAACGCCCCCACGATCATGATCGCCGAGCGCGCCGCCGACCTGATCCGGGGACGGACTCCGGAGTCCGCGGCGACCGCGGCGAGGGAGGCGGCGGCCGCGTAGTCGCCCGGCCTCAGTGCCGGGCCCGCCAGCGGGCCATCCGCGCGATCAGCTCGACCGGGCTGGCGGCCGGAGCGGCCGGGTCGAGGTCGCCGTAGATCGTGGCCACGTTGACCGCGATCCGCTCCGGATCCCCCCAGTCGAGGAAGTCGGAAAGGTCAATGTCGTCGGCCGCCGCCTCGGCGTCCAAGCCGGCCCCGAACCGGGCCTGGGCCTCGTCGCGGACGTAGCGCAGGTAGCGCTGGACGTCACGGACGCCCGAGGCATCGGTCACCGGGCCGTGGCCCGGGACCAGAACTGCAGCGTCCAGCTCGAGGATCCGTTCGCAGGCGTTCAGCCAGTTCGCTACCGGCCCGGCCCACATGATCGGAGTGGCCTCGATGAACAGCAGGTCCCCGGTGAACACGACTCCGGCGTCGGCGACGTGGGCGATCGCATCGCCCGCCGTGTGTGCCGGACCCAGCTCGATCAGGCTGACCGGGCGCTCGCCCACCCGGAGCTCGTGGCGGTCGGTGAACGACACCGATGGCAGCCGCCCCTCGATGCCTGAGAAGTCGAACCGCCCAAACGCGTGCTGCACGAAGCGGCCGACCTCCGGCTCGAGCTCGGCGCTGGTCAGGGCGTGAAATGTGGCGGGCGGGAGCGCCTGCATCTCCTCGAGCGCGTTCTGGGTTGCGACAATCGGGATGCCGTCAGGCAGCAGGTCGTTGCCGTACCAGTGGTCGCCGTTGCCGTGGGTGTTCATCGCCTGCTGAATCGGCTGGTTGGCGGTGACCGGCCGCATGCGCTCGAGCATCTCCCGGGTCAGCCTGAGGTCAAACAGCGTGTCGATCAGCAGCGAGGTGCCTGAGCCGGTGATCAGCCCGGCGTTGCTCCAGCCCCACGAGCCGTCCGGCTGCAGGTAAGCGAACAGCCCATCACCCAGCTCGTGCAGTCCTCGCTCGTAGGCGACCTTCATCAGCTGAGCGTGGCATAGGATGCTCCGGCATGTCCGCCGCCAGCCCTGATCTGTTCGACGTCGCCGGCAAGCGCGCCCTGGTGACCGGCGGGTCCCGGGGCATCGGGCGGATGATCGCCCAGGGCCTGGCCAGGGCAGGCGCCGAGGTGGTGATCTCATCACGCAAGGTGGCCGTCTTGGAGCAGACGGCCGCCGAGCTGCAGGTCACGGCGATGCCGGCCGATCTGTGCACCCCGGAGGGGGCGAGGACGCTGGCCGACCAGGTGCGTGAGCGCTTCGACGCCGTGGACATCCTGGTCAACAATGCCGGTGTCACCTGGGGTGCCGACCTGGAGGAGTTCCCGGCCTCGGGGTGGGACCGGGTCATCCACACCAACGTCGAGGGCATCTTCCACCTGACGGTCGGGCTGCTGCCCGCGCTGCGCGCGGCGGCCAGCGCCGAGGACCCGGCCCGGGTGATCAACATCGGGTCGGTGGACGGGCTCCGCGCACCGGTGATGGAGAACTACAGCTACAGCGCCAGCAAGGCGGCGGTGCACATGCTGACCCGGCATTTGGCCAAGCGCCTGGCCGCCGAGCACATCACGGTCAACGCCATCGCGCCCGGGCCGTTCGAGAGCAAGATGACCGCATTCATGATGGGCAGCCCGGAGACGCGGGAGGCGGTCGAGGGCATGGTTCCGCTGGGACGGATCGGGCGGCCTGACGACGCGGCGGGGCTGACGCTGTTCCTGGCCTCGCGCGCGGGGTCCTACCTGACCGGCACCATCATCCCGCTCGATGGCGGGATCACCGGCTGTGGCTGACGGCGCCCTCGGCGTCCGGCCTCGGTAGAACGCGCCTAGCCACAGCCATCCGGCTGCTGATCACCTCGGCACCACGGTGACCGTCCCCTGCGAACCCCTGTGGGTGACCGTCATGATGGCCGGCTCGCTGCCGCGGTAGACGGCCTCGCCACCCGTGACCGCCACTCCGGTGGTGGAGGCCACCGTGCCGCTCACGGTCTGCGAGGCCGAGGCGCCGGCCGGCGTGTCGGGGCTGGCCGCCTGTGCGGCCGGTGACGGAGGGACCGGGTCTGCCGCCGCGGGCCCCACGGCGAACGTGGCGGAGGACACGCTGGGCTGCGGCGCCCCAGGGGGCGCCGGGATGGCCGTGGCAGCCAGAGCGGCGACCGACGAGAGTCAGGCCAGGCCACCCAGGAGTGCAGCTGGTCGTCGCATCGCCCCAGCCTGACGGGCCCGCCCGGCCTCAGCATCCGCCCGATGCCCACGCGGGCATGCGTACCTTTCCGCACCAGTCCAGCCTCCGTTCGGGTCCCTGCGCTTAGCCGCTAACCGTCCGACCCCGACGGTGCAGCCCGGCGTTCCTACCAACGCCTACAGTGGTTATCGTCAAGCGCTGGTATTCAGGAGGACCGCACCGATTCCTACTCGGACGGACGTACGACCTCAGGAACGCGCGAACGGCGCCATTCCTGGCGGCGTGGCTCCCCAGCCACACACCATGAGCGAGACAAGCAACGAGCCATTCGGGCAGGCCCTGCGGGCGCTGATGGAGGCCCGCGGCCTCAGCTATCGCGCCTTGGCCCAGGAGATCCGCAAATTTGACGGGGTGGGCATCAGCCACGCCCACATCAACATGTTGGCCAACGGCCACGACAAGCCGTCGATGCGGGCCATGGAGCTGATCGCCCGGGCCTGTGGCGTGGATCCCGACTACTTTGCGGAATACCGGCTGGGCCGGGCGATGCGGGAGCTCGACCCTACCCAGGTCGGCCTCGAGCAGGCGCTGGCAAACCTCAACGCTCGGCTCGGCGCCCGGCGACGAGTCGGTGGCACGACACGATCAGGGCCAGTGCCGCAAGCACGACCTCATCCCACACGCTAGCGATCGGATCCAGCGGGCTAACCGCGATGGCGAACAGCACGGCCCAGGTCATACAGGCGGTCTGGAAGCCCCACCGGCTGATCTCCGGATAGCGCCCGACCATGTCGTGCAGACGCCCGGAGAAGAACCCCAGCTCGTGGCGCTCACCGAGCAGCCGTGAGGTAGCCCACAGCATTAGCAAGGCCAGGCCAAACGCCAGGTAGCCAAACGGTCGAACCAGAACACGCACTTCGAGCCCTCGCCACAGGGTACAGCGATCCGGTCGGTCGGTCGTCGCGGCTCCTCACACGTTCTGTAGGTGCAGCACCTCGGCCGTCTGCGCCCGGACCCGGCGACACAGCTCGGCGTCCTCGATCAGCGACTTCCCGTACGAGGGGATCATCTCCTTCAGCCGGTCGCTCCAGGCGTCCTTCAGCTCCTGGCCGAAGCATTGCTCGAGCACCCCGAGCATGATCGCCACCGCGGTGGAGGCCCCGGGCGAGGCCCCGAGGAGAGCGGCCAGCGAGCCGTCGGCCGCGTGGACGATCTCGGTCCCGAACTCCAGGATCCCTCGCTGCTGGGGGTCGCGCTTGATGATCTGCACCCGCTGGCCGGCGACCTGGAGGCGCCAGTCGGACTCACTGAGCTGGGGGTAGAACGCCCGCAGGGCGTCGAACCGCTTGGACTGGGACTCCATCACCTGGCCACCCAGGTACTCGGTGAGCTTCAACTGGTGGCGCCCCACCGCCAGCATGGGACCAATGTTGTCCGGGCGGATCGAGCGGAACATGTCGGTGTAGTGGCCGTGCTTGAGGAACTTGCTCGAGAACCCGGCGTAGGGGCCGAACAGCAGGTGGCGCTCCCCCTCGATCACTCGGGCATCGAGGTGGGGGACCGACATGGGCGGCGAGCCGCTCGCCGCCTTGCCGTACACCTTGGCCTTGTGCCGGTCCGCCACCTGGGCGTGGTCGGTGCGCAGCCAGATGCCGCTCACCGGGAAGCCGGCATAGCCCCGCCCCTCGGGAATCTCTGACTTCTGTAGCAGCGGCAGCGCCCCACCGCCGGCGCCCAGGAACACGAACCTGGTGTTCACCGATTGGCGCTGACCGCTGTCTAGGTCCTTGACCTGCACTCGCCAGCGCCCGTCCGGAAGGTGCTCCAGACCGGTCACCCGATGGCGGAAATGGACCGCGAAGCCGCCGGTGCCCTTGAGGTGGGAGAGCAGCGCGTGGGTCAGCGCGCCGTAGTCGACGTCAGCTCCGGTGACCATCCGCGTGGCGGCCACGATCTCATTGGGTTCCCGACCGTCCATGACCAGCGGGACCCAGTCGGCCAGCTGGTCCCTGTCCTCGGTGTACTCCATTCCGCGATAGCAGTGGTGGGCGGTCAGAGCGGCGTGGCGCCGCTTCAGAAATTCGACGTTCTCAGCACCCTGGACGAAGCTCATGTGCGGGACGGCGTGGATGAACGCCTCCGGCTTGTCGATCGCGCCCTGGGCGATCAGGTAGGACCACAGCTGCCGCGACAGGTCGAACTCGGTGTTGACCTCGAGCGCCTTGGAGATGTCGATGCTGCCGTCGGGGCGCTGCGGCGTGTAGTTCAGCTCGCACAGGGCGGCGTGTCCGGTGCCGGCGTTGTTCCAGGCGCCCGAGCTCTCCTGCGCCTCGCGTTCCAGGACCTCGTACATCTCGATGGCCAGCCCGGGCGAGAGCTCCTTGAGCAGCAGGCCCAGGGTCGTGCTCATGATCCCGGCGCCGACCAGGACGACCTCGGTCTCACGCTCTGCCTGCGGTGCGCTCATCTGATCCTCTCTGTTTGTCGCTCACCCCGCCTCCCCAAGCCGGGCCAAGGCTATCTGCCATCCTGCCCCGGTGGGCTTCGCGCTGATTCGCCTGTTCACTGGGGAGGACGGGCAGTCGCACTTCGAGACCGGGGAGCTTGAGCTGCCCACGCCCGAGGGCCCCGCCTACTGCTCCCCGGCCTGGAACGCCACCCAGGTGAGCTTTAAGGAGAGCCCGCCCGGCTCAAGCCTAGATTGGCACTGCGCCCCGGTCCGGCAATACGTGATCACACTCAGCGGCACGCTGGAGTTCGAGACCCGCCTAGGGGAGCGGTTTACGCTGGCCCCGGGCACGATCCTCCAGGCCGAGGACACCACCGGGGGCGGTCACAAGTGGCACCTGGTCGACGACCAGCCCTGGCGTCGGGTGTACGTGGGACTGGGATAGCCCCGAGCGAGCCCTACCGCCCGCTGTGCATCACGCCCCACCGGGCGCGAAACGACATGATCGCCGCGCGGGAGGCGGCCGAGGCGATGGACAACGCCGATGCGGCCGAGCAGATCGAGAATGCCGACGCGGCCGACCCGATCGAGCCCACTGACAGAACCGAGCCAATCGAGCCGATCGACAGCACCGAACCCTTGGAGCCGATCGAGAGCAGCGAATCCTCAGACCACAGCGACCACTTCGAGCGTTCGCTCGCGGCGGGCTGGCCGAGCTTCATCGCTGCGTCCGGGAGATCGTGACCCGGGTGGTGAACACCGCCGTGCCGGCCGACTGGGCCTGCGCGGTGTCCTCCTGATAGGGGTTGGGCGGGCCGAGCGGCACGCTCAACGTGAGCCGGCGGTTGGCTCCCGCCCGCACCCGGATCGTGTGGTCGGGCGTCTGGTCGCCGGACAGGCGGACCGCGTAGCTGCGACCCGGCGCGTACACCGCCGGGGTGCGCACCGAGGCCGAGCCACTGCCGGACAACGAGAAGCCGGCGCGGCCACTACCGGCCAGCGTGCTGAACTCGCGCGCCGTGCGGTGCGGGCTGACCTGCCAGCCGTAGACCGTGTAGACGTCGTCGGCACTGGTGTAGGTGAACTGGGAGGGCGCCGGGGCGGGGTGGGCGAAGTTGAACATGATCTTGTCGATCGACCACTCCAGGTCACGCTTCCAGTACGGCCAGGTGTGGGTCCCGGGGCCGTAGGCATCGAAGTAGGCGGGGATCTGCAGGGCGTTCAAGCGCTTCTGGAAGTCGTTGTTGTCGCCCCAGATGGCTCCCTCGATGCCCGTGCCGGCCGGGTTGACGCCGCTGTCGAACGGCCCGTTCTGGCCGTTGCCCCAGTACATGTACATCCGGGTCCAGCGCAGATTCTCGGCCAGCGTGGCCGGGTCATGGGCCGCCCAGTTGATGCCGTCGCTGGTCTGGTCGCCGAAGAACGTGTCCGGGGGCACCCCGGTGAGACCGACCTCGGTGGCGTTGATCACCACCTTGGCCCCGGCGCGCGCATCGGGGTCGAAGTAGATGTCGGGCGCGCCCGAGTAGCCGAGCGCGGTGGCGAACAGGTCGGGGTGCCGGGCGGCGTAGCTCGTCGAGCAGAAGCCGCCTTGCGAGAGGCCGGCGATCGCCCGCCCGGCCCGCGTGGTGATCGTGCGCAGGTTGGCGTCCACCCACGGCAGCAACTGCCCGATGTGGAAGGTCTCCCAGCGCTGGGCGCCGTTCGGCCAGTCAGTGCACCAGCCGCCGCCGTTGCCGTTCAGCGTGATGTCAGGCATCACCGTGATCACCGGCCGGTTGCCGATCACCTGCTGCGCGTCCCCCAGGTGGGTCCAGTCCGACGCGAACCCGCTGGTGCCGTCGAGCAGGTAGAACACGGGGTAGTGGCGTCGCGGGTGGGTGTCGTAGCCCGGCGGCAGGAGGATGTAGACGCTCGCGGGGTCCGGCAGCGCGGCGGTCTTGACCGTCAGTGCCACCAGCCGCGAGTTCAACTGCTTGACCGAAGTGACGGTCAGCCCGTGGCCGCTGGGCCAAGCGACCGCGGACGCGGCGGGCGCGCTGACCAGCCCGGCGGCGATCACCACAAGCAGCGCTAAGCGCTTCATCGCTCGCCCGTAACCTCCGCCATGGCGGCAGAGCTTAGCCCTGATCCGGGGTCAGCTCCTCGCTTCGGCTCTGGCCGTTGCCGGCGATGTCGAGCTTGATCGGCTCACCGACCTTGGTAAAGGCCGAGTAGTCGAGCGTGGCGGTGTCGCCACCCGCCAGCTGCAGGTTGTCGTGCTTGAACTTCTCGGTGCCCTGTTCGGTCAGGCGGACCACGGCGACGGCGTAGGTGCCGTTGCCCTGGGTGCCGGCGGTGTCAACGGTCAGCTGGCCCGCCTTCTGATCCAGGTTGAGCGCGATCTGAGAGCCGCCGGCCAGGTCTTTGGGCGCGATGGCAAAGCCGTAGTCCGGACCCGGCGAGCTGAAGCCGACAGCCAGGCTCGGAGCCTCGGTCTGGTTCGGGTCGGTCTTGAGCGTCAGCCCGCTGCCGTCGCCGTTCAGCGTCAGCTCGTCCTTCTGGCCCGGAGACATCTTCATCTCGTCGACGCTGGCGTCGGTACCGGGGCCGACCAGCGTGATGTTCTCAGTGTCCTCCTGTTTGAGGTTCGACCCGTCCACGGTGATGGTGACCTTGGTGCCCACGGGGACTCGGTAGCTCGGCTCGGGCGAGGACTCCCAGGTGCGGTCGGCCCGGGCGAAGATCGCCTTCGATCCCGGGATGTCCTCCACCAAGTGGCCGTTGTCGTAGCCCGTCTTGTGCCCCTGGTCATCGGTGAGCAGCAGATGGGCGTGGTTGACCGGGTCTGCCTCCAGGCTGATCTCGTTGTACTGCTCGTTGCTCGGCAGCACGGTGCCCTTGGACCCCTTGCTTCCGCCGCCACCGGGCTGGCCCTCGCAGAACGGGCACGGCTGCTGGCCCTCGCCGGGGGTCTCCGGATCGAGCTCGATGGTGTTGGTCTGCGCGTCGCCCTTGTACTCCTGGGCTGGGTCGCTGGGGTTGGTCTGGGCCGTGTAGCTCCAGGTGTCGGCGTTGCGGTCGAACTCGATCACGCGCGTCTTGCCCGGGTAGTTGTTGTCGTAGATCAGGAGGTTCATCTTGCCGCCGCCCTTGTCCTCCACCGCGTATGGCGTCACCGCGTGGCCACCGGTGCGCCCCCCCTGGCCATCGGAGCGGTAGATGCCCACGGTGTAGAACTCGCTCTTGCTCTTCAGCACCTCGATCAGCTTGTCCAGGATCTGGGTGGGGGTGCCGTGAACCTGTGCGGACCGAACGGAGGGGAAGTCCTGGGTGACGAAGCCCTTGGCGATCTCGGCTTGAATCGGGACGCCGAGCTGGAAGGCGAACGGGTCGTTGGCGCCGAACTCGTCGGATTTGAGGCTGCCCTTGAACAGGCGTAGGGCCGCGACCGAGAAGCCCTCACAGTGGCCCCCCGCCATGCTCTTGTTCGCCTCATCCATCCACTGCTGGGCCGGGGGCGTCAGCTGGCAGCTATCGCCGCTGCCGCTGGCGCACACCTGGTCGCCGAACAGCTGCTGAACCTGGGCCGGCCCTAGGTTCGTGGGGTTTTTGTCGTTGCCGTAGTTCTCGAACGGGAAGCCGTTCTTGTCCGGGCGGAAGCCGTCATCGGCGACGAGCTGGCCCGTCGGCTGGTAGTCGGCCACCGAGCCAGCGGACGCCTCCTCGCCGCCCTTGCCCAGGAACGCACCGTTGGCCGTCGTGCCGGTCCCGGTCGTGCTCGCGTTCGGGGTGAGCTTGTTGTTCGAGCCTCCGCCGCATCCGGCCGCGGCGATCGCAACCGCCACCACACCTGCCAACCCGACACGACCCCACACCATTCGTTCCCCTCTCGCGGCTGACCAGAAGCCGGAGCAGTGTCAAGTAGCGATGGGGAGCGGTCAATAGAACGTTCGGCCAGCCCGAGCATCCACCACCGCTCAGCGGGGACGGCCGCGCGCTGCGATCCTACGCCGATGCACAGCTCAACTGTCGATATCACCACCCCGGACGGGGCGGCCAATGCCTACCTGGCGCGCCCGGATGACGACCCCCACCCCGGGGTCCTGTTCCTGATGGATGCCTACGGGCTGCGGCCCACGATCCAGGAGATGGTGGAGCGGATCGCGGCCGACGGCTACGTCGTGCTGGCCCCGAACCTGTTCTACCGCGCCGGGCGCTCGCCCGTGCAACCAATGCCGGATCTCAGCGACCCCGACCAGCGGATGAGCTTCTTTCAGTCGTTGCGCCCGCTGATGGAGGAGCTCTCGCCCGAGCACCTGGCCAGCGACGGGGCGGCCTACCTCGACTACCTGGAGCAGTCGGGCGCCTCGGGTCCAGTCGCGATCACCGGCTACTGCATGGGCGTCCGAGTCGGGTGGCGGATCGCCACCGCCCACCCGGACCGGGTGGCCGCGCTGGCCGGCTTCCACGCCGGCGGGCTGGTCACCGACGCGCCGGACAGCCCGCACCTGTCGGCCGGCCAGCTGGAGGCCGAGCTCTACTTCGGCTTCGCTGATCAGGACCCGAGCATGAACGCCGAGCAGATCACCACCCTGGAGCGGGCGCTGGAGCAGGCCGGCGTGCGCTACCGCTCGGAGGTATATGAGGGCGCGCAGCACGGCTACACCATGGCCGACACCCCGGCGCACGACGAGGCGGCCCGCGAGCGCCACTTCCGGGAGCTCCGGGCGCTGCTCGAGCGCGCGCTGCGGAAGTAGTGCGGATTGGGCTGCACGCGCTGGGCATCGGCGCCGGCGCCCAACCTGAGGTCATTCGCGCCGTGGCGTCGGCGGCCGAGGCCGTGGGCTTCGCCCGCCTGTGGGTGGGCGAGCACGTGGTGATGGTGGACCGGTCGGGCTCGCGTTATCCGTACAACGAGGCTGAGGAGATTCCCGTGCCGGCCGACGCCGACTGGCTGGATCCCTTCGTCTGCCTGAGCTTTGCCGCCGCGATGACCAGCTCCATCGAGCTGGCCACGGGGATCCTCCTGCTGCCCGAGCACCACCCGGTTGTGGTGGCCAAGCGGGCAGCCAGTCTCGACCTCGTGTCCGGCGGCCGGTTCACGCTGGGGGTGGGGGTCGGATGGTCCCGGGAGGAGTTCGAAGCCCTGGGCGTACCGTTTGCCCAGCGGGGCGCCCGGACCGCGGAGTACGTCGCCGCCCTGCGGGAGCTGTGGCGCCACGATCCGGCCTCGTTCCAGGGCGAGTTCGTGTCATTTGACTCCGTACGGGTCAACCCCAAGCCGGTCCGGGATGGACACCTCCCGGTGATCGTCGGTGGCAACAGCGAACCCGCCCTGGCTCGGGTGGCCCGGGTGGCCGACGGCTGGTACGGCTTCAACCTCCGCGACCTGGCCGAGGTGGAGCGCTGCCTGGGGTCGCTAGGCGGTCATTGCCACGCGGCCGGGCGGCGGGTGGAGGATCTCGACCTGGCCGTGGCCGTGGTCGATTGCCAGCCCGGACAGCTGGGGGAGCTCGAGCGCGCCGGCGTGGGCGAGCTCGTGGTGGTCGACGCTCCCCCGGAGGACCCGGACGCCGCGGCAGAGTGGGTGCGGGAGCTGGGGGAGAGGTGGGTGGGGGCCTGAGTCACCGCGCTCGGAGGCGCACCCAGCCGCGCGCGAATTTGTTACAACTTAACCGCGTTGTACCGTTTGACGTTGGGAGGATTGAAGGCTCGCGCAGGGCTGGCGCGTGGCATCGCCGCCGCCGCGGCGGTGCTGGCGGCGGCTCTGGCTGCCGCGCCGGTGGCCGGCGCTCAGGCGCCTCGTAACCCGGTCATCTTCGTTCACGGCTACGTCGGCTCGGGAGCGCAGTTCGAATCGCAGAAGCTGCGCCTCGTCGAGAACGGCTATCCCGATGACTCCGTGCAGGTGCTGGAGTACGACTCGACCCCCGCCACCCCCGTGCCCGGCGTCACCGGGCTCAACCCGGCCGGCGTCCAGGTGATCGAGGCGCAGCTGTTTCCGCGGCTCGATCAGCTGATCGCCCAGCTCAAGGCCCAGACCGGCCGCCCCAAGGTCGAGCTGATCGCGCACTCGCTGGGGACTCTGCTCATGCAGGACTATCTGAAGAGCGACCCGGCGCGGGCGGCCAACGTGGCCGATTACGTGAACGTCGACGGCCAGACCGCCAGCTCCCCGCCAGGCGGCGTGCGCACTCTGGCGCTGTGGGCCACCAAGGGACCGCTGTCGCCGCCCGGCCGGTCGATCACCGGCGCCAAGAACGTGACCATCCCTGACTCCACGCATGTGCAAAGCGCCACTTCGCCGATTTCGTTCCGAGAGATGTACGAGTTCTTCACCGGTTCGGCGCCCGCCACCACGGACATCCGGTCCCAGCCCGGACGGATCACCCTGTCCGGGAAGGCCCTGAACTTCCCCAACAACACGGGGCTGGCGGGTGCGACCGTCCAGGTATGGCCGGTCGATGACGCCACGGGACAGAGGACCCGCCCCGACCCGATCGCCACCTACCAGCTCGGCTCGGGCGGCGACTGGGGCCCGGTGAGCGCGCAGTCGGGCCGGCGCTACGAGTTCACGCTCCTGCGGCCCGGAGTGCCCGTGCACCACTTCTACTACGAGCCGTTTCTGCGCAGCGACCACCTGATTCGTCTGCTGGAGTCGGATGCCCTGAGGAGCGCCGGCGGCCCGGCTGACTCGGACAGCGTGGCCATGGTGCTCATCCGCTACAAGGAGCTGTGGGGCGATCAGGGCGCCGGCAGCGACGTCCTCACCCTGGACGGCGTCAACGCCTGCACGGCGGCGGTGTGCCCGCTCAGCCACTTGACGAACGCGTTGTTCGCAGGTGATTTCGACCATGACCGCCAGAGCGACACCAGCAAGCCAAATTCGACCTACTACCAGCTCCCGTTCGTCTCCGGGGTGGACGTGTACATGCCCGCGCAGACCCCGGCGGTGGGGAAGGTGACGGTGACGCTCCGCTCGCGGGGGGTGGGGCCGGTACGCACGCTGACCTTCCCCAACTTTGCCGGTTTGACCGACGTGGTCACCGTCCAGCTCAACGATTTCGAGCAGGCGGTCCCGGTCGCCCCAACACCGGCCGCCTGCGTGCGCCATCCGCGACTCGTGGTGCGCCTCCGGCAGCCGCGTCACGGCCGGATCGTCCGTGTGCAGGCGTATATGGACGGGCGGCTGATCAAGCGCGCCCAGGGCCACAGGGTCAAGCGCCTCACGCTGCGCCGCCCGAGTCGGGCTGACTTCCGCCTGGTCATCGTCGAGTGGACGGCCGATGGGCAGCGCCTGCAGTTCGTGCGTCACTTCCATCGGTGCGGAAGGGCCTGAGCCGGCTCTGTCAGAATCGGCCACGTACGCATGAGCCGGGCGTGGCCGTCACTCGAATACGAGGCATGGAGCGCAACCTGCGACACGCTCCATGCCCACACGCAGGTGCTGGGCAAGCTCGCGGTGGCGCTGGCGCCGCCCGAGCCTGAGCTCCTGCACTCCGCGCTCCGGCTCACCGCGCGGGGCTGGGAGACCCTGGCGTTGCCTGCGCCCGACGGCTCCGGCGCGCTGGTGGTGGCCCTAGACCTGCGGGCTCACCAGGCGCTGATCGAACACTCGGGCGGCGCCGCCCGGCTAGTGCCGCTGGTTCCAGACCGCGCCGTGGGCGAGGTGACGCGGGACGTGCTGGCCGCGGTGCGCGATCTGGGCGGTCCGGTGGACATCGACCCCACTCCGCAGGAGGTGTGGTGGACGGTGCCGCTCGACGAGGACTCGGAGCACGCGACCTACGACCCCGACGCCGTGAGCACTTACTTCGCCGCCGCCACCCAGGCGGCGCTGGTGCTGGCCGCGTTCCGGGCTCCCTACCGAGGCCGCTCGACCCCGGTGAACGCCTGGTGGGGCTCGTTCGATCTGGCCGTCAACCTGTTCTCCGGCGCCCCCGCCGACCCCCCGTCAGACGACTTCATCATGCGCAATTCGATGGACGCCGAAGAGGTGGCCATCGGCTGGTGGCCGGGAGATCCCCGCTACGGCAAGCCCGCGTTCTACGGCTACGCGCACCCGGCGCCCGAGGGGTTCGCGAGCGCCGAGCCCTCGCCGTCGGCCGCCCACTGGGACGAGACGCTGGGTGGCGAATACGTGCTCGACTGGAGCGAGGTGGTGGCCAGCTCGGACCCCCGGGGGACAGCGCTCGAGTTCGCGGACTGGATGTTCCAGCATGCCTGCGCCGTGTGCGGGTGGGACCAGGCGCTGGCGGCCAGCCGCCGGGGAGTCCCGCCGCCGGTGCACTGAGCCGGGATCAGTTCCAAGCCAGATTGGCGCGTCGGGCCCAGTAGACCTGGCTGTCGTCGCGGAGCGCGGCCAACCGGCGTTCGAGCTCCTCGGTCCAGGCGACGTGGTTGGCCCGTAGGTTGCTGCGGAGCGTCTCGGCGCTGGCGGCTCCGCTCAGCACCACGTCCGCCCAGGGTCGAGCCAGCACCGCGGCCAGCGCCACCGCATCCGGGCTTGTCCCGGCGTCGGCGGCCGCGGCCTCCAGTTCAGGGGCCGGCTCCCGCCCGGCCAGGCGGCCGTTGGCCAGCGCCTCCTTTACATACACGCGAAGCCCGGCGGCGTGGGCTCGGGCCAGCGCCGGCTCTGCCGCCCGCTCGTGCAGGTTCCAGGTCGCCTGTACGGCGTCGAACGCGCCCAACTCCAGCGCTCGGGCCAGGGTCTGGGGCTGGCTGGTCCCGCTCACCGTGACGCCGACGGCCACACCCTGGCCGCGCAGCTCGGCCAGCTCGCTCAGCACCGCATCGTTCTCCAGCACGCGGCTGTCCGGGGTGGCCGAGTGGATCTGGTACAGCGTCAGCCAGTCACCGAGCTGCTCGCGAGTCTCGGCCAGCTGGCGGCGCAGCGTGTCCACATCGTGATGCTTGACCTCGGGCGGATCGGCCTCGACGCGCCAGTCGGCGGTGTACACGTAGCCCCACTTGGAGCTCACGACGACGTCCGCCGGCTGCCGCGAGCGCAGCCACTGCCCCAGGAACTCCTCGGCCCGGCCGTAGGACCGTGCCGCGTCGAATGCCCGCACGCCCGCCGCGTAGGCCGCGTCCAGCACCCCGTGGGCGTGACGCCGCAGCCCCTCCACCGTCCGGTCCTCGCCCAGGTCGGCGCCATGGCCGAGGTTGAGGTAGCCCGGGCGGCCCAGCGCCGCCAATCCCAGGCCGAGCCTCACTCGAGGACCGATTTAGCTGGCGGGGGTGGGGCGCGCGTAGGGGTCCTTGGGCGCGCGGTGGCGTGAGAGCGAGTCGCGTGATGCGGCGACGAGCTCCTCGATCGCGTCGGCCAGGTGCACCGGAGCGATCTTGTAGTCGCCGCGTTCCACGCGCAGCCGGTGCGCTCTCAGCAATACATCCGCGTGCGTGTGCCCGACCGGCGGCTCGAACCGGTAGGACGCCAGCTCGATCAGCAGCCCCATCGGGTCGGTGAAGTAGATCGAATCCATGAACCCCCGGTCCTTCACCCCGCTGTGCGTGATCCCACGCTCGTCCAGCCGCTCGACCGCCTGCGCGAACGTAGCCTGGGATAGTGCGAAGGCCAGGTGGTGGACACACCCCGGGTCGGTCGGTGTACGTTCGGGATCCGGCCGGCGCTCCTCGTTGGTGAACACCGTGATCAGGCGCCCGTCACCGGGATCGAAGTACAGATGGCTTTCCGCCGGGTTGTCCAGGTTGGGCTGCTCGAAGATGAACGGCATCCCCAGCACGCCCTCCCAGAAGTCGATCGACGTCTGCCGGTCGGCGCCCACCAGCGTGATGTGATGAACGCCCTGGCTCTGGAGCTTGCGCATCCGCTGGACGCTAGCGCGCTCGCGAGACCACCCATGGGCGCGGCTGGGTTCGATGGGCGCGGCTGGGTTCGATGGTCGCGGCTGGGTTCGAACCAGCGACCTCTCGCGTGTGAAGCGCGATGAGGTAGGTCCGTCTAGGGCCGCGAATCGCCCGTAAACACAGGGGATGCGCGCCCTCGGCGCCCCTGTTTCGCTAGGCCCAAAATACCCCCGATCGAGCGACCCTGTGTAAGGCCGTCTCCCGGCAATCGAGGGCATCGCCCGACTGATTCGACCTCCGGAAAATCCGCGTTGTTGTCACCGGCCCACAAGAAAACTCACCCCTTGAGGGTTTATGCGACAGCCTCCGTCCGTTGCGCTACCCTTGGGCGTGTTGTGCCGATAGTGCTGGGTGAGGGTTGCCGGCTGAGGGCGCACTAAACGGTCTAAACCCTTGGGGGGTTGCCGATAGTGCTGGGGGAGGGTTGCCTGAGGGCGCACTAGACGGATTTACTCCGCGAACCGATTTCGACTTTAAGGAGGCGCTGATGCGCAGTCCCTGTTCTAAATTTGCTGTACGCCTGTCCCTACGGCTGACGATTACGGCCACGGTCGCCCTGGCGGCGATGCTGGCCTCGTCTGCCGGGGCCAGCGCGAACAACTTCTCTCCGATTGGCTGCAAGCCCAATCCGAACGGGCATGGGCCGAGATTCTGTCCCACGGTTAATTATTCACCCAAGACGCTGGACGACAACAAGGACAACACCTTCAATCAGCTGCTGGGGATCAACATGCAGGGCAAGATTGCCGGTTACTTCGGCAGTGGCTTGCAGGGGCATCCCAACAAGGGCTACATGCTCTCCCCGCCGTATTCGCAGAACAAATTCCGCGACCTCAATTTCCCCAACTCCACGCAGACGCAGGTCACCGGCACGAACGACAATGGTGTGCGGGTTGGATTCTGGTCAGCGATGAATAACGCCGGCACGAACCAGGTCAACGACCAGCATGGCTGGTATGTGCTCAACGGAAAGTTCGTCCAAGCCGACTTTCCGACCCAGAACCCGTTTAACCCGCCGATGGACCAGCTGCTGGGTGTCAACAATCACAATGTGGCGGTCGGCTTCTGGACCGATGCGGACCAGAACGCCCACGGATACACCTATGACATCGACAACAAATCGTTCAACTCGGTGGCGGTTCCGGACGCCACCAGCGCGACAGCTACGGCGATCAACGACAACGGCGACATCGCCGGCTTTGGCACCTTCAACAATGTGACGAAGGCGTGGGTGAGACTGGCCGACAACGGCGGCCAGGTCGGAACGCTCAGCTTCCCGGGTGCGGACTCGACGCAGATCCTGGGCTTCAACAACAGCCGCGGGGCCGTCGGCGTTTACACCATGGGGACTGCGCTGCACGGTTTCACCTGGTCTGCCATCACCGGTTTCCGGACCGTAGATGCACCGCAGGGGCAAGGCACCACGACGCTCAACGGCACGAACGCCTGCGGTGACATCGTGGGCTTCTACGTCGATCCCAACACCGGCTTCACGCACGGCCTGCTCCTGAACGCCAACTTCAGCAAGTTCTCGTCGGCGGTCATCGGACAGGCAGCTGATGCGTTCACGGCGAAGAAGCACAAGAAGCGGATCAAGAAGATCAAGACCAAGCTGCCCAAGGGCTGCTGAGCCGATCGACAGCGGCCGTTGAGCTGATCGACGACCCACACGAGGGCTGGTTCCGGATCCGGAACCAGCCCTCTTCTTTGCTGCCGCCGTCCTAGCCAGGCAGATCTTCGGGCCGCTTCATGGCGTGATGATCCCGACCACGCGCTGGCGGTGAATCTCTCACCGGTCATTTGCCGAAAGGGCCGCTCTCTCTTGATGGAACCAGCTAATTAGCCGTCCAGACTGGCTTCCAGCCCGACAGCACTCTTCCCGATTGACGGCGAGCCCGCCGCTCTCGGCGTCATGCATGGATGACTGCCGCGACTAGCTACTTGCCGCGGAAAAACCTGTGATTTGGTCTGGGAAACGAAACGGCCGCGGAGTGATCTCGCGCGGCCGGTTCGTAGTGAATGGGTTTGCTCTGATCGGGAGAGCGATTTGGAGTGTTTCACCGGCTTCGGACGG
>DATKRM010000185.1:0-9887 GCA_035532195.1 Solirubrobacteraceae bacterium
CGCGATACAACGGCGATGACTGGTCAGCCAAGCTCGACCTGCTCCTAGGTGATCCGGTGCCGGTCGTCTCGTTCACCTTCGGCTGCCCCGATCGGGAGGTGATCGATCGGTTCCGCCAAGTTGGCTCGGAGGTCTGGGTCACCGTGACCTCGCCCGACGAAGCCAGCCAGGCCGAGACCGCCGGGGCCGACGTGCTGGTGTTACAGGGCGGAGAGGCCGGCGGCCACCGAGGGTCGTTCATCGACCGCCCGGACCTGCCGGTCTACGGACTCCTGGCGTTGCTCTCGTTGGTGCCGAAGACGGCGTCGCTGCCGCTGGTGGCCAGCGGCGGGATCGCCAGCGCGGAGGCCGTGACCGCGACGCTTTCGGCCGGCGCCGTGGCGGCTCAGGTCGGAACCGCATTCATGCTCTCCCCGGAGGCCGGGACCACGCCGGCGCACCGGGCCGCGCTCAAGACCCAGCGGGAGACCGCGCTGACTCGGGCGTTCACGGGCCGCCTGGCCCGCGGCATCCGCAATCAGTTCCTGGACCAGCACAGTGCCGGAGCGCCGATCGCCTACCCGGAGCTCCACTACGTGACCGCGCCGATGCGCCAGCAGGCGCGCCAGGCGGGCAACCCCGAGTTGGTGAACCTGTGGGCCGGGGAGGCGCATGCGCTGGCCGAGGAGGCACCGGCCGGGGAGATCGCCCGTCGGCTGGCCGCCGGCGCAAACGTCAGCCGGTGAATCAGATCGCCACTCCTACAGCGCTTTTACATCGATCATCCAGTTCTCTTCGGCCGGCCGGGCACCGTGCTCGCCATGTCCGCCACGTTCACGCCGACGCTGACCGAGAACCCGGAGCTCCGGGAGGCCCCCTCCCAGCCGGACATCGAGATCGTGGTCCCGGTCTACAACGAGGAGCGCGTGCTGGCCCAGTCGATTCACCGCCTGCATCGCTTTCTGGGCCGGCACCTGCCGTTCGCCTGGCGGATCGTGATCGCCGACAACGCCAGCTCCGACCTCACGCCCGAGATCGGGCAGCGGCTGGCTGACCGCCTCCCGGATGTTTCCTATCTGCGGCTCGACCAAAGGGGCCGAGGCCGCGCGCTGCGGGCTGCCTGGAGCCGGAGCCAGGCCCGGGTGGTGGCGTATATGGACGTCGATCTGTCGACCGACCTGCGGGCGCTGCTGCCGCTGGTGGCCCCGCTGCTGTCCGGCCACAGCCAGCTCGCCGTCGGGTCACGGCTGTGCCGCGGGGCTCGGGTCACCCGCGGGCGCAAGCGCGAGTTCATCTCGCGCTCCTACAACCGGCTGCTGCGATTCGTGCTGCGAGCTCGGTTCAGCGACGCCCAGTGCGGCTTCAAGGCCGTGTGCGGGGACGTCGTGGCCGAGCTGCTCCCGGCCATCCGTGACCAGGCCTGGTTCTTTGACACCGAGCTGCTGGTCAACGCCCAGCGAGCCGGCCTGCGCATCCACGAGGTGCCGGTTGACTGGATCGAGGATCCCGATTCCCGGGTGGACATCATGTCCACGGCGGTGGCCGACCTCAGAGGGGTGGCCCGCCTGGCCGCGGCGGCGCGCCCGGCTCGGTTTTTTGCTCGCTACGCGGCCGGGGCCAATCGCTCCGGCGCCCCGAAGCCCACCAGCGCCTCAGGCAGGACCACCGAGCCGTCGTCCTGCTGACCGTTCTCCAGCAGGGCGATGATCGTGCGCCCGACCGCGACCGCGGTGCCGTTCAACGTGTGGACGGTCTCGGGCCGGCCGCTTCCGGCCGGCCGGAAGCGGATGTCCAGGCGCCGGGCCTGGAAGTCCGTGGTGTCGGAGCACGAGGTCAGCTCGCGGTAGCGGTCCTGGCCGGGGAGCCAGGCTTCCAGGTCGTACTTCTTGGCCGCGGAGGCGCCGAGATCATCCACGGCGATCGCCACCACCCGATACGGGATCGACAGCTCGCCGAGTATGGACTCCTCGATGCCCAGCAAACGCTCGTGCTCGCTGGCGCTGTCCTCCGGCGAGACGAAGCTGAACATCTCGACCTTGTCGAACTGGTGGACCCGGAAGATGCCCCGGGTGTCGCGGCCCGCGGCACCGGCTTCCCGGCGAAAGCAGGTGGAGAACCCGGCGTAGCGCAGTGGGAGCTGCTCACCGGACAGGATCTCATCGGCGTGCAGCGAGGCCAGCGCGACTTCTGATGTGCCCACCAGATACAGGTCATCGTCGGCCAGCCGGTAGATCTGCTGCTCGGTGTCGGGCAGAAAGCCCGTCCCGTAGAGAGCCCGCTCGCGCACCAGCACGGGCGGGATCACCGGCTCAAACCCCTGAGTCGAGAGGCGCTCGAACGCGTAGCGGACCAGCGCCAGCTCGACCAGCACCAGCTCTCCGCGCAGATACGCGAACCGCGACCCGGACAAACGCGCGCCCCGCTCCATGTCGATCCGCTGGCCGGCCAGTTCCAGATGGTCCCGGCCGGTGCGCCCGGCCTCCCCCACCTCACGCAGCACGGTGTCCTCGTTCGGCGCATCGGCGGCCGGCAGGTTCGGCAGCAGGGAGAGCTCCGCCTCCCGCTGGGCTGCCAGCTGGCTCTCCTGGTCGCTCAGCGCCCGACCGCGAGCCGCCAGCTCGGCCAGCTGTTCACGCTCCTCGGCGCTGGGCGGCCCCTTGCGCCCCCGGCTGGCCTGGTTCTGCTCGGCCTGGAGCTCCTCGAGCTCGGTCCGGATGGCCCGCCAGCGCTCGTCGAAATCCAACACCCGGTCGAGGACGGCCGGCGGCTCCGGCCCGCGCCGGGCCAGCGCGGCGCGGACGGCGTCCGGGTCGCGGCGGATCAGGCGGATGTCGAGAACGACTCCGCTCCCGCCCTACGGAACCTTGGACGTCTTGCCCTTGCGAGGAGCTGACGCCGGCTTCGCTGCGCCCGAGGTGGTCGACTGGGCGGTGGTAGACCCCGAGGCAGTGCCGCCGGAGCTCAGCGCCGGCAGGCTGCCCACCGGCAGCTGGGAGCAGGGGACGACCCCCGGGATGGCCGGCGACTGGCGGCCTGAATAGGTGGCCACGAACTTCGCCACCTTGACCGCGTCCTGGCCCAGCACGATGTTCTGGGGCATGATCGCGCCCGAGAACCCGCCGTTCTCGATCGCGTAGAGCACCCGGGTGAGGGGCCGCTCGCAGCGGACGTTGAAGCTGGGGCCGTTGTTGATCTGCTTGGTCGTGACCTTGGCCGCCGAACCATGCGTGGCCGCGTAGGACAGCGTGTGGCAGCCCGAGCACCGCTGGCTGAACAGGACCGCGCCCTGGTGCAGGTCGGTGTTCTGGGTGGGCACGGTGATTTTCGAGGTGCCGCAGGCCGCGACGGTGGCCGCCGCCGCGGTCACTGCACAGACGGACAGGAGAACCTTGGCCACGCGGCTCATGCGGGCGGAGATCATACGGAACTAGGCCCCCCCGCCCCCGACCGCTGGTCGGCCGTACGATCGACCCCCATGGCTGGCGTCGGACTGCTCGCCCGCAAGCTCGCCCCGGCGGCGGCCCTGCTCTTGGTGGCCGCGGCTCTGGGCGCCTGCTCCCACACCGCCGAGCTGGGCTCCGGGCGTGTGCTGCGTGTGGTCATGACCGATTACCACATGAACCCCGGCCGGATCCGGGTCCAGGCCGGCGAGCTGACGATCGTGGTGCGCAACCTGGGCCGGCTGACCCACAATTTCGTGCTCTCGCGGGGCGATCAGGTCCAGGTCCAGACCACGCCGATCGCCCCGGGGTCACGGGCCCAGCTGACCGTGATCCTCACCCCGGGACCGTATGTCGTGGACTCCAGCCTGTTCTCCGACCGGGCGGTCGGGCTGTACGGGACGCTGATCGTCACCGGCTAGCAGGGGTGCGGGGCTCGACGACGAATTGGTGCCGGTCCCCGGCGCCGGTGGATGTGACGTTCGCCCTGTGCTGAACCCGCGATCGTTCCGAGGCGGCAACCTAGGCGCCAGCGCCGGGGAAATAAAGTCCTGACGCGATGGACCCCGCCGTCAACCCGGAAGAGTTCCGCAAGGTGTTCGGCCGCTTTGCCACCGGCGTGGCGGTCATCACCAGCGCCGGGCCCGCCGGCCTGGGCGGGATGACGGCCAACGCTCTGTGCTCGCTGTCGCTCGATCCGTTGCTCACGCTGGTGTGCTTCGAGAACGCGGCCCGCACGCTGCCCATCGTCAGGGAAGCCGGACGGTTTGCGGTCAACGTGCTGAGCGCTGACCAGGAAGACCTGGCTGAGGTGTTCGGGTCCAAGCTGCCCGAGGCGGAGAAACTGGAGGGGGTCGCGCACACGCTGCGCAGCGGCGTGCCGATCATCGACGGCGCTCTCGCCTGGGCGGCCTGTGAGCTGCGTGAGCTGATCGCGGGGGGCGACCACACGATCGCCATCGGCCAGGTGCTCGAGATGGGACTGGGCCGCGGGCGCCCGCTGCTGTGGTACGGCGGTCGCTACCACGCCTGGCCGCCGATGACGCCCACCGGTCAGCCGTGAGTCTGGGCGGCGCGGACCAGCAGCACCACCACCACCAGCCCGGTCAGGGCCATCACCCCCATCTCTCGGCGGATGATCGCGACCACCACCGCGCGCTGCTGCTCATCCGGGAGCTTGCGCACTTCCTGGGTCGACTCGAGCCCGCGCTGGTCGAGCACGAGCTGAGCCGAGGCCGCGCGCAGCGACTCGGCGATCACCGACACCAGCAGGGGGAGGATCCCGTAGAGCACATGCAGCCCCGGCGGCTTGTGGCCGGTGGCGACCAGGATCCCGCCCAGCGCCACCTGGACGACGACCGCGGCCTGCGCGGTCCGCAGCAGACGCCAGAACCAGCGGGTCATCGCCGCCCGGTGCCACTGCCACGCGCCGTACCCGGCGACCGCGGCGTTGAGGGCGATCGCGGTGATTCCGACGACCAGGTGGACCTGCTTCACACGCGGCAAGATAGCCGCATTCCGCACTAAGTAACAGTTTGTTACAAGCGCGCCCGCGTAGTGGTATAACGCCCTCCGTGCTCCGTGACTATCTGCCGGCGGTCGTGTTCGTCTGTCTCGGGGCGGCGGTCGGGATCCTGTTCGGGACGCTGAACCTCCTCACCGGCCGGCGGCGGCCCAACCGCTCCAAGCAGGAGCCCTACGAGTGCGGGCTGCCCTCGGAGATCCAGCGCGGGTTCCGGTTCGGCATCAGCTTCTACCTGGTGGCGATGCTGTTCATCCTGTTCGACATCGAGGTGATCTTCCTGTTCCCGATCGCCATCCGGCTGCGGGCCTACGGCACGTTCGCGATGAGCGAGACGGTCGTGTTCGTGGCGCTGCTGATGACCGCCTTCGTGTACGTGTGGAGACGGGGGGCACTGGCGTGGAAATAAGCCGGGAGCAGGTGCCCGAGAACTTCCGCTCGCGCCAGCTCAAGGCCCGGGACCTGCTGCGCGGCGACCTGGAAGACGAAGATCTCGAGCGCTACGTGGAGGAGCGCGTGATGACCACTACGGTCGACCGAGCGGTGGCTTGGGCCCGCGGCAACTCGTTCTTCCCGCTGACGTTCGGCCTGGCCTGTTGCGCGATCGAGCAGATCCACATCGTCGCCGCGCGGATGGACATCGCCCGCTTCGGCTGGGAGGCGTTTCGCGCCTCGCCGCGGCAGGCGGATCTGATCATTCTCTCCGGGCGAGTGTCGATCAAGATGGCCCCGGTCATCAGACGCATCTACGACCAGATGCTGGAGCCAAAGTGGGCGATCTCGATGGGCGCGTGCTGCTCGTCGATGGGGGTGTTCAACAACTACGCGCTGGTCCCCGCCGACAAGTTCATGCCGATCGACGTGCATGTCCCGGGGTGCCCGCCGCGCCCCGAGGCGCTGGCTCACGGCATCATCAAGCTGCGCTCCAAGGTCCAGCTCAACCCGCCCCCCGGCTGGCGCGAGCGCTACGAGGCGGTCGGGACCGAGGAGGTCCTCCCGGGCGAGGGGGATATCGAGTCTCCCGAGATCAGCATCTCTAAGCCCGGAGACACGGCCGGTGCCTGACGCCACCGGGCTCGAGCTGACCGCCCAGGAGCTGCGTGAGGCCCAGCCGGAGTCGATCCTCGACACCGAGTTTCACCGCGGCCGCGCGGTCCTGGTGGCCGATCGACAGGCCATCCGGGCGGTGCTCGGACATCTCCAGGGCCAGGGCTACACGTTCCTGGCCAGCCTGCACGGAGTCGACTACTACCCGGAGGAGCCTCGGCTCGGCGTGCTCTACGAGCTGCTGGACATGCAGCGCCCAGACCGGATCAGCGTGAAGGTCCGCGTGCCCACCGATGATCCGAAGCTCGACTCGGTGGTGGAGCTGTTCCCCGGGGCGGAGTTCCCCGAGCGCGAGGTGTTCGACATGTTCGGGGTCGTGTTCGAAGGTCACCCCGACCTGCGCCGGATCCTGATGCCTGAGGACTACGAGGGGTTCCCACAGCGCCGCGACTTCCCGGTCGGCGGCGAGCCGGTGCTGTTCACCTACAACGAGCAGCAGTCCTACGGGAAGGACCTCTGAGCATGGCCTCGCTCAGCGAGGACTACCGGCGCCGCGAGGAGTCGACCACCATCTCGTCCGAGCCCGCGGGCCAGGGCGAGACCCACGAGCTGTTCACGCTAAATATCGGACCTCACCACCCGTCCACCCATGGCGTCCTGCGACTGCTCACGACGCTCGAAGGCGAGGTCGTCCGTGACGTCAAGCCGATCGTCGGCTACGTCCACACCGGGATCGAGAAGACGGCCGAGGACAAGTCCTACTGGAAGGTGATCCCGGTTATCGAGCGGATGGACTACCTGGGCTACTACTTCAACGCCCAGGCGTTCTGCGGAGCGGTGGAGACCCTGCTGGGCCTCGAGATCCCCCCGCGAGCCCAGTACCTGCGGGTGATTCACCTTGAGCTCAACCGGATCGCATCCCATCTGTTCTGGCTGGGAACGAGCGCGCTCGACCTCGGCATGATCTCGATGTTCTGGTACTGCCTGCGCGAGCGGGAGAAGATCCTCGACCTGTTCGAGATGTCCTCGGGCCAGCGGATGCACACCCGCTACATCCAGGTTGGTGGAGTGTTCGAGGACATCCCTCGCGGCTTCGCCCCGAAGCTGCGCGAGTTCGTTGACGCGATGCCCTCGCGCGCGGACCAGTACGCGGACCTGTTCTCAAAGAACCAGATCATCCTCGAGCGCCTCCGCGGCACCGGCATCGTCGACCAGGAGACGATGCTCCAGCTCGGGGTCACCGGGCCGCTGCTGCGGGCCTCCGGGCACCCCTGGGACCTGCGCAAGACGCAGCCCTACTCGAGCTACGACCACTTCGACTTCAAGATCCCCGTGGGCACGGTGGGCGACAATTACGATCGCTACCGGGTCCGACACGCCGAGCTGTACGAGTCGACCAAGATCATCAGCCAGGCGCTGGACGGGCTGCCCGAGGGCCCGTTCATCTCGCCCGACCGCAAGGTGGCGCTGCCTCCTCGCCACGAGCTGGCCACCAGCATGGAGGCCCTGATCCATCACTTCAAGCTGGTCACGGAGGGCTTCCGCGTGCCGCCGGGCGAGTGCTACTACCCGGTCGAGGGGCCGCGCGGCGAGCTCGGCTGCTTCGTCCGAGCCGACGGGTCGGCCAAGCCCGCCCGGGTCCACATGCGTGATCCCAGCTTCAGCAACCTCCAGGCGCTGCCCCACATGGTGCGGGGCGGCTACATCGCCGACCTGATCGCCACCCTGGCCATGCTCGACCCGATCCTCGGGGGGATCGACCGATGAGTGTGATCGGCGGCCCGCCGCCAGTGCCCCGGTTCGAGCACGGCTCCCGAGTTCCGGGGTGGGACGAGGAAGTCGACCTTCTCAAGTACCCGGAGACGGTGCCGGACCCAGCCACCACGCCCGTGCCGGAGGAGCTGCGGCAAACGGTGACCGAGGCGATGAGCAGGTACCCGGACCCGCACTCGGCCACGATCCCCGCCCTGCACGCCGCCCAGGAGCTCCACGGCTGGTGCTCGCCCGAGGCCCTCGAGCAGGTGGCCGCGGTGATGCAGGTCACGCCGGCGTACCTGTGGAGCGTGGCCACGTTCTACGACATGCTCGAGACCGAGCCCCGGGTGGGCGGGCCGCCATTCCACGACGTGTACGTCTGCACCAACATCACGTGCTCGCTGCGCGGGGCCGACGAGCTGTACGAGGCGATGATCGCCGCCGCCTCCGGCCAGGAGACGATCCACGTGCGTTCATTCGAGTGTCTGGGGGCCTGTGACATCGCTCCCATGGCCTCGGTGGACGGCGTGTACGTGGGTCCGCTGGACCAGGAGGACACCGGGCAGATCGTGGATGACGTGCTGGCCGGGCGCCCGGTGCTGGAGGACAAGCAGCTGCTCAGACGCTCCTGCGTTCAGCCACCCGGCCCGCGCACGATGCTGCTCGACGCGATCGACGAGCCGGGGCTGAACACGATCGAGGTCTACCGGCGCCGCGGCGGCTACGAGTCGTTGCGCAAGGCCCTGGACCGCGAGCCCGAGCAGGTGCTGGCTGACCTCACCGACGCGCGCCTCCGGGGGCGGGGCGGGGCCGGCTTCGAAATGGGCAAGAAGGTGTCGTTCCTGCCCCACGGCCACATGGACAAGTACCTGGTCTGCAACGCCGACGAGTCCGAGCCAGGGACGTTCAAGGACCGCGAGCTGATGCAGAAGAATCCGCACCAGCTGATCGAGGGCATCGCCATCGCCTCCTGGGCGGGCGAGGTCAACCACGCCTTCATCTACATCCGCGGCGAGTACGCCCAGCAGGCGGACATCCTGGACGCCGCGATAGCCGAGGCCTACCAGGCGGGGTGCCTGGGCGAGCGGATCCTCGGCTCTGGGCACTCGGTGAGCCTGGTGCTGCACCGCGGGGCCGGCGCCTACATCTGCGGTGAGGAGACCGGCCTGCTCGACTCGCTGGAGGGCAAGCGCGGCAATCCGCGGCTCAAGCCGCCGTTCCCGGCGATCGAGGGCCTGTATCACGGCCCGACGCTGATCAACAACGTGGAGACCATCTCCAACCTCCCCCACATCATCGCCATGGGCGGCAAGGAGTTCGCCAAGCTCGGCACCGAGACCTCCGCTGGCACCAAGCTCGTCTCGATCTCTGGCGACATACAGCGGCCTGGCAACTACGAGATCGAGTTCGGGATCACTGCCCGAGAGGTCATTTACGGGTTGGGGGGTGGGCCGCCGGACGGCCGCGAGATCAAGTTCTGGTTCCCCGGGGGGTCGAGCTCTCCCGTCCTGACTAAGGACGATCTCGACATCACCTACGACTTCGACAACCTGGCCAAGGCGGGCAGCATGCTCGGCACCGCCTCGATCATCGTGGTCGACGACTCGCACAGCGTGCTCGAGGTGGCCACCACGCTGGCCAAGTTCTACGCGCACGAGTCCTGCGGCAAGTGCGTCCCCTGCCGCGAGGGCACCAATTGGACGGTCAAGATGCTGGGGCGGATCGAGGCCGGCGACGCCACCCCCATGGACCTGGACATCATGGCCTCGGTCCAGACCGCGATCATCGGTCACTGCCTGTGCGTGCTGGGCGACGCCATGGCCATGCCGATCGGCTCGATGATCGAGAAGTTCCGGGACGAGCTGGAGGCGGAGATCGAAGCCGCGCGCCTGGGGTCTGGCGCGGGTGCATCGGGGGACGTGATCCCGATCGGAGTGGCTGACCCCCAGCCGGATGACTCGGGCGCCGCCCTAATCGGCGAGGCCGGAGGCCGAGCGGGCGGCAAGCCCGAGGGGCCGATACCCACGCACTGAATGCCCCGACCCGACCAGAAAACAATCCAGCTAACGATCGACGGCCGCGAGGTGGAGGCCGCCGACGGGACGATGCTGGTGGACGCGGCCAAGTTCGGTGACGTCGAGATC
>DATKRM010000186.1:0-2299 GCA_035532195.1 Solirubrobacteraceae bacterium
CGCGACCAGCGCCATCGCCTCCTTGGGGTCAAGCCCCTGCTCGGCGATGATCGCGAGCGACTCCTTGAGCCCCTCGGCGATCGCCCGGCGCTCGGCTGCGACTCCCTCGCCCTGTAGGCGCATCGTCTCCTTCTCACCCTCGGCCTTCTTGACCGCGAGCGTCTTCTGCGCGTCTCCCTGGGCGGCCGCGGCGATCTGGTTGCGCTGCGAGGCGTTGATGTTGTTCATCGCGTCCTTGACGCGCTGGTCGGGCTCGATGTTGGTGATCAGCGCCTTGACGATCTCATAGCCGTACTCGGCCATCTGGTTGTGCAGCGTGTCCTGGATGTGTTTGGCGATCGTGTCGGCGTCGGCGTAGGCCTCGTCCAGGTCCATGCTCGGGATGTGCGAGCGCACCACGTCGAACGCGTAGGACTGCATCTGGATCTCGGGGTTATCGAGCTTGTAGAACGCATCCTGGACCTGCTGGGGCTGGGCGCCGGCCTTGTACTGGACGGCCAGCTTGACCACCACGAACACGTTGTCCTTGGTCTTGGTCTCGATCTGCGAGTTGAGCTGCTCGACCTGGAGGCTGACCCGGCCGGCCACCCGCTCCACGAACGGCGTCTTGGTCTGTAGGCCGGGGCTGGCCACGCGCACGAACTTGCCGAACCGCTCGACGATTGCCCGCTCCTGCTGTTCGACGGTGAAGAAGAAGATCGGCATGGCGCCCAATTCCGAACGTTACACCCCGCGAGGAGTAGCTTCACCATCAGACCATGGCCGACGATTCGCCACCGGAGCAGCTGGTTGGGCGATCTGCCGACGAACGGCTGCTCGATGCCGGCCCCGAGACGCTGCCTGGCTCCATGTCCCGTCCGGTCCCACTTCCGGCCCGACACGGGCGCTCCCAGCTGGTGGCGGCCGGAGTCGCCCTGGGCGGGCTCACGCTCCTCGGCGGGATCGCGCTGGCCATCCTGGGCGTGGTCGAGCTCCTGTCGGGCTCGGCGGTTACCGGAGTGGTTGAGCTCTGGGTAGGGATCATCCTGGCCGCCACGCACTGGGGTTGGATCCACCTCGGCGCCTGGACCAGCGACAAACTGGTCGCGCGGGACAACCACGACCTGCTGGTGGACCGCCAGCACTGGCTCGAGGCGATCGAGCCTTACGCCCGCTACGAGGTGTCGACCGAAGTCGAAAACGATGGCTCGATCACCATCGAGACGGTGTGCCATCGCCCGGCCCTCACCGACTCGGGTTCGTTCACGTTCACGCCGGAGCGAACCGCCGTGGAGGTCCACGCGGCCGATCAGCCCGCCGCCGCGATCTCTGAACGCGCCGAGCTGCTCCGCCGTGAGGCCGCGGCCCAGACCGCCGCGGCGCGCCAGCGCTATGAAGTGGCCGCCGAGGCCCGCGAGCTGGCTCGGCTCAAGGGCCTCGACGAACAGGAGCAGCTAGCCGCCGCCCGCGCCGCCTCCCAAGCGCTGTCGGAGCGGCTCAACTCGAAGCTCCGGGATCCGCCCCTGGTTGAGTAGCGGCGTCAGCCGACCTGCAGCTTCCCCTTGAGGAAGACCAGCCACGGCGCCTTGTAGGTCACTTTGACGGTCTGACCCTCGGCCACGTCGACCTGGATGTCGTTGCGCCCGGCCTTGGGCATGAATATGTAGGGGAAGTAGACCTCGATCCGACGCGTCCCGGCCGGAACTTGCAGGTCATTGGTCCCCCACCCGACCTTGACCGCCGCCTCGTCATCCACCCGAGCCCACGCCGGGAACAGGTACAGCAGGAAGGCCAGGAAAAAGAACTTCGTGGTGAGCTGAATAGTGCCCATACGCGGACCCTATATCGGGAGCGCCGCCAGGGGAAGGGTCGCTAGAGCTGGAGGACCTGCCGTACCCGCTCCAACCCGTCGACCAGCGCCTCGACGTCGGCCGGCGAGTTGTGGACGGCAAACGAAGCGCGGGTGGTCGCCGCCACCCCCAGGCGCCGCATGAGCGGCTGGGCGCAGTGGTGTCCGGCCCGCACGCACACCCCCTCGCGACCCAGGATCTCCCCCACGTCGTGGGGATGCGCGCCCTCCAGCGAGAACGAGATCAGCGCCCCCCGGTCGGCGGCGTCGGCCGGGCCGTGAATGGTGATGCCGGGAACCTCGGAGCGTAGGCGGGCCAGGGCCTCGGCCACCAGCCCCTCCTCGTGGGCCCGAATCTGCTCCACCCCAATCGCCCGGATCCAGTCGACCGCGGCCCCCAGCCCGATCGCCTCGGCGATCTGGGAGGTCCCGGCCTCGAACTTCCAGGGCAGATCGGTCCAGGTGGACTCA
>DATKRM010000187.1:0-17397 GCA_035532195.1 Solirubrobacteraceae bacterium
AGGCTCCTACCGCCACATCCTCACCGACCTGTATGGGTTCATCGCCACCGCCGTCGCGGCGGCGGTGATCCTGGGCACCGGCTTCCAGCGAGCGGACCCGATCGCGTCACTGGTGATCGCGGCGCTGATGCTGTACGCGGCCTACGGCTTGCTCAAGGCGTCCGGACGGGTGTTCCTGGAGGCGGCCCCGGCTGGCCTTGATCCTGAGCGGGTCGGCCCCGAGCTGGCCGCGCAGCCAGGCGTCGTGGAGGTCCACGACCTCCACGTGTGGGAGGTCACCTCCGGGTTCCCGGCGCTGTCCGCGCACGTGGTGGTGCGCTCGGGCGCGGACTGCCACGAGCTGCGGCGTGAGCTCCAGACGCTGTTGCGCGACCGCTTCGACGTGCGCCACACGACCCTCCAGGTCGACCACGAGGCGGCCGATCAGCCCCCGCTTCAGATCGAGGTCGCGGCCCCCGAGCGTGAGTAGACTCGCCCCTCGTGCAGGTCATCAAGCCGGGACCTGACCGGGACGTCCCCCGCGGAGTGGTGGGCGGGTCGGAGATCTCGCAGGCCACCGCCGGGGCGCGCAACGTCTACATGGCCGTATTTCGGGTGCCGCCGGGGGCGCAATCGCGCCCCCACTACCACGAGAACTGCGAGAGCGCCGTATACATGCTGTCCGGGAGCCTCCGAGTCAGGTGGGGTGACCGGTTGGAACAAGAGCTGACGCTGGAGCCCCGCGACCTGGTCTACGTCCCGCCCCGGGAGACGCATGTGCTGGAGAACCTGTCCGGCACCGAGCCCGCCGAGTACGTGGTGGCTCGGGACTCCGCGGACGAGGACGCGGTCATCGTGCCCTGGGCCGCCGAGTAGCCGCCAGCGGCACTCGGCTCTCGGCCAGCTCGGCCACCCCGAGATAAGGTTCGGCCATGACCGAGCTTCGTAACACGCAATGGGTACTGGCGAGCCGTCCCGAGGGCATGGTTGCGCCGTCCAACTTCGAGCGCCGCGAGCAGGAGGTCGGCCAGCCAGGCGAGGGCCAGCTGCTGGTGCGCAACCTGTATCTGTCGCTGGATCCCGCCATGCGCGGATGGATGTCCGATGCGCCGTCCTACATCCCACCCGTGCAGATCGGCGAGGTCATGCGGGGCGGGTGCGTGGCCGAGGTGGTCTCCAGCTCCGCCGCGGGCTTCGCCGAAGGCGAGCTGGTGTTCGGGATGTTCGGCTGGCAGGACTACGCCGTGGTTGACGTCGCCGGGCCGGGGCCGGTGTCCAAGCTCCCGGAGGGTCTCGCCCCAATCGATGCGTTGAGCGCGCTCGGGTGGACGAGCCTGACCGCGTACTTCGGGTTGGAAGACGTGGGCAAGCCCGAGCCCGGGGAGACCGTCGTGGTGTCGGGCGCCGCCGGAGCCACCGGATCAGTGGTCGGTCAGCTGGCCAAGCTCAAGGGCTGCCGGGTTATCGGGATCGCCGGCGGGCCCGACAAGTGCGCCTGGCTGACGGATGACCTGGGCTTCGACGGAGCGATCGACTACCACGCCGAGGACGTGTCCCGGCGGTTGAAGGAGCTGTGCCCTGACGGCATCCACGTGTTCTGGGACAACGTGGGCGGGGAGATCCTGGAGGCCGCGCTGAACCGCCTGGCCCTGCATGGCCGCGTCGTGTTCTGCGGTGCCATCTCCGGCTACAACGACTCGACGCCGCCCCCCGGACCGCGGAACTACATCAACGTCCTGGTGCGCCGAGCCCGGGTCGAGGGCTTCCTGGTGTTCGACTATGTCGACCAGATGCCCCAGGCCCTGGCCGCGCTGGCGCCGCTGGTGCAAAGTGGTCAGCTGCGCACGCGCGAGGACATCCGCGAGGGTCTGACCAGCGCCCCCGAGGCCCTGGTCGATCTGTTCACCGGCGCCCATCTGGGCAAGCTGATGGTCCACATCAGCGACCCGTCGGGCGCGCTCGCTTAGCCTCAGCAGGTCGAGGAGGAGGCCGGGGTTCCCTTCCCGGTCTCAGGATCGTCCACGGTCCCGCCACCCCCGGTGACCGATCCCATGTGCACGACGTACCAGTAGCCGCGCCACGAGATCATCGACGCGATCCCAAACGACTTGATCTGCCCGCCCTCCCGGTACACGACTCGGGAGTTCGGAACCTCCCAGTAGCCGAGTCGGTTGTAACAGGCACCAGGATCCACCCAGTGGGCGTACTGGGACGGGACATCGACCTCCACCAGCTGGGCGTTGGCACTACCGCTGCCCAGGAGGTTGTGCGCCGCCGCCAGGTCAAGCTTGAAGTTCCCCGCCAGCCGGCTCTGCCAGTCGCCCTGCGGATCGGAGATCGCCTTGACCTGGGCATAGGCAGGCTCGGGAAAGAACGCGGGCAGAGCGGCCTGGACCGAGTTCGTCTGTACGCCTGACCACAGAGCGGCCATCTCGGCCTTGAATGCCGGCGTGTCCGAGCTGGGCTGCTGGTGGGTCTGCGGGAGCGACCCGTTGTTGCCCGGGGGCAGCGATGACGCGGGGCGAGGCGCCGGCGGGGCCGGCTTGGTGGGCGGCGGCTGGGTATGGGTCTGGGTGGATGGGACGGGTGTGGCCGTGGCCAGCCGGGCCGAGCTCGAGCGGCTGGACGAGCTGCCGCAGCCGGCGGCCAGGACCCCGGCCGCCACCAGCCCGGCGACTGCGCGCCGGCTCACCGGGCCAGCGCTCCCAACTCCAGCCGGCACCCGCTGAGGTACTCCCCGCCCGACGAGCATAGGAACGCCACCAGCTCGGCCAGCGGCCCATCGTCGGTCTCGGCACCGGGCGCGACCATCGCCGCCGTGATCTGGTACCGGGCCCACTCCACCGACAGCGTCCGGGCCAGGTTCTCCAGGCCGGCTCGGGCCGCCTCGGCGAGCGGTCCCGCGTCGGGCCGCGGACCAATCAGCACCACCTTGCCCGGTTCATCGGCCTCGATCAGCGCACCGGCCGCCACCTCGTGCACCGCCGACCACGCCTGCTCCAGCGCCCCGATCAGCGCGTCCGATCCTCCCTCGCCGAACGCCCCGCCCGCGTCGAACACGATCGCGTGAAGCGGCGCTCGCTGGCGGGACCAGGACCCCACCGCGTCATCTTCCTCGGGTAGGTCGTCGGGGACAGTTTCCACCCGCGCACCCAGGCCGGCCAGACCGTCCCGGACCGGCCCGGGCACGCTGCCGGCCAGCGCGATAGCTCGATCGGCAAGCAGTCCGTCTCGCAGCAGGGCCATATCCGACGACACGGTACTGCGCAGTCGCGAAGAGGACGCCCCCAGCACTAGCGTGGTCGATTTGGTCGGTAGAGGAGACAGAATCGACCACGCTGTGGGAATCACACGCCCACCTGCCCTGGCCCGTCCCACATCGACTGAAGCACCTCGGCCCCAGCCTGAGCCAGAGGTAGGACATCTAGGTCAGGAGGAGCCAGGAGCCGCAGCTCCCGAGGCCGGCGTGGAGCGTGACGGCGGGCCCTGTTTCCGGCGTTGCCGGGCGGCCCGCAACGCGCCGCGGTAGCCCAGCCGGCTCAGCTCGGCGTGCACCTCCCGGATGCGGTCCAGGATGTAATCCGCCACCTCCTGCTGGCGCTCTCGGCTGGGGTCCGTCTCAATCTCGAAGCGAAACGGCTCGCCGTACTGCACGAGCACCTTGGGGAACTGCAGACGCTTCCAGTTGCGCACCTGGTAGGAGTTGAGAATCGCCACTGGGACCACGGGAGCGCCTGACTGCAGGGCCAGGCGTCCAATCCCCGGCTTGGCCCCGTCGGCGATCTTCCCGGTGCGGGAGCGTCCCCCCTCCGGGTACATGACCACCAGCTCACCGCGCCCCAGCAGCGTGAAAGCAGTCTGGAACGCCTCCTCGTCGTGATGCCCACGCCGAACCGGGAACACACCGCCGTGGCTGAAGATGTAGGTGGCCACGGGGTTGCCGAACAGCTGTGACTTGGCCATGAACCGAACCCGACGGCGCGGGAAGGCACCGGCAAAGAAGTGGTCCATGAACGAGCCGTGATTGGGGGCCAGAATCACCGGCCCGTTGGGGACGTTCTCCGCGGATATGGCGCGGGTTCGGAAAAAAAACAGCAAGTACGGGACGACGAAGGAGCGCGTGAGCTCGTACGTCCACCCGGCCGGCCCCCGGCGCGCCCGCGCGTGGAACTGATCGAAGTACTCCTTGGGCCGCGGGTCCTTGTAGACCTGGGGCTTGAGCTCGACGTCGGTCACGTTAAGTGAGTACCCCGTTTAGCGGACCCGGTGACGCGCCGCTCTCAGTGTTCCGCCCAGCCACCGGCGCGCTCCAGCGCGCGCCGCCACCCGGACACCAGGCTGTCGCGCGCATCAACCGACATGCGGGGCTCGTAGCGGTGCTTGACCCGCCAGCTCTGCTTGACCTCCTCGACCGTCCATAGCCCGACTCCGATCCCGGCCAGATAGGCCGCGCCCAGCGCCGTGGTCTCCGCCACCTCAGGCACCACCACGGGCACTCCCAGGATGTCCGCCTGGAACTGCATCAGCCACGGGTTCGCCGTGGCGCCGCCGTCGGCTCGCAGCTCGGTGAACTCCACCTCGGAGACATTCTCCATGGCCCGGACGGCGTCGAGCGTCTGATAGGCGATCGCCTCCAGTGCCGCCCGGGCCAGGTGGGCGCGGGTCGAGCCGCGGGTCAGCCCGACGATCGTGCCGCGGGCGTAGGGGTCCCAGTGCGGGGAGCCGAGTCCGGTCAGCGCGGGCACGAAGTACACACCGTCGTTGCTGTCAAGTGATTCGGCCAGCGCCTCTGTCTCCTGCGCCCCGGCGATGATCCCCAGTCCGTCCCGCAGCCACTGCACCGCCGCGCCGGTGACGAAGATCGCGGCCTCCAGGGCGTAGGCCAGCCGCCCCTCGCCGATCCTCCAGGCCACGGTGCTGAGCAGTCCGTCGGGAGGAGCGGGCGCGGCAAAGCCCGTGTTTTGGAGAACGAACGAGCCGGTCCCGTACGTGTTCTTGCCCAGCCCGGGGTCGACACATGCCTGGCCGAACAGCGCCGCCTGCTGATCCCCCGCCACCCCGGCCACCGACACCTGGTGACCGTCCAGCAGCTCGGCCCGAGTCACCCCCAGGCTGCCGCTGCTCGCTCCCACCGCGGGGAGCGCGCGCTGGGGTACTCCGAACAGCTCCAGCAGCTCCGGATCCCAAGCCCCGCTCCGGATGTCGAACAGCATCGTCCGCGACGCGTTGGATGGATCAGTGGCGGCTTCGCCGCATAGCTGGAACAACAACCAGGCATCGACCGTCCCGAACATCGCCCGCCCGGACGCAGCCCGATCCCTCAAGCCATCCACGTTCTCCAGCAGCCACTCGATTTTGGTGGCTGAGAAGTAGGGGTCGAGGACCAGCCCCGTGCGCTCGCGGATCATCGGCTCCCGGTCCTGGGCCCGGAGCTCATCACAGCGGGCCGCGGTCCGGCGGTCCTGCCACACGATGGCCCGGTGCAGCGGCTCGCCGGTGGCCGGATCCCACACGCACACGGTTTCCCGCTGGTTGGTGATCCCGATCGCCTCGAGCTCCCCCGCGTCCACGCCGGCGTCGGCCAGCGCTTGGCGGGCCACCGCCCATGTGACCTCCCAGATCTCGCCGGCGTCGTGCTCGACCCAGCCGGGCCGCGGGTAGTGCTGGCCAAACTCCCGATAGGCCCACCCGATCAGCTCCGCTCCGGGATCGAACACCAGGCACGTTGTGCCGGTGGTGCCCTGATCAATCGCGAGGATCACGGTGGTGTGAGCCTAACCGCGTGTGGGAAGCTCCACCCCATGACCACAGAGACCTCCGCAGTCCCCTATCTCGAGATGAACGACGGCCGCCGCATTCCCCAGCTGGGGTTCGGGGTGTTCCAGGTGCCGCCCGAGGACACGGCCGAGGCGGTGTCCCATGCCCTGTCCACGGGCTACCGGTCGATCGACACGGCCGCGGCGTATCGCAACGAGGCCGGCGTGGGCGAGGCGATCCGCCGCAGCGGGCTCCCCCGCGAGGACGTGTTCGTCACCACCAAGCTGTGGAACAGCAGCCACGGACACGAGTCCGCGCTGCGCGCCTTCGGACGCAGCCTGGAACGACTCGGCTTCGACTATGTCGACCTGTACCTGATCCACTGGCCGGTCCCGTCCCGGGACCTGTACGTGGAGACCTGGAAGGCCCTGACCGAGATCAAGGCCGACGGCCGCGCCCGCTCCATCGGCGTCTCCAACTTCAACGTCTCGCACCTGGAACGGATCATCGAGGCCACCGGCGTGGTCCCGGCGGTCAACCAGGTGGAGCTGCACCCTCGACTCCCCCAGGCCGAGCTGCGGCGGTTTCACTCCGAGCAGGGGATCCTCACCGAGGCCTGGAGCCCGCTGGCTCAGGCTCAGGTGCTGGACGAGCCGGCCGTCCGAGAGATAGCGGAGCGGCACGGTCGCAGCCCGGCCCAGGTGATCCTGCGGTGGCACATCCAACTGCGGAATGTGGTCATCCCCAAGTCGGTCACGCCGGCCCGGATCGAAGAGAACTTCCGGATCTTCGACTTCGAGCTCACGACGGATGAGATGAGAGCAATCGATCGGCTGGACACGGGTCAGCGAATCGGACCCGATCCGGACCAGTTCTCGCTGGCCTAGAAGGGTCCCCGGACCGCCAGCAGAACCCCCAACGCCGCCATCGCCAGCGCCAGAACGATGACGGCGATCGGGAGCGGGGGCAAAGATCGGTGGGGACGACGGCGCGCCAGGTCACGGCGCGAGCACGAGCTGATGAACAGGCTCTTGTCCTCCATGGGCTCTCCTGGCGCGCGATGCAACCCGGACGAGCCCGCGGCGTCAAGGCTTTTCCCGCCGGCAATCCCGGAAACTGGGGGAAAGCGCCGTCCGGTCACGGCCGCGGCCCGCACCTACCTGCCGGCGCGGACCCTTATGCTCCCGGCCGCAGCGCACCGTCAATCCCAGCAGAGGAGGACGCTCTTGCCTGAGGTGGAGGCCCACATCACCGGGACCGTGTGGAAGATCGAGGTCGGCGTCGGCGACCAGATCGACGAGGGCGACACGGTGGTGATCCTGGAGTCGATGAAGATGGAGATGCCGGTCGAAGCGGAGGACCCAGGCGTGGTCAAGGAGATCCTGGTCTCAGAGGGGCAATCGGTCTCGGAGGGCGACACGCTCGTTGTCCTCGAATAGGCCAGCAGGCCGCCTGGTCACCGACGAGCCGGCCCCCGGTGTCACGCGCTTGACCATCTCGAATCCCGATCGGCGTGGCGCGCTCGATCACCCGATCCTCGATGCATTCGCCTCGACCATGGCGCAGCTCGACGCCCGCTGCGTGATCGTGACCGGCGAAGGCCCCACCTTCTCCGCCGGCTACGACCTGGCCGGCCTGCCGGATGGAGCGCTGGCCGAGGAGGCCGACCGTCTCGTAGCCCACCCGTTCGCCGCCGCCATCGACGCGGTGGAGTCCTTTCCGTATCCCACCCTGGCGGCGCTGAACGGACACACGATCGGTGGCGGGCTGGAGCTGGCCCTGGCCTGCGATCTGCGACTGGCCGCCGCCGGGATCAGCCTGGGCATGCCGCCGGCCAAGCTCGGGCTCGTGTACTCCCACACCGGGATCCGCAAGTTCATCGACGCCATCGGCGCCGCGCGCACGCGCGAGCTGTTCCTGGTGGGGCGGCGAATCGATGCCGCCACGGCCAGCGCCTGGGGCCTGGTCAACCACGTGGCCGGCGACGACGAGCTGTCCGAGCGAGCCGTCGAGCTGGCCTCCGAGCTGGCGGCCAAGGCGCCGATCGCCCAGCGGGGCAACAAGCAGGTGATCCGGGCCGTACTCGCAGCCGAGGCCGACCTGGAGCCGGAGGTGGAGCGCCAGCTGCTCGACCTGCGCCGCGCCTCGCTGTCCTCGGAGGACTTCCAGGAAGCCGTGCGGGCGTTCGGCGAGAAGCGCCCGCCGCAATGGCGCGATCGCTGAACTAGCCGTCCGGAGCGCCGCCTATGTTTTCGCTCCGTGCCGCCGCTGATCACCCGCGCTGAGGCGCTGCGTCTGGGGGAAGTCGAGGACCCGGGAGAGATCGAGGGGCTGGTGGAGCGCGCCTGGAACGCCCGGACCGAGCGGTTCGCGGACTCGACCGACATGTGCTCGCTGGTCAACGCCAAGTCGGGCGGCTGCGCCGAGGACTGCGGGTTCTGCGCCCAGTCGCGCTACGCCGAGGCCGATACCCCGATGCACGCGATGATGGACCCCGAGCAGATCCTGGAGCACGCCCGGGCGGCCGAGGCGGCCGGCGCCCATCGCTTCTGCATGGTCACCCAGGGACAGGGGCTGTCCAAGCGAGACTTCGAAAAGGTCCTGGCCGGGGCTCGCCTAGTGGCCGAGCACACCAACCTCAAGCGCTGCGCGTCGGTCGGCCACATCTCGGCCCAGCGCGCGCGGGCGCTCAAAGACGCTGGTATCCAACGCGTCCACCACAACGTCGAGACAGCTGAGTCCTACTACCCCGAGGTCTCCACCACCGTCCGCTACGAGGGCCGGGTGCGGACGATCGAGGCGGTCAAGGAGGCCGGGCTGGAGACCTGCGTGGGCGGGATCTTGAATCTGGGCGAAAGCCGCGAGCAGCGGGTGGAGATGGCCTTCCAGCTGGCTGAGATCAACCCCACCAGCGTGCCCATCAATCTGCTCAACCCGCGGCCCGGGACCAAGTTCGGCGACCGCGACTTCATGGACCCCTGGGAGGCCGTCTAGTGGATCGCCATCTTCCGGCTGATCCTGCCCGAGGCGCTGTTCCGCCTGTGCGGAGGCCGGGTGGAGAATCTGGGCGAGCTCCAGCCGCTGGCCGTCAAGGCCGGGGTCAACGGAGTGATGATGGGCAACTTCCTGACCACGCTGGGCAACACGCCGGAACAGGACCGGTCGATGTTCGAGGACCTGGGGTTGAACGTCGCCGTCCAGCCGGATAACGGCACCCGACCCCGCCCGGATAACCGCGCCGGCTGGCTGGCCGGCGAGACGCCCGATGTGGTCTCGCAAGCCTTGGCTGAGCCACCTGCGCCCGAGCTTCACGTGCGCCTGTGGGACCCCTCGACGCAACTGCGCTTCAGTCGCAAGCGCCACGCCCCGCCGCGCCAGGAGAACGCCGAGGCCGCATGATCGAGATCGAGGCACGGCTCAGCGAGCTGGACGACCTCGGTCTGCTGCGCCGTACCCGCCTGGTCTCCGGGCCCCAAGGGCCACACGTTCTGCTCGACGGCAAGCCGGTGCTGATGCTGTGCTCCAACAACTACTTGGGGCTGGCCGACCACCCGCGGGTGCGGGAGGCCGCCGCCGAGGCGGCGATGCGCTGGGGCGTCGGGTCAGGTGCATCGCGGCTGGTCTCAGGCACGATGACAATCCACCGCCGGCTGGAGGAGCGCCTGGCCGAGTTCAAGGGCCGCCGGAGCGCGCTCCTGTTCGGCTCGGGGTTCCTGGCCAACGCCGGCGTGATCGCCGCGCTGGCCCGCCCCGGGGATGTCGTGTTCTCCGACGAGCTCAACCACGCGTCGCTGATCGACGGCTGCCATCTTTCCCGGGCCGAGGTGTTCGTATACGAGCACCTGGACACCGAGCACCTGGCGTGGGGCATCGCCAAGGCGGAGGGGCGCGGGGCTCTGATCGTGACCGACAGCGTGTTCTCGATGGACGGTGACGTCGCGCCCCTGCCCGAGCTGGCGGCTCTGGCCCGTCGTCACCGGATCCGGCTGCTGGTGGACGAGGCCCACGCCACCGGAGCGCTCGGACCCGGCGGGCGAGGCGCGGTGGCCGAAGCCGGGCTCGAGGATGAGGTGGACGTGATCGTGGGCACGCTGGGGAAGGCCCTCGGCTCCTACGGCGCGTTCGTGGCCTGTGATGAGACGATGACTCGGTACCTGGTCAACGCGGCCCGGACGTTCGTGTTCTCCACCGCGCCTCCGCCCCCCGCGGTGGCCGCGGCACTGGCCGCGCTGCAGCTGCTGGAGGAACGGCCTGAGCTGGTAACTCGCCTCCAGCGCAACGCCGCCACGCTGCGCCGAGAGCTCGAGCGTCACGGCTGCGACATGGAGGGCTGCCGGACCCAGATCCTGCCGCTGGTCATCGGCGATGCCGACGCCGCGGTCGATGCCTGCGAGGCGGCGCTGAAGCGGGGCGTGTTTGCTCAGGCGATCCGGCCTCCCACCGTGCCGCCAATGACTTCGCGCCTGCGCCTGGCTGTCATGGCCTCTCACCGGACAGACGAGCTGGTCTCCGCCGCAGCGATCCTCGCCTACGCTGCCGGCGCCGGCAGCGTAGGCACGCCCAAGCCCTGGCGGCAGCCCGAGCCGCTCCAGCCCCCCCGGGTCGACGCGCCAGCGCCGCCGGTCGCATCGCAACCCGCGGGCGTGTTCGACGTCGAAGCCTCCGAGCGCCTGGCCGCTTAACCAGGGAAACAGCGCTCTGGCCGGCCTGTTCGTCACCGGGACTGACACGGGCGTGGGCAAGACCGTGGTGGCCGTGGCGATCGTCGCGGCGCTCCGGGCCCGCGGCGTGGCCGTGCGCGCGCTGAAGCCTGTCCTGACCGGTCTCGATGAGCCGGCGGACCCGGTGTGGCCCCGCGACCACGAGCTCCTGGCTCAGGCATCCGGCGCCGAACCCGACCAGGTGGCGATGGTCCGCTACGGGCCGGCGGTGTCGCCCCATCTGGCCGGCGAGCTGGCCGGGGAGCCGATTGACCGGGACCGCATACGGCGGGCCATTGCCGCCCGGTTACCCGGCGAGGGGCCGGTGATCGTGGAGGGAGTCGGCGGGTTGCTGGTCCCGCTGGCCGACGGCTACGACGTGCGGGCGTTGGCGGCGGATGTCGGGTTGCCCCTGGTGATCGCGGCCCGGCCGGGGCTGGGCACGATCAACCACACGCTGCTTACGCTCGAGGCCGCCCGCGCCGCCGGCCTGTCCGTCGCCGGGGTCGTGCTCACGCCCTGGCCCGAGTTGCCTGAGCGGATCGAGCTCTCAAACCGGGAGACGATCGCTCGCCTGGGCCAGGTCGACGTGTCCGAGCTGACGGCGATCGCGCGGCCCGAGCCTGAGCTGCTGGCCGAAGCCGGCCAGCAGCTTCCCCTGGAGGCCTGGCTCGGTCGCGGTACCGTCAGCCCGTGCGACTCAGACGCCTGACCGCCCTGGTGACGGTGTTACTGGCCGCCTCGCCCGGCTGGGCCACGGCCGCGCCGAGCATCTATTCCCAGGTCCTGGCCGCCTACCAAGCCAACGGCTCGATCCCGCCGTGCCAGTTCACCAGCGGGCAGTTGCAGGCAGCGCTCAAGGGTGTTGACACCTACGGCCAGCAGTACTTCGCCGACTTCACCAACGCCATCCAGACTGCGCTCGCCACCCGGGGCGCGGGCGCCTGCCTGCCCGGCGGAACCCGCGCCCCGGCCGGGCAGCAGAGCGTGGCGGCTGCGCAGTTCGTGCCGCCATCCATTACCGGGTCGACCAGTGCCGGGTGGCCAGCCCCGCTCCTGGTGTTGGCAGGACTGAGCGTGGCATTTGCCTGCGCCGGACTGCTCACGGTGCTGGGTCGCGCCCGGGGCTGGGATCCGCGCTGGGCGGCGTCGCTTCGCCACGGCCTCGGCGAGGCGGGGTATCGCGCCGCCGAGGCCTGGTCGCGGCTGTTAGCCCGCGGGCGATAGCCCCGGCCGCGGGCGATAGCCCGGGCCCGCGGCCGTTAGCCGCTGCCGGCGGCCGCTAGCCCGAGCGGACCCCCACCATCCGGCTGTAGGCAACCTCCCCGGAGGGCGAGGTCCAGGCCACCCGGATCACGCCGGGGCCGGGCAGCGTCACCGACGTCACGAACACCTGATCCGGGTTGTCCGTGGTCACCGTCTTCAAGGCCTGGAATGAGGCTCCAGCCGCCGTCCGCCACTGGATCTGGGCCTGCTGGTGGGTGCCCTGCGGCGCGGCCCGCAGCATCCCCCACACGAGCACGCCTCGATTGGACGCCAGGATCGGGTTGGGTACGAACAGCGGCAGCCGGTAGGAGTTCAGCGACGGCTTGGCCCGCCCGCCGGCGAACCGGAGGCCGGTTTGAAACGTGGACCAGTACTTCTGGCTGCCCCGCGGGGCGGCGAAATCAGGCAACGCGTCGTAGAGCAGGAACTGGGACATGGTCCGCACCCGGGGGTCGCGCCAGGCCATGTACTGGGCCTCGTTGAGGTACAGGGACTGCAACCGGGGACTGACGCCGCGCCAGGGGTTGGGCGGATAGGTCTCATAGCCGTACTCGGTCAGGTACAGCGGGATCTGGCGGGACACCCTATAGGTGCTGAAGATGCCGTCGAGTTCGCGTTCCAGCCGCCCCAAGTCGGCCAGCGGCGCGAAGCCGGTCTCCGACATCGAGGTCGAGGGCGCCAGGAAGAACGAGTAGGGATGGTGGGCGAAGCCGGTGGCCTGAAACAGAGCCGGGTGGGCGACCGCGAACTTGGCCGGGTCACCGCCGGTGGGGCAGCCAATGGCGCTGGCCGCCGCGCCGGTGAGCGGCCGGTCGCCGGCGTCTACGCAGTACAGCCCGCGCAGGAAGTTGATCGGAGGGATGGCATCCCGGTAGTCGTAGGTGGGGTGGACGCTGCCTTCCGGAGCCAGCTCGCCGACCAGGATGGTGTCCGAGGACGGCCGGTGAGACGTCTGGCCCAGAGACGCGAATGCCGCGTCGGCGTAGGCCCGGTACAGCGCGGCCGACTCCATGACCGGCTGCCCAGACACCGACTGGTATTGGGGGGTCAGCCAGCCCTGCTGGTTCGGCTCGTTCCACACCGACCAGAAGCTCACGCGGGGCAGCGGGTGGCTGGCCCCCGGCGGCGCGTAGCGGCCGCTGTAGCGAGTGCCGACGGCCGCCACGAAGGCGCCGAAGGCCTGCGCCGACGGGGACCAGTGGTCTTTGTACTTCGCCGCCGGAGCATTTGGGGCCATGGCCCACAGCGGCCCCGGCGCCGTGAGGTCGAGGTTGACCGTGATCCCGCGCGTCCCCGCCTGCTCGACCAACCGGTCGTAGGGCGCCCAGCCGCTGGCCGCGTAGGCCCCGGGATCCCGGCCGTTGAAACCGGCCGGCGTCGTGTGTGAGGCGGTGTCAGGCGCCAGGTTCTTCCACAGCACCGTGGCCCGGATCTGGTTGACCCCCAGCCGCTTGAGCTCGTCCAGGCTCCGGCCGACGGTGGCATCGGAGCTGTAGAGCAGGTGATCGTCATCCTGGAACATCGACGCCAGGTAGGGCCGGGCCGGCGTCGAGGCCGAGCCGCCGCGCGTGAGCACCACTGCCACAAGCCCGAGCAGGATCAGCAACGACGCGGCGAGTATCTGGCCTCTGGTCGAGGCGCGAGAACCGAGCACGCCCCCAGGCTGTCAGAAGGCGATTCCGACCGGTTCGGTGAGTAGGTTTCGCCAGGTGCGTGGGACCTCCGAGCTGGCGGCCGCCGACCGCCGTCACCTCTGGCATCCGTTCACCCAGCAGGAGGCCTGGTGCGGCGATGACGAGCCGCTCGTGATCGATCACGCCGAGGGCACCCGGCTGTTCGACACCGACGGCAACGCCTACCTGGACGGTGTCTCATCATTGTGGTGCAACGTCCACGGCCACCGGCACCCGACGATCGACCAGGCGGTGCGAGCCCAGCTGGACCGCGTGGCGCACTCGACGATGCTGGGGCTGACCCACGAGCCGGCGATCGCGCTGGCCGAGGCCCTGGTGGCCATCGTCCCGGCCGGCCTGAGCCGCGTGTTCTACTCCGACTCGGGGTCCACCGCGGTCGAGGTGGCGCTGAAGATGGCGTTCCAGTGGTGGGTGCAGCAGGGCGAGCGCGGACGGACCGGCTTCATCTGCCTGGAGAACGCCTACCACGGCGACACGGTGGGCTCGGTGTCGGTGGGCGGGATCGACACCTTCCACGGGCTCTACGAGCCGCTCCTGTTTCAGAGCTGGTGGGCCCGGGCCGGGGACGCCGAGCACTTGGCCGAGCTGCTCGGCGGCCGCGGCGGGTCGACCGCCGCGGTGATCGTCGAGCCGCTGGTCCAGGGCGCGGCCGGGATGCTGATGCAGCCCGCCGGCTATCTCCGGCAGGTCCGCGAGCTGTGCGACGCCCACGACGTCCTGTTGATCTGCGACGAGGTGGCCACCGGCTTGGGGCGCACCGGGCGAATGTTCGCCTGCCAGCACGAGGACGTGACCCCGGACCTCCTGTGCCTGGGCAAGGGGTTGACCGGCGGCTACCTGCCACTGGCCGCCACCCTGAGCACCGAGCCGATTTACGAGGGCTTCCTCGGCCGAGCTGAGGAGCTGCGCACCTTCTTCCACGGCCACACCTTCACCGGCAACCCCCTGGCTTGTGCCGCCGCGGTCGCCACGCTCGAGGTGTTCGAGCGTGAGCGCACGCTCGAGCTGTTGCAGCCCAAGATCGAGCTACTGACCCGGAGCCTGGCCCAGCGGGTGGCCGTCCTCCCCGGAGTCAAAGAGGTCCGCCAGCGCGGGTTCATGGTGGGGATCGAGCTGGCCGGCGGCGATTCGCCCGGGTCGTTGGGCCATCAGGTGACGCTGGCCGCCCGCCGGCGCGGCGCGATCATCCGGCCCCTGGGCGACGTGGTCGTGCTCATGCCGCCGCTGTCGATCTCCGAGGCGGACCTCCTGCGCTTGGTAGCCATCACCGCCTCCTCGATCGCCGAGGTCGGGATCGGCCGGCTGCCCATGGCCGCGTAGCTCAGACGAGCCAAAGCCCCCTACGGCCCCGGCCCGCCCAGCTGGCCCCGGATCGCCTGTCGCAGCGCGCGCAGCGTGGTGCCGTGTTGCCGGGCGATCTGCGCCAGCGTCTTTCCCGAGCGCAGCTGGGCCCGCAGCTGGGCCGGCGTGAGCCCTAGCAAGCGCGCCGCCGCCCTCACTACCAGCGGCCTCAGCCGGGCCCGCCGGGCTCGCACCTGCCCGGGCGTCGGGGCGATCAGATCCGTGTGGGGATTGACCGGCAGGACCATCGCGGGCCGAGGCGTCTGGGAGAAATCGAAATCGTGGGTCAGGTCGGCCAGCTGCGGCAGGCTCTCTCGCACGTCCGGCCGCGGGTCGGGTCGGCCGTCGCTGTTTGGGTCGAGCCGCTGCCCGCCCAGGAAGTCGTCCTCGATGAATTTCAGGTAGGCGTCAAAGCTATAGGTGCTGTGGTCGACCAGGCCGCGGCGGGCGTAGGGGCTGATCACCATTCCCGGCACCCGGAGGCCGTAACCGTTGGCGTCCACCGTGGGCGGGGCCACGTGGTCGTAGAACCCGCCCCAGTCGTCCCAGTTCAGGAAGATGGCCGTGCTGGACCAGTTGGGGCTGTGCATGATCGCGTTGATCAGACCTGTGACGTAGGTCTGGCCCTTGCTGATCAGCGCCGGCGGGTGCTCGGACACCGCTCCGTTGGGATCGATCCACGAGACCGCGGGGAGCGTTCCGGCCTTGGCCGCGGCGTAGAAGTTCTTCAGGTTCTGGATGTTCGAGATCTGCCCATCCTGCTGGACCGTGGAGAAGTAGGGCAGCGGGTTCCAGATACCCGGAGTGCTGGCGCTCTGCCGAACCGGCGGGCAGGAGATCGAGCTGTTCTGGCAGTCCGGTTCGCTGCCCGCGAACACGTAGTACGCCCAGCTAACCCCGACCTTGTGGAGCAGGTATGTGAGGTCGGTCCAGGCGTAGACCGGCACGGTCGGATTGGGGACCCCGAGCGCGTGGCGCTGGTAGTCGGGCGGGAACCCCGGGTTCTCGTCCTGGTTCACGCAGCTGGTGGGGTCGCTGCTCAGGCAGTGCGCCGACCAGGCCGAGACCGTGTACAGATGTGAGGGCAGGCTCCACGACGCGTCTGATTGGAACATGTGGTCCTGGAGCACGAAGTTGCGGGCGTAGGCCCAGTAGTTGGGCAGCTCGGCTTGGGTGTGGTAACCCATCACGTCCGAGGGACCCGTGGACACCCCGCAGGCCGGGTTGAACACCTGCTCACACCCTCGCCGGCCCCGCCGCTGCACGGCCACGAAGCCATTCATCTGACCGCCGCCGATGTCGGCGTGGGCATCGCGCTGGCGGTGCGGCCCTCCGAGGTTGCGGTCGTTCCGGTCGTGGAACGGCTTGACACATGGGCGACCGGGATCCGGCACGCAGGGCAGCGGGCCGGGATGGCCACCGAGACCCGGGATCCCATCGGCGCCGGGGTAGGTCCCGAAGTACTCGTCGAACGAGCGGTTCTCCTGGGTGATGATCACCACGTGCTGGATCTTGTGGATCCCCTGCTCCGATGGCGGAGCCGGCGGCAGGAACGTCACGACGGTGCTGCCATGCGACTTGAACCCACCCCCGCACCCAGCGAGCATGAGTAACCCGAGCAGCCCGACGACCGCGGTCAAGTACCTCCGCTGCGAGATAGCTACTCCTCGAACCGCGTGAAGTCCTGCTTACGCGCCCCGCAGACGGGACAGAACCAGGTCTCGGGGATGGCTTCGAATTCGGTCCCCGGCGGGATCCCCCCGTCTGGGTCCCCCTCAGCGGGGTCGTAGATGAACCCGCACGACTCGCACATCCACTTCACGCCGCGAAGCGTAGCGATAGGGTGATCGAGGTGGAGAGCGACCGCCTGCCCGGCCCTGGGGAGGAGCTGAATCTCGGCGAGGCCACGGTGCCGCGTCCGGCGGCGACCGTGATCGTCCTGCACGGCGGCGCACAGGCGCTTGAGGTCCTGCTGGTCAAGCGCAACCCCGAGGCCCGGTTCATGGGCGGCGCCTGGGTGTTCCCCGGCGGAGCGGTGGACCGCGGCGAGGGACAGGGCGATCGCGCCCTGCGAGCGGCCGCCGTGCGCGAGCTCTCCGAGGAGGCCGGTATCGAGCTTCGGACCCCAGACGAGCTGGTGCCCTTCTCCCGCTGGATCACCCCGGCTCAGGTGAAGATCCGCTTCGACACCTGGTTCTTCCTGGCGGCCCTCCCCGAGGGCGTGGAGCCGCGGGTGGACGGCAGTGAGGTCGTGGACTTCCGCTGGTACGCGCCGAGCGCCGCCCTGGACGCGGGGCGTCAAGGTGAGCTGCTGCTGGTGTTTCCCACCGTCAAGCACCTGGAGCAGCTGTCGGGCTTCGCCTCGGCTGACGAGCTGCTGACCTACGCCCGGAGCCGGGAGATCCAACCGGTGGAGCCGAGGGTGGTCCTCTCAGGTGAGGAGGCCCGAGTGCTGCTGCCCGGCGACCCTGGTTACGACGGATAAACTACCGACGCAGTGACGGCCTCCCTGCCGGCAGAAGTACAGGCAGTCTTCGACCGCTTCATCACTACCGAGCTGACCACTGTCGACCGCCAGGGGCAGCCCGTCACCTGGCCGGTGACGCCCTACTACACGCCCGGCGCGGTGTGCATAGACGTGACGACCGGCCTGGGCTACC
>DATKRM010000188.1:0-2647 GCA_035532195.1 Solirubrobacteraceae bacterium
CTGGATCTCGGCGTCGGTCGGCAGCCCGGTGGTGTTGGCGGCGTATGAGGCCATCGACACACCACCGCCTTGGGCGTGGCGATCCAGCGCTGCGATCACCGACGCCCGGGTCGCTCCCACCACCAGCGTGGCGCCGTCGACCGCAATCGCGGTTCGTCCGCCGGTTCCGTAAAGCGTCGCGCTGCCCCGGCTGCCCAGTTTGCGCAAGCCCGAGGAGGTCCTCTGGATGAGCGAGTTCAGCGCCGAGGAGCTCTTGGTCACCCAGACCGCCACGTAGTTGCGACCTCCTCCGCTCCGGTACAGCGACGAGGCGGGAATGGCAAAGGCCACCGGATTCCCGAACAGGGGCTTAACGTCGGCGTTGTAGTCGACGCCGGCCTGCCGCAGCCGGGTGATCACCGCCGACTCCAGCAGCGGGGCGAAGGAAAACCGGCCCAGGAACGCCATCGTGTTCTTGACCGCAGCCGAGTTCGGATCCGTCTGGATCGTCAGCACCAGGGGGCTGTTGGCCGGAAGGTAGGAGAACTCGGTCTGGAGCGGGCTGCCACTGGAGCCCGAGGATCCGCAGCCGGCGACCCCAGCCGCGGCGACCGCGCAGGTGATCAAACCGACGATCCAGGGGACGCGAAGCACGCGGAAAGGCTACCGACCCTCGAGCTGGCGAGGTCGCACGTAAGAAGCCAGCCGGGCCCGACCCGGTGCCAGCTCGCTCCAGCCGCCCTCGAAGGTCAAGGTGGCCAGCGCGCCGGTGGGAAATTTCCGCTGGACCTCTTCCAGATCGGCCTCCGAGGCGGCCGCCGCCGCCAGGCGCAGCACCAGCACCTGCATGGTCGGGTTGTGGCCGACCACCATGGCCGATCGCACATCGTCCGGGAGGCTCTGCAGCCGGGCCAGGACCGTGCCGGGCGAAGCCGCATAGAGCTCGGACTCGATCTGCCACTGTCCCGGCGGGTCCACCCCCTCCAGGGTCTCCCGCGTGCGCCGCGCGCTGGAGCACAGGACGAGCTCCGGCATGATCCCGGCCGAGTGGACATGGTCTGCCAGCACCCGCGCGGCCCGCCTGCCCCGGGGGGCCAGCGGCCGCTCGTGGTCCTCGATTCCGGGATCGTCCCAACTCGACTTGGCGTGGCGGAGGAGGTACAGGACCCGGTTCGGCGGCATCGGAAGCGATTGTCTAGCATCGCCAAGACAGGGCGAGATAGCTCAGTTGGTAGAGCACACGACTGAAAATCGTGGTGTCCCCGGTTCGATTCCGGGTCTCGCCACTGCCGCTGGCTTGGCATCGCGCCGAGCGGGGCGATCGATGGGGACGATCTGTGTCGAGCGAACAGGAACATCAGGGTGGGGCCGGGCCTGAACACAGCCCGGAGCCCGCCGGCCAGGTCGAGAGCCTGGAGAAGCGGGCGCTGCACGAGGTCGTGCATGTGTGGATTCCCCTGGCCATCGTCGTGGTCTCGGTGTGTGCGGCGATTGTGGGTTGGCGGGCCTCCCTGTCCGAGGAGTACGCCACGCACAAGGAAGAGCTCTCGCGCCAGGACCTGGTTCAGCAGCAGCAGCAGCTGATCCAGGACAACAGCGCCGTCAACTCCGACATCCGGCTGTTCGGGCAGTTCGCCGAGTACTCGCTGCTGGCCGAGCAGCTGCCCCAGGATGCCGGCCAGGTGGGTGGGCCAGTGAGTGATCAGCTGCGAGCCGAGGGACAGGCCGACCTCGGACTGGCCCGGGCGGCGGGCAACCAGATCGTCCACGTCAACTACTCGTTCGATCCCAGCAACCCGACCGCCAACGACCAGGTCGTGCGCCATGACGGCACCTACAAACCGGGCCACCCCTACGACGCCTCGGCGGGCCTGGACGACGCCGAGAACGGGGACACCGCGTTGCATGGCTTGGACCCGGACCAGCTCCACGCGGCGGCGCTGGCCGAGCAGACCCAAGGGGTGCGGTTCACCGGGATCGCCGCGCTGTTCATCGCCGTCCTGGTGCTCCTGACGTTCGGCGCGATCATCCGCGGCCCGCTGAAGCTGTGGTTCGCCGGTTCGGCCGGCGGGCTGGCCGTGGCGGCCCTGGTCCTGTTCCTGATCGTCCAGTTCTCCTGACCGATGCCGGAAACAGGCCCCGAAATCCCCCGAGTCCACGAGATCGTTGGCGAGGAAGTGGAGCACGCCGGCCGCTACGGCAAGGCGATCGCCGTGGCCGTGGTGGTGACCACGCTGATCGGCGCCCTAGTGGCCTGGGGCCAGGTCTCCGCGTTGCGGGCCCATGACCGGGCCGATGCCCAGGCCGAGCGTTACGCGGCGCTGTCGCTGACCGCGGCGGCGATCGGCCGCGGGCAGGCGCAAACCCAGGTCGAGCGCTTCAATCTTCTGACCCAGGAGGTGCGCCAAGCCGACAACGCATCGCTGTTCCAGCGGTTCGGAACCTCGTCGAAGGCGACCGATCTGTTGGCCAAGCGCTGGAACTCGGTGGCGGCTCAGACCGAGGCCGACACGCCGGCCCTCGCGCGCTCGCAGGGGGTTCCCTACATCTGCTCGCGGACCTTCGAGAAGAGCTGCCCGGCGGCCAACGCCACCTACAGCCCCGACGAGGACCCCAACTTCCCGGCTCGCCTGCAGGAGGCCATGCAGTCGTCGAGCTACCGCCTGTC
>DATKRM010000189.1:0-3372 GCA_035532195.1 Solirubrobacteraceae bacterium
GCCCAGGCCCAGTGGGTGGAGAGCATTCGGGTGCCGGTAGTGATGGACAGCGCCAAGGCGCGCCGCCAGCTCGGCTGGGAACCCAGCCACACCGCGCTCGAGACGCTGCGGGAGATGGTCGCTGCCGCCCGTCAGAAGGGCGTGGTCTAGCGCATCAACCCCCGCCGTAGGTAATCACCAGGTCGGTGATCACCCCGACCGTGAACCCGGCGGTCAGCATCAGCAGCCCCAGCTCTCGGTGCCCCATCCGACGCATCGCGGTCCACACCTCGCCGATCACGTACAGGATCGCGCCGCCGGCGGTGGCGTAGAACAGGAGCTCCAGCGGGTGGCTGGTCACCGCGTAGCCCACCATCGAGCCCAGGAACGTGGGGCCGCCGGCGATCAGGCCGACCAGACCGAGCCAGCCCCAGGACGGGCGCACGTCGCCGAGCGGTCCGACGATGCCGAATCCCTCGGTGGCGTTGTGCAGCGCAAAGCCCACGATCAGCACCGTGGCCAGGCTGATCGCCCCGGCTCGAGCGGACACTCCGATGGCCAGCCCCTCGGCGAAGTTGTGGACCCCGATGGCGGCGGCGATCGTCAGACCCCGGCGCAGTGCCCGGGTCCGCGCTGCATCCAGCTCAATCGCCAGCGCCTCGGCCTCGGATGGCGACACGGCCGCGGCAGCATCCGCCCCGCCGGCAATCGGCGTCCGTCCGCCCAGCGGCCGCAGCCGGCGTTCCAACAGAGCCAGTCCCGCGCTGCCCGCGGAGAATCCCGCGCCCAGCAGGATCACCAGCCAGATCAGGTGACCCCAGGAACCCTGATGGTGCTTGACCTGGTCCAGAGCCGTGTTGACGATCTGGCCACCGTTCTTCATCACGTCGACGAAGATGAAGGCCAGCACCCCCACCGCGAACATGGCCAGGGCCACCCGGGCGCGACTGCCCAGCAGCTGGAGCCGGCCCACGGGCAAGCCGAGGTAGATGGTGAACCCGGCGAGCGCTCCTAGCGCAACAGTTTCGGAAAAGGACATAACGGTTAGGGTCCCCTAAGCGGGGCCCCCAGGCTACCAAGTTAGGGTCGCCTAAGACCAACTGAAATGGTAGGACATTTATTCGGCATTACCCGTTCGGGCCCTGGTTGAACGGGGCCCCGCCCCCCGGCGACGGAAGCCGGGCCGTCGCGACAGCCGCGTCGCGCCGCCGGGCCGGGCTAGGTAGACGAGTTGAGGTCGGGTAGATGCAGGCTGTGAAGCCAGTGGCTGATCGTGATGTTCAGCTGGGTGAACTCACCGGTGATGATCAGTACCCCCATCCCGATCAGCACTGCCCCGCCCACTCCGATGACCACCGGATAGTGACGCTTGACCACCGCCAGTGCCGAGGTGGCCTTCCCGAAGGCCAGCCCGGTGATCAAGAATGGGACGGCCAGCCCGGCGCAGTACACGGCCAGCAGAAAGGCCCCGTGGGCGGCGGAGTGCGAGGCGCCGGCCGCCGTGACGATCGCCCCCAGCGTGGGCCCGGTGCAGGGCGTCCAGGCCAGGGCGAAAGCCGCCCCGGTGAGCACCGGACCGCCGCGCCCGGCCCGGCTGACCAGCGCGTCGACGTGCCATTCGCGCGACAGCCGAGGCAGGAATGGGGCGGCCACGAACAGCACGCCCATGAGGACGATCACCGCGCCGCTCACCTTGAGCGCCGCGGGGCCCGTGAGCACTCCGCGGAGCGCCTGCTGCCCGAGAAGGCCCAGTGCGATGAAGATCACAGAGAAGCTGGCCACGAAAACCAGGCTGGGGCCGAGCACCCGGCGGGCCCGAATCTCCTCCGGTTTGACGCCCGCCACTGCCGCGATGTAGCCCGGCACGAGGGGTAGGACGCAGGGAGAGAGGAACGAGACCAACCCGGCGCCGAAAGCCACTGGAATTCCAATGCCAGAGGCGGGGTCCATCCTGGCTACAGGGTAACTTGCCTTTTGGTCGCGCCACGTTGCCTTTTCCGCAACCAACCGCTAACTTCCCGCCAGGGTTCTCAGTGGAAGCATCCGCATTCGAAGCACCGGCAGGGCTTACTCCGAGCAGGATCGCGATCGGGGGGGCTCTCCTGCGGCTCCGGTCCGACGAGCAGCTCGTGGCGCTGTTCCGCGACGGCCACGACGAGGCGTTCCGCGTCATCCACGACCGCTATCAGACGCGCCTCCTGGCCTATGTCCGCCAGATGCTGCCCCGACGGCCGGATGCTGAAGATGCGCTGCAGGAGGTGTTCGTTCGCGCCTATTTCGGGCTGCGGGCCCATGAACGCGAGCTGTCGCTCGGCGCCTGGCTGTTCCGCGTGGCTCACAACCGTTGCATTGACGAGCTGCGCCGGCCCACCCCACCGCCGCCGGAGATCCTGGAAATGCTGCGGTCCAGCGTGCAGGATCCCGTGGTCGAGGCGGAGCGGCGCGACAAGCTGCGCCGGCTGATCGCCGACGTGCGCCGACTGCCCGATCAGCAGCGTTCGGCCCTTCTACAGCGGGAGCTGGGCGGGATGTCCTATGCCGACCTGGCCGGGACCTTGGGCGTCTCGGTGGCGGCGGTCAAGTCGCTGCTGGTTCGCGCCCGGGTGGGCCTGGCCCAAGCCGCCGAGGCCCGTGACACCGCCTGCTCGGAAATTCGCGAGGCGCTGGTGGGCGCCCACGACAGCGGCGTCCGCCCCGACGCAATGGCCCGCCGGCACATGCGGGACTGCTTGGGCTGCCGGAGCTTCCGTCGCGAGCTCCGGGGCATGTCGCGCGGCCTGGCCGCGCTGGCGCCCATCGGGCCACTGGGCCTGCTGGCCAAGGTACTGGGAACCTCCGGAGGGGTCGGGGGCAGCACCGGCGGCGCCGGCGGCTCGGCTGCAGTGGGCACAGCGGTGAGCGCGAGCGGAGCGTCTTCAGCCGGAATCGCCATCGGAAGTAGCCACGTGGCCGCGTTGATCGCCGCCGCTGTGGCCACCGCCGGCGCGGTCGAGATCCAGCACACGATCGCTCACGCCCCGCCCGCGGGCCCCGCCCCGGCGTCCAGTCCGGCCGGGTCGTCACTGGCCAGCCCCAGCGCCGGCACCCAGGAGCGGTTGGTGATGACTTCCAGCGGACAGGTGGTGGTAATCCCGGCGAGCCCCGTTCCGGCGCCCAGTCCCGCAGCCGTGTCCACACCGCAGACGCTGCCGCACCAGCCAACGGAATCCGGAGGCTCGACCGCGTTGACCGGAGCGTTCGCCGGAGGCTCAGAGAGCGCAGCCCAGAAGGTGGACAGCTCGGGGACCGCCCAGGGCACGAGCTCGCAGACCACGCCAGCCTCCGGTAACTCAACCATTTCGTCGACGGGCGGCCTGTTGGGCGTCGGCTCGGTGACGGACCCCAGCGGCACGG
>DATKRM010000190.1:0-8712 GCA_035532195.1 Solirubrobacteraceae bacterium
CTGGTTGCCACTCTCGACCACGACTAGTTCGAACCGAAGCCCGTCGTAATCGGCGAACCGCACGGCCTGCTCACCCCGTTCACCCGTGTAGCCATGATCGGCCAGCCGCCGAGCCCAGAAGTCGAGCGCGTCCCCGGAGCCCACACCCAGCTCGATCGTGTGGATCATGCCGGCGCCGGGGCGCCCGGGGGTGACGCCGGCGAACTCGAACCAGGTCAGGATCGAGCCCGGCGTTCCGGACTCATCTCCGAAGTACAGGTGGTAGGCCTCCGGCGCGTCAAAGTTGACGGTCTTCTTAACCATCCGCAGGCCCAGCATGTCGGCGTAGAACTCGACGTTCCGGCGCGCGTCGCCGGTGATCATCGTGATGTGGTGGAGGCCCTGTAGCTGCATGCGTTCCCGTTCCTTCCCGTTCTTCCGGACCCTCGTCTGGGATTTCGCCCTCTCCTGAGGCAGCACGAACTTTGGCAATCCACCTGACGATGTGTCATCTTCGGTGCAGAAGTTGGCCTGAGCGCGGCTCATCCGCCGCCGGCTTGACCCCGCCGGGGCCAGGGCCTAGCGTTGGACGCGCCCGATTGAGCGGAGGTGGAGATGACTGACCAGTTCCTGGACCAGCCGCGGATGGACGTGCTGTGCGCCGTGTGCGACACGGTGGTACCCGCGATCGAGCACCACCCCGACCCGTACGGCCACTGGGCCCGATCGGCGTCGGCTTACGGCGTGCCCGAGTCGGTGGCCGAGATGCTGGCCACGCTGCCGGCCGAGATGCAGGAGGGGATGGGCCAGCTGCTGGACGCCCTGGCTGCCCAGGGGTTCACCCGGGCATCCCAGCCCTCGCGGGAGCAGCTGCTGCGTAACCTGTCGCTGGCCTCCCCGGATGCGGCGGCCGGGATCGGCGCGCTGGGCGGGCTGACGCTGCTGCTCCACTACGGCGCGCCCGATCCCAGTACCGGCCGCAACCCGAGCTGGGACCTGCTCGGGTACCCGGGGCCGATCTCGGCTCCGCCGCCGGAACCCAAGCCGATCGAGCCGGTGGGTCTCGACGCCGACCTGACCCTGGAGGCAGACGTGGTGGTGATCGGCTCGGGAGCCGGCGGGGCGGTGATCGCGGCCGAGCTGGCCCAGCGGGGCGCCTCGGTGGTGGTCGTGGAAGCCGGCGGCTATTTCAACGAGGCCGACTTCAACCAGTACGAGCTATGGGCCTGGCAGAACCTGTATTGGCGGGGCGGACCCACGCCGACGGTGGATCGCAACGTGACCCTGCAGGCCGGGTCCTGCCTCGGGGGCGGTACGGTCGTCAACTGGACCAACTGCCTACGCACCAAGCCGTGGGTGCGTGAGGAGTGGGCGGGCCAGCACGGCCTGAGCGACGTCGCCGATGACTTCGAGCGCCACCTCGACGCGGTGTGGTCACGCCTTTCGGTCAACGACGAGTGCTCTGACCTCAACCAGCCGCACCAGATGCTCAAGCGGGGCGCGGAGGCGCTGGGCTGGTCCTTCCAGACCGTCACCCGCAACGCCGACCGGGGGCGCTATGACCCGGCCAGCGCCGGCTACATGGGCTTCGGCGACCAGTCGGGGTCCAAGCAGTCCACGATGAAGACGTATCTTCGCGACGCCTTCGAGGCCGGGGCCAAGATCGTCACCGGGTGCTTCGTCGAGCGGGTGCTGACCGACGGCGGACGGGCCTCTGGCGTGAGCGGCCGGTCCCCGGTCACCGGGGCCGAGCTGACGGTCCGGGCTCCGCGGGTTGTCGTGGCAGCGGGAGCCCTGGAGAGCCCCGGTGTGCTGCTGCGCTCCGGGATCGGCGGGCCGGCCGCGGGCCGCTATCTGCGGCTCCATCCCTCGACCGCGGTGTTCGCCGCCTATGGGGATGAGATGGCGCCGTGGTGGGGTGCCCCGCAGAGCGGCCTGATCGACGAGTTCGTGGGCGCCGACGACGGCTACGGGTTCCTGGTCGAGGGGGTGCAGTACACGACCGGGCTGTCCGCCTCCGCGCTCCCCTGGCTCGACGCCCGCCAGCATAAGCAGGCACTGGAGGACTTCCGCGACGCCGGCACCTCGGTGGCGCTGATCCGCGATCGGGGGGATGCCAACGGCTGGGTCGAGCTCGACGCGGCCGGCCTGGCCCAGCCCTTCTACGCAGTCCGCGACCCGGGCGACCAGGCCATGATCCGCCGGGGTATCGAGGCGCAGATCCGCTGCCAGGTCGCGGCCGGGGCCCACCAGATCTCGGTGCTGGCCGACCAGTTACCGGTATGGAATCGCGGGGATGACGTTGAGGACTTCATCCGCCGGGTGGACCGCATTCCGGTGCGGGCCGGCGCCATGCGGATGTTCGCCGCCCATCAGATGGGCACCTGTCGCATGGGCGAGGACCCGGCGACCAGCGTGGCCTCGCCCACCGGCGAGCTGCATGACACGCCCGGCGTGTGGATCGGTGACGCGTCCGCGTTCCCCACCGCGTCAGGCACCAACCCAATGATCACCATCATGGCGCTGGCCCACCGTACGGCCGAGCAGTTGGCCCAGGCCGCCGGTGCCACCCGTGACCCAGCCCTCCAGGAGGCCTAGATGACCACCACCAGCCAGACCGAAACCCTCGAGCGCACCACGTTCTTCATCGGCGGAGAGTGGACGCCGCCCGCCGGATCGGACACGATCGAGGTCATCGATCCCACCACGGAGGAGGTGATCGGCCGGGTTCCCGAGGGAACGCCTGAGGACGTCGACCGCGCGGTGGCCGCGGCCCGGGAGGCGTTCGAGGTATGGAGTCAGATCCCGGTTCAGGACCGGGCCGAGGCCTGCGCCGCGGTGGGCCAGGCGCTATACGCGAGGCAGGAGGAGATCGCAGCGCTGATCAGCCGTGAGATGGGGATGCCCATCCAGCTCTCGAACATGATCCAGGCGGCGCTGCCGGTGATGAGCTTCACCAGTCAGCCGCAGCTGGTGGGCGAGGTGCAGTGGGAGGAGCAGATCGGCAACTCGCTGGTGGTCCGCGAGCCGGTGGGTGTGGTGGGCGCGATCACGCCCTGGCACTATCCGCTGCATCAGATCTGCGCCAAGGTGGCGCCGGCGCTCACCGCCGGCTGCACCGTGGTGCTCAAGCCCTCAGAGGTCACCCCGCTCAACGCGTTCGTGCTGGCCGAGGTGATCGAGGAGGTTGGCCTGCCCGGCGGCGTGTTCAACCTGGTGTGCGGATACGGCCCCGTGGTGGGCGAGGCCATGAGCGGCCATCCGGACATCGACATGATCTCGTTCACCGGCTCGACGCTGGCCGGCCGGCGCGTGGCGGCCAACGCCGCACAGACCGTCAAGCGGGTGGCGCTCGAGCTGGGCGGCAAATCGCCCAACGTGATCCTCGACGACGCCGATCTGGAGAAGGCGGTGGTCGACGGCGTTCAGAAGTGCTACCTGAACTCCGGTCAGACCTGCAGCGCCCTGACCCGGATGCTCGTCCCGCGCGACAAGCTGCCGATGGTGGAGGAGATCGCCCGCCAGGCGGCCGAGGCCTACCCGGTCGGGGGTCCGTTCGAGGAAGGCATCATGCTCGGCCCGATCGTGTCCGACAAGCAGCGCCAGCGGGTGCGCTCCTACATCGAGAAGGGCATCGAGGAAGGCGCCAAGCTCGTGACCGGCGGGGCCGAGCCCCCGGAGGGCCGGGCCGTCGGGTACTTCGTGCGACCAACTGTGTTCAGCGAGGTGACCGAGGACATGACGATTGCCCAGGAGGAGATCTTCGGGCCGGTGCTCGCGATCATGCCCTATGAGGACGAGGACGACGCCGTCCGCCTGGCCAACGGGACCACGTACGGGCTGGCTGGTGGGGTGTGGTCAGGCGACGAGGAGCGGGCCAAGCACGTGGCTCGCCAGCTGCGCACCGGCCAGGTCGAGATCAACGGCGGGACGTTCAACCCGCTGGCTCCGTTCGGCGGCTACAAGCAGTCCGGGCACGGGCGCGAGCTGGGCCGACACGGTCTGGAGGAGTTTCTGGCCGTCAAGGCCATGCAGCTGTAACGAGCCGCCGCTACGGGGCGTTCCGGAAGCGCGGGCCTGCGCGAGCACTTCCGGAGCGCCCCGGGCAGGTCTGCTCGGGCGGGCGCGAGCACACCCGGCTTGGGAGATTTGCCCATCTGTGTGTGTTTTTTCTCCCAAGCCGCCGCTGCGAGCGGCCGCCAAGTCGCCGCGGCGGCGGCCGCCGCCCCGAGCGGCTGACTTCTAAGCCGCGGCCTTGGCCTGCGCCGGCAGCTGCGAGTCGATCCAGCGCTCGAGGTCAGGACCCGACTCGAACGTGGCGATTACGGCGTAGCGCGTGTGCGTGCCCGTGTGGAACCCGCCGTGCCACAGCCACTGCGAGTCCACCACCGCCTGAGCGTGCGCGGGCAGGGGGATCTGTGTCTCGGTGGACTTGTCGAACTCGTCTCTGCGCACCACCAGACGGCTTGAGTCGTCCTGAGTCAGCTCGTGCCACACGCGCACGGCCCACCCGTTGCTCTCGGGGTTCTTGTTGTTGTTGTTGTCGAGATGGAGGCCCCAGCGGCACTCGCGCATGGTGTTGGGGGACATGCGGAGCAGCTGGACCTTGCCGAACCGGGCACCCACCGACTCCAGCCACTTGACGATCGTCGGGCACTTCTCGGCGTTAGGCGTCCATTCGCGATCCAGGTCGCACTTCCCGAAGTTGCCGAAGGCGCCGAGTTCGATGTCCCCGGAGGCCGAGGTTATGGGGGCGAAGAAGGTGTTGGGATCGGTCGGGTAGGTGGTGAACTCAAGGGTCTCGTACTCGGGGCGCGGAATCTCCGGACCGGCGTAGTGCTCCAGCTCCAGCCAGCCGCCGTTGGCCTCAAGCTTGGGCATCCGGTAGTGCGGGGTGTCACGGCGGGGGATCTGCGGGACGGGACGCCTCCCCGTGGCGCGCAGGATCCGCTTTGTGTACTCGTTCTTAATCGCGTCAGTGAGGGCCATGGGCGGATCCTAGCTGCTTGCCCTGACGGCGCCGGTCTGCCCCGGCGCGTGCGTCCCGGGCACCCGTGGATCGTCGCCGACTACCCCTGATGGTGCGCGGGAAGGTAGGGTGCACGCGATTTCTTCAAGCGGATAACAGGAGGAGATATGCCACAGGCCAGGAGTGGTGGTTCACGCGGTTCAGGTTCAAGCTCGAGCAGCCGGTCGCGCGCAACCGGTTCGAGCCGGTCTGGCTCATCGCGCGCCAAGTCCGGTGGCACGCGGGCTAAGTCATCGAGCGGCAAGGCAGCCAGCGGCAGCCGGTCCACTCGCGCCAGCTCGTCGACCAGCCAGGCCAAGCGCAGCAAGACCAGCGCGCGGCGCTCGACGGCCAAGCCCAAGGCTGGTTCGCCTGAAGCCCGGCTTGAGGCGGCGGCGCAGCGGGTGCGCAAGCTCAACGAGCGGATCATCGATGCCGGCCGCGAGGCTGGGGAGAACACGCTGACCAGCTACGAGAAGGCGCTCAAGGCGATCGCCAACACGATCGAGAAGGGCCCGGGATCCAGTGACGTGACGTGGGTCTCAGACCTGGCCACGGCACAGGCCAAGTTCATCCGGGATCTAGCTACGACGTGGACCGCGCGGGCGCGGAAGGCGCTTAAGTAGGGTCCGCTACCAGGCCTGGGTGCGCCCGCAGTGCGGGCAAGCCACCGACGTGGAGACAGCGGCGTCGAACGCATAGCCGCAGCCGCAGGCGTACAGAGCACGATCCAGAGAGGGCCCGCCGCTGCGGCGGCCCTCGGGGGCTGCCGGGTGGCGCTCAGCCGGCCGAGTCGCGAATGCGAACCGGCGACGGCTGGCCGTCCTGGTGAGGGGCTTGGACCGGACCATTGTCTCCAGAGCCAATAACGCCACGGGTACTGATTTGTTTCGCGGTTGGAGCCCGATTTCCTCGGCGCTAACGCGACGCTAATTCACACGGCCGGTGGCCTGCCCAGGCCACCGGCGAGCCCGTCGCCTCGCTTATGGGAAAATCCACGCGAGTGGATCCCAGCCGCAAGCGCGCCATTCGCCTGGTCGCCGCCCTTACCGCCGCCCTCCTCCTGGCCTCGGCACTCGTCTACACGAGCTTCAGTGCTGGACGGGACGAGCTGACCGCTGGGCAGTTGCTGACGCGGGCGCGTCCGGGTCAGTCGTACATCCTGGCCGGGACGGTGTTGACTGGATCCGTCCGCCACGTCGGCGACGCGCTGATGTTTCGCGTGCGCGATCCCAAGCTGCGGGTCTCGGTGCCGGTTCGCTACACCGGTATCGTCCCGGACCCGTTCCGGGCCGGGCGCGGCGTGCTGGTCACCGTCCACGAACCGAGCACAGGCACCCAGTTCGTGGGCGAACAGGACTCGTTGACCACCAAGTGCCCGTCGAAGTACCAAGCCACGAGCGCCTCGTACTGATGAGCCTGGAGCCCGGACCATGGCACCCGTAGGTCGCACGCTTCTCGTCCTCGGGCTGGTGGTCGCCGTCTACGGTGCCGGCGCCTCGCTGTACGGCGGACGCTCCGGGCGGGAGGAGTGGGTGGTCTCGGGGCGCCGGGCGGTGTACGCGCTGGCGCTGGTCATGACCGTGGCCTGGGTCATCCTCGAGGCGGCGTTTCTGCGGTCTGACTTCTCGTTCAACGTGGTGGCCGCCCACTCCTCGACCACCACGCCGACGTTCTACAAGCTGGCGGCGCCGTGGTCTTCGCAGGAGGGCTCGCTGCTGCTCTGGGTGTGGCTCCTGTCGCTGTGGTCAAGCCTGATCTTGTTCCTGACCCGCAAGCGGGTGCGGGAGATAGCGCCCTACGCCACGGCCGTCCTGATGGGCTTCGCCGTGTTCTTCGGCTCGCTGGCCGCGTTCTTCGCCAACCCGTTCGCCACCACGGCCAGCCCGCCGCCCGAGGGCGCGGGACTCGACCCGCTGCTGCTGCACCCGAGCATGATGATCCACCCGCCGATGCTGTACTCGGGGTACACGCTGATGGCCGTGCCGTTCGCGTTTGCGGTGGGGGCGCTGATCACGGGGCGGCTGACCAGCGAGTGGATCTCGGTCAGCCGGAGGTTCGCTCTGGCGGCCTGGCTGTTCCTGGGTATCGGGGTCGTGCTGGGCGCCCGCTGGTCCTACACCGAGCTCGGCTGGGGCGGCTACTGGGCCTGGGACCCCGTGGAGAACGCCGCCCTGATGCCGTGGCTGGCCAGCACCGCGTTCATCCACTCGATCATGATCCAGGAGAAGCGAGGCATGCTGAAGGTATGGAACGTCTCGCTGGTCTTGGCCAGCGGCACGCTGGCCATCCTGGGGACCTTCCTGGTGCGCTCGGGCGTCCTCGACTCGATCCACGCGTTCGGCGCCTCGACGCTCGGGGTGCCGTTCGTGTTGCTGCTGGCCACGATGATCATCGGCGGGATCGGCCTGGTGCTTTGGCGGCGCGAGCGGCTGCGATCCGAGGCGCATCTGGAGTCGCTGCTGTCCCGGGAGGCGGTATTCCTGCTCCAGAACCTGGTGCTGGTGGCGATGGTGTTCGTGATCTTCTGGATCACGTTCTTCCCGCTGATCTCCGAGGCGCTGACCGGCACGAAGGTCTCGGTCGGCCCTCCGGCCTTCCGTCCCTTCATCGTCCCTCTGGCCTTGGTGTTGGTGGCGTTGTCGGGCATCGGGCCGCTGATCGCCTGGCGCCGCGTCACCGCGGCCAACCTGCGGCGTAACTTCGCCTTCCCCGTGGTCGGGGCCGTGGCCATCTGCCTGGTGCTGCTGGTCACCGGGCAGGGGACAGGCCGCCCGTTCGCCCTGGTCATGTTCACGTTTGGCGCATTCGTCCTGCTCGCCGTGGGCCAGGAGTTCTGGCGGGGCACGGGAGCCCGCATGGCGATGAGCCGGGAGGCGCCCCCGCTGGCCCTGGTCCAGCTGATCCGGCGCAACCGGCGCCGGTACGGCGGCTACATCGTCCATGCCGGGGTGGCCGTGCTATTGATCGGGGTGGCGGCCTCATCGTCGTTCCAGCACTCCCGGGACGCCGTGCTGCGACCTGGACAGAGCACCCGGGTCGACGGCTACACGGTCCGCTACGTCCGACCGATCGCCACCGCCACCGCGCAGAAGCTGTCCTTCGGCGCGGTCCTCGACGTCTCCAAAGGCGGCAAGCATGTGACCACGCTGCGCACCTCCCGCGGGTTCTATCCCTCGCAGGACCCGTCGCTGGGGCCAATCGGCCGGTTCTTCGACGGCGAGGCCGACAGCAACGTGGGCCTCCAGGCCGGAGCCACTCGCGACATCTGGACCGTGGTCAACCCCGACCTGTCCCCGCTGCGCGGACTGATCAATCGCGGGAACGCGCTGTTCGGCGCGGCGCTGCCCAAGGCGATGACCCGCGCGGCGTCGCTGCCCCCGGCGCAAGCCCAGGCCAGCCTGGCGCCGCTTTGGCAGCTCCGAGACCAGGCCATCAGCGGGATTGCCACGCGCTTCATCACTCACCCGTGGCCGGTCAGCTTCCTGCTGATCGTCGATCCCCTGGTCAGCTGGATCTGGATCGGGGCGATCATCGTCGCGATCGGTGGCCTGCTGGCCCTGTGGCCGATCCCGCGCCTGGCCCGGCGCCGCCGGGCGGTCACGCTCCCGGTGCCCGGGGCGGCGCCGGCTCCCGCTCCCGCTGCGAGCGCCCCGAGTCCAGTCACTGCGGCCCGAGAGCTGGTCTGAGCCATGGATGTGGTCCTGGTCGCGGTGATCGTCGGT
>DATKRM010000191.1:0-4302 GCA_035532195.1 Solirubrobacteraceae bacterium
CTAGTCGTCCGAGCGGCGCCGGGGGATCCCCAGCAGCGCGGCTTCGACGTTGCGCAGGCGATCGACATCCCCCCGCATGCCGGCGAGGGTGTCGTTGAACAGGTACGCCTCGGCCAGCCGGACGATCGCGTAGGCCAGGTCAGCCGGCTCGACCGGTGGGTCGTAGTGCCCGGCGTCGATCTGCTCCTCGATCACACTGCCGATCATGGCCACCATCCGAGGCTGCACGCTGCCCCCGCTGGAGGTGATGATCCGCAGCGCGGTGTCGCGCTCCTGCTCCAGGAACTGACGCAGAGCCGGGGCGTCGGCCAGGCGCCGGTTGAACCGATCGAAGATGTCCAGCAGCACGGCCGCGCCGGTGCCGTGGGCGCTGGCGCGCACCTCGGCGAACACCGGCTCGGTGGCGGCGACGATCGCTTCCCCGATCAAGCCGTCGCGCGAGCCGAACCAGCGATAGATGGTGGAGCGGCCAAGTCCCAGCTCGGCGGCGATGGCCTGCACGTCCACGCGCCGGCCCCGCAGGTACCGGTACACCGCGGCGTCCAGGACATCCCGGCGGCTGGCCGCCGGCCGGCGGCCCCGGCTGCGTGAGGTCTGGGTGGTCTGGGGCGCGGCCTCCATCCCCCACCACGGTAATGCCCGGGGTCCCGGCAGGGCCCCCCCCGCCGGGGCTGACCCCGAGCGGGAGGCGCCGGCGACGCAGCTACGGCGTACCCGAGACCAACGGCTGGCAGTTGGCCTGCCGCATGTCGGCGCAGCCAGCCGGGGTGCCCGAAGTGTCGTGGAGCGAGTACTGGGACATGTAATAGAACGAGACGGCGTGGGACACCGGGATCCCGGCGATTGTGTACGGCACGTTGCCCGCGGTCGGGTCGGTGGGGCTCTGCAGGGCCAGTGACGGATCGAACAGCCCGGCGCCGATCGAGTCGGTATCGGCGCTCGAGTCAAACCCCGTCGCGGTCAGCCGCTGAAACCCGGTTGGATCGCCCTTCAGGTAGCGGTCGAACCAGGCCACCGTGTAATAGGAGGCCATCCGCTCGGCTAGCTCGTTGGCCGGCAGCACGTATGGCACGTAGCTGTAGGTCAGGTGTGTGGCGTTGCGGAAGCTGACCTGCATCGAGTCGTAGCCGGCGGCCACCACCTGGTCGTATCCCGCCGCCTTGCTCTGGGGATCCGGCGGCGAGCTCATGGGCTGCGGGTTGAACAGGTAGTCGTTGGTCAGGGCCAGCGCCGGCACATGGATCACCTTGCCGTCACCCCACTGCTCAGCCGCCGGGATGGTCTCGCCACCTCCGGAGCATCCCGTGATCGCGCCCAGATTGTCCCAGGCCACGATCGTCTTGACCCGCTTGTCGCACTGGCCAACCTCGCTCACCGCGGCCGCGCCCAATGAGTGACCGGCGATGCCGATCTGGTTGCGGTCCAGGGCGCCGTAATACGGGTTGGCCGTGGAGTCGAACCAGTTCAGCGAGTCCTCGGCCCCTTGGTAGAAGTTGTAGTTCTGCTGGTAGGGCACACCCTGGCAGGACTGTGGCCCGGTGCAGTTGGACGAGGAGGGCAGCAGATCCGAGTCGCCCTGCCCCTGGACGTCGTAGGTCATCACCTCATAGCCATGCGCCACCAGGTCCTCGGCCGCCCAGTAGTACAGCTGCTCGAAGGCTTGCACCGAGCCATCGGTGATCACCACGCCGGGCCAGCCGCCGGCGGGCGGCGTGCCCAGCGGCTCGAATACGTGACCGCGTAGCTGCGCGCCGTCGGCGCCAGTGAACTTGATGGGCTGCACGCGGCCGATACCCAGAGCCTGCCAGCGATCCAGCGCCCGGAACGCGTCGGCGGCCTGAGAGCCCGGGATCAGCGTGGTGAAACCGCCGTGGATGTGACCTGGCCCGTCGGCCGCCTGCTCCTGGGGCTGGGCCAGGTACAGATTGTTCCCTTCGGCCCGGTTGGCATTGCCGTACGCCGGGCTGTCGACCTGGTCTCGAAGTCGCAGCGTCGCGCAGTACTGGTTGACGGCGTCCCGCTGCTGCCAGGCCGCGGTCCCGGGCGCCGGATCGCCGGCTGGGTCCACGCAATCCTGGTAGTCGACGCCGACCACTGGCGCGTGCGTACCGCCCAACACCTGGGCCGCGTAATAGGCGACCTCAGCCCGAGCGAACTGTTCCGGGGTGGTGCCCGGCTTGGCCTGCGCCAGGCCGGGTAGCGCCAACGCCAGCGCCAGCGACAGCACGCCGGCCGCAGCGCGTGGACTCCTCACCGCTTTCAACATGACTCTCCCCTGTCTCGATTGGCGCTCCGGCTGGAGCCAGGCCGCGGCGGAGCCAACCACAGCCCGAACCGCCGGTCAAGACAAGTCCGGGCGTTTGTGCCATATCGGTACGTTTTTCGTCCCGGCTGGCTGGCCGCCCCGCCCGGCAGTCGCAAGAGGGGCGGCGCACCGCGCTACTTGATCTGGATGTGGAGCTCCGTGGCGCACTGGGCACCGAACTGCTTGGCTTCGGTCTTGTGAGCGTCCAGCTCGCCCAGAGTCTTGACGCCTGCTGTCTCGTACTTCTTGATCACGCAGTCGGCGAGCTCATTGAGCTGCGTCTGGGTGGCGTGCGTCCCGGCTGCCGCCTGCTTCTCGCCCGCGATAATCGCGTTGCGGACAGCCGGGTCGGTGATCGGCGTCGACGGCCCGACGTTGGCGGTGGTTGCCGTGCTCGAGGTGCTCGGCGTGCTTGGGGTCGCCGGCGTGCTCGGGGCCGGGGTGTTGGCGGCCGTGCTCTTGGTGCTGCTCGAGCTTCCGCATCCGGCCGCCGCGACAGCGGCGACGCTCAAAATCAACGCAACATGGGTCTTGCCCAACCTGGTCATCGATCACTCCAATCGGTTACTTCGCCGGCGGTTAGTGCGTAAGGCGCCGGACTCTATTTCGGTTTGATGTTCAGCTCCTTGACGCACTGCGCGCTGTAGGTCTGAGCTTGGGCGCGGCGCCCTCCCAGCTGTCCGACTGTCTGGATTCCCGCAGCCTGGAACTTCTTGATCGTGCAGTCGACCAGCTGGGTCAGCTGCGGATGCGTGAGGTGGCTGCCCACCCGGCTCGCCGACGCCTGGATCAGCAGGGCGCGGGCCGCCGGGTCGCTGATCGGCGTCGAGGCCGTGACCTGGCCGGCGGAGGTGACGGTGCTGGGCGTACTTGGGGTACTCGGTGTGACGGGCGTGCTCGGCGCCGCGGGGGTGCCGGCCGCCGTGCTCTTGCTGCTGCTCGAGCTGCCACAACCCGCAGCCGTGATCGCCGCGAGGCTCAAGACCACTGCCATGTGACGCCTGCCCAACCTGACCATCAGGACCTCCAGTGGTTCGTGTACGCCGAGAGCCGTCCGCCTCCCGCGTTCGAGCGCGACACAGTACACGCGGCGGGCGGCAGCTCGCGGGCCGGAGCGTTACTGCTGGCTCGAGCGCGCGAGCTTCCGTCGGGTCGTTACGTCGAGCGTCGCTTTTCGCAACCTGATCGCATGGGGTGTGACCTCGACGCATTCGTCGCCCCGGAGGAACTCGAGTGCCTGATCGAGGGAGAGCTCGCGCTTGGGAACCAGGCGCACCAGCACGTCCGCGGTCGATGAGCGCATGTTCGTGAGGTGCTTCTCCTTGATTGCGTTGACGTCGAGGTCCTCGGCGCGCGAGTTCTCGCCGACGATCATGCCCTCGTAGACCTCCTCGCCGGGTGCGACGAATAGCGTTCCCCGCTCCTGCAGGTTGAACAGCGCGAATGCCGCGACCGCGCCGCGACGGTCTGCGATCAGCGACCCCGTCGGCCGGGTGCGCAGGTCGCCGTGCCACGGCTCCCAGCGCTCGAACACGTGGTGCATGACGCCGGTGCCACGCGTCTCTGTGAGGAACTCGGTGCGAAACCCGATCAGGCCACGTGCCGGAACGAGGTAGTCCATCCGGACCCAGCCGGTGCCGTGGTTGACCATCTGCTCGAGCCGCCCCTTGCGCATCGCCAGAAGCTGGGTGATCACGCCGACATACTCTTCTGGGACGTCGACGGTCATCCGCTCGACCGGCTCGCACAGCTTGTCGTCGATCTCGCGGGTCACGACCTGCGGCTTGCCGACTGTCAGCTCAAATCCCTCACGGCGCATCAGCTCGACGAGCACCGCCAGAGCCATCTCCCCGCGTCCCTGGACCTCCCACACGTCCGGGCGCTCGGTCTCATGGACTCGTAGTGAGACGTTGCCGACGAGCTCGCGATCGAGGCGGTTCCTGAGCTGGCTGGCGGTGAGTTTGTCACCGTCCTGACCTGCCAGAGGCGAGGTGTTG
>DATKRM010000192.1:0-5231 GCA_035532195.1 Solirubrobacteraceae bacterium
GCGAACATGCACAGCACCGCCATCAAAGCCAGCCCGGCGGCGAGCGCGCGCATGGGACAATGAAAGCGTGGGGGAAGGACCTTCAGGCCATGCGCGTCTTTGAACAGCGCGTGTCCGTGCGAGCTCTGTTGTGGGCGGCGATCCTGCTCGGTGGTCTCCTGGTGGGTACCGGGGCTGGCGCGCGGCCGGCGGCTGGGGGCGCTGAGGCGTTGCCGGTCAGCGGCACATTCACCGCGAGCGACTTTGAGTGGGATGCGGCCGGTGGCGGCCACACCGTGACTATCGTCCAGGGCGGCACAGTCAGCTTCGGCTACCCCAGCGGCCACAGCGAACACAACGCTCACTTCACCACCGGGCAGCCGAGCTCGTGCGCGCAAACCGCCGGTGACAGATCCGGAGCGGTGCCGCCACTGCCGCGCGTCCCCACGGGCGCCGGCTGGACGGGGACGTGCACGTTCAACCAACCCGGCACGTACACATTCCACTGCGACCGGCATCCCTTCATGACCGGCAACGTCGCGGCGCAGGCCAGCGGCACCTCGGCCACCGACTCCCCGCTGGCCGGCGCGCCGGGTCAGGCTATCCGCTTCGCGCCGAGCCAGCGCGGCAACACGGTGCGAGGAACGCTCCGGATCAGCCGGGCCGGCGCCGGCGGGACCGTTCAGGCCACTGGAGTATTCGCAAACCGGGTGGCCGCACGCTTGAGCGCTCGCTTACGTCCCGGAGCGGTCAAGCTGTTGCTGAAGCTCAACCGGGCCGCGACGGCGGTGCTGACTCGGAAGGGCCAGCTGAGCCTCCAGGTCAAGTTGGTGGTCCGCGCCCCCGCGGGGCGGACGGTGCGGGTAACGCGGAAGGTGCTGCTGCGGCGCTAGGCCCGGAAGGATCAGCAACCGCGGGCGTCCTACACAGCGGGTGCGGGTTCGAGCTCTGTCACTAGCCCTCGCTGGACTGGCCGGTCTGGCTCTGGCGGTCGTACCTACAGGTTCAAGTTCTCGGTCAAGCTGACCCGGGCGTCAACGGGAGGCTCGCCCGACGCCGGGGCGCTCAGCCTCACCGTACGGAGGTCGTGCGCGCCTCCTCGGGACGGCAGGTGACCACGACCCGCAGCGTCAAACTGCGCCGCTAGGAGGCGCAATCCCCCAAGGCCGAGGTGGTGAGCAGCACTCGGCCGAGGGCCAGCCAGGCCGAGCCGTAGTAGGTGGGATAGCGGGTGTTGTCGGCCTGCGCCTGGCCCAGCAGCCGATCGGCCACGGTGCGATGGCCGGCGGCGGCGGCGCTGGCGGCGGCGGCCACGTAGCTGGCTGCGTGAGTCAGCCCGGTGAGGGGCCGGCCGTCCAGGCTGTAGACGCCCCGGCCAGGCGCGCGGCGATACAGCGGCCACAGCGCCGCGGCCAATTGCCGGTCCGCGGGGCGGCAGCTGCTGGCCATGCGGATCGCCACGCGCAGCGCGTCGAACGACGACTCACCCGTCGGGGGTCCGGCCGGGGTGGCGGCGCTGGAGATGGGCCAGGCCGGGCTGGCGCCTGAGACGGCGGGCCGGACCGCCGACCAATCGGGAGGAAGCGACCTGGCGTCGGAGGATCCGGTGGAGCCGATCAGCGATGACACCAGCGTCCGGCTCGAGCCGACCAGCGTCCGCCATCGCGGGTCGGGATCGACGGTGCTGAGCGCCGCGTAGCCTCGGGGTGAGAAGTAGCTCGGGTTGATAACCGGGGGGTTGGTGCGCGCCCAGGGGCCGGCCACCAGGGCCAGGCCCGCGGCTGAGGGGGCGGTCTCGCGGTCCAGGATGGCGTGGCCCAGGCTCGCGGCCCAGCGGCGGTAGGAGTCGTCGCCGAACCGCTGCCAGGCCAGCGCCAGTGCCTGCGCGGCGTCGAGGTCGGCGTCGGTGGAGGGCCGGGGCGAGCTGACCCGTCCACCCGACCAGCCGGAGGCCAGGAGGCCGTTGGGCCGGAGCAGGTGGCTCCGGGTCCAGCCCCAGATCGCGTTGAACCGCGTCCGGTCGTCCAGCGCCACCGTCAGCAGCATTCCGTAGGCCTGGCCCTCGCTCACCGTGTCGCCGCCCTGATCACGCCGAATGACTTGGCCGTCCGCGGTCACGTACGAGCGCAGGAAGGAGCGGCTGGCTGCGTATGCCTGCTGATTCAGAGTGGGCGGGATGCGCAGGGCCCGGGAGCCTTCGAAGGCCACGCCGGCCGCGGCCAGCGCGACCACGCCGAGGACAGCTGCGGCCAGCGGGCGCGGCCAGGACCGGCGCGGGCGGGTGACTCGGGGCCGCGGCGGCTCGGGCTCCAGCTGGGCCGAGCGCGCCACGCGCAGCGCGGGGGCGGCGCCGATCAACAGCACGGCGGAATGCAGGGCCGCGAAGGCCACGTTGTTCACCGCGGCTGGGCCGTGGCCCTGGGACAGGCCGTATGCGCTGGCGCCTATCAACGTGGCGACCGCCAGCAGCGCCGGGGCGATGGCCCGCGGCTGGCGGACTCGGCGTCCGTGCTTGGGCGTGACGACGAACCGGGCGGCGCGCCGGATCAGTGTGTTCGCGGTGGCCTGAACGTGGATCCAGAAGTTGCAGGCCGCGAGCGCGAACGCGCCGAACGTGTACGTGCCCGAGCCGGCCAGCGCCACCGCGGCCAGCGCGCCGCAGTAGTAGGGGGCGAAGTGGATCAGGAACTGGCTGGCCGAGATTTGGGCCAGCGGTTGCAGCCCGAACAGGAGGCGAATCACCGGCAGAGACATGTAGAGCAGCAGCGTCCAGCCAGACAGGAAATAGGTGGCAGACAGCAGGTACTGGATGCGTGCCTGCCAGGGCAACCGGGCCCGGAGCACCGCCGGGATCGAGCTCAGGCAGCCCCGAGCCCAGCGCTGCTGCTGGGAGACGTAGGAGGCCATATCCTCGGGACCCAGGCCGGAGGCCACCACCTCGGACAGGTACACGCTCCGCCAGCCCCGCTCCTGGAGGCGGATCGAGAGCAGGAAGTCCTCCGTCAACGAGTCCTCGGGGAACCCGCCGACCTGACGCAGGGCCTCCCGGCGCAGCACCATGTTGGTACCGCAGCACATCATCGCGTCCAGACCGTCCTTGCCGCGCGCGATCGGACCGAAGAACAGGCTCTGCTGGGCGGCGGCGGCTGCGCACACCGCGCTGGAGCCAGTGTTGGCGTAGTACTGCGGGGTCTGGACGAACGCCACACGCCGGTCATCCAGGTGTCCCAGCGTTCGCTCCAGGAAGTCGATGTGGGGAACGTGGTCGCAATCCAGGACGGCGACAAACGGCGCGTCGCTGCGGGCCAGCGCGTGGTTGAGGTTCCCGGCCTTGGCGCCGGAGCGCTCCCGGCGTCGCAGATACTGGGCGCCGTAGCGGCCGGCCAGCTTGGCCATCTCGCCGCGGTGCCCGTCGTCCAGCAGCCACACGCAGACGTCGGCCCCGCGCAGGGCACATGCGGCGGCCACCGTCGGCTCGACCACCGACAGCGGCTCGTCGTAGGTCGGGATCAGCACGTCGACTCGAGTGTCCGTGCGACCGGCCGGCTTGCCCGGACGTACCCGCTGGCGTGAGCAGGTCCACCAGAACCCGATCGCCTGGAGGAGGTTGAACGCCTCAGCCGCGATCAGCAGCCCGAACAGCACGGGCTCGCCCACCCGCTTGCCCTGGAGCAGCCAGGACAGGTACCAGGCAGCCAGGGGCAGGCACAGCAGGGCCATCAGCATGGCCCGGCGCCGGGCGCTGGCTATGGCGGGGATCGGCCAGTGGACCTGGCCGAGGCGCGGGTCGGTGTGCAGGTCTTCGATCGGCGCCGAGGCTGGGGCTTCGGCTCCAGGCGCTGTGCGCGGGAGCTCTTCGACGCTCATCGGTACTCCCAGACGGAGATCTTTTCGAGGTGGTTGGTGTAGGCGAGGTGGAGCCGAGAATGGTCCAGGGCGTACTTAGCCGCACCGACCTGGGAGGCCACTCCCGGCTGATCGAGGAAGGAGGCCAGCACGAACACCTTGCCCCGGCGCGGCAGCTGCAGCTTGCCGGAACCGAGCACCCGCGCGCGCGCCCCCGGCGCGTAGTACTCGACCACGTCGGACAGGTAGCTGGGCGCGTAGAGCAGCGTGTCCGAGGGCCCGGTCCGGTGCCGGATCGCGTCCAGGGCGGCGTGGAAGTTGTATTGGCGCGGGTTGTCCTTGGCCATCTGCTGGTCCAGCGCGCCGGCCACGAAGCTGGCCAGGAGCAGCGTGGTGAGCACGGCCACCGGGAGCCGGCGCCGGCTGGAGCTGATCACCGCCCGCGCGCACAGGATCAGCAGCATGGGCACGGCGCCGGAGAAGTAGCGGACCTCAAACAGGAAGTTGTCCTTGAAGCCGATCGCCATCAACGCCAGAGCCGGGGCGATGGCCAGAGCGGTGGCCAGCCAGATCGTGCCCGAGCGAGAGCGACCGCGGCCCAGCAGCGCCAGCGCCAGCAGCATCAGCAGGGGCCACATGGCACCCAGCGCGAGCATGGTCGAGTTGGCGTGGTAGCCCCACAGCGCCCAGACGAAGTTCGCCAGCAGTCCGTATACCGTGGGGTGGGCGGTCTGGGGGGCGCCGGTGGAGACCGCGCCGGCTGAAGGCGCAGTGCCCATGCCCTGCCCAGTGAGCACGTCGTTGGTGAACTGCTGGTGCACGTAGGGGACGAGCGGAGCCACGGCCAGCACGATCAGGGCCCAGGTCACCCAGTAGCGGAAGATGATCGCCCGGATTGGCTGTCCGCGATCGGCCCGGCGCCAGATCCACACCCCGAACGCCACCTGCTGAATCGCGATCGAGATGACCGAGAAGTAGTGGGTGTAGAACAGCAGCAGGGTGAAGGCGCCGTAGGCCACCCAGTAGCGCACCCGCCCATCGTTGAAGATCCGCAGCTGCGCCCACACCGCGAGCGTGGCGAACAGCATGAAGAACGCGTAGGGCCGCGCCTCCTGGGAGTACCACACCAGCAACGGGGCGATGGAGCAGAGGACCGCGGCCAGCCGCCCGGTGCGCCGATCGAACAACTCTGACCCGGCCAGGTAGACGGCGGGCACGAGCAGCGTCCCGGCGACGATCGTCGGGACGTGCACGGCCAGCTGGCCGGAGCCCAATACCCGGACGGTCCCCCACAGGATGAGGAAGTAGAGCGGCGGATGGTTGTCGGTGGCCCGGAGGTCATGGAGCATCCCGGCCAGCGACATGTGGGCCTGGTGGATGCTGATCGCCTCATCGACCCAGATGCT
>DATKRM010000193.1:0-6696 GCA_035532195.1 Solirubrobacteraceae bacterium
GCAACTGCACCCCCCGCCGTCACCTGGGGCTCGGCTACTGGCGGACTCACTGGCCGTGCTCCTCGACCTCGATGCGCATGGCCCGCGCCAGGTCGCCGCCCAGGGCCAGCTGGCGCTCGCCGGCCCTCACGAACATCGGGCCGCCGAACGGCTGGCGGCCGCTGACCTCCAGCCGATCGCCGATCCCGATCCCCTGCTCGGCCAGATACCTCAGCATCTCGGGATCGGAATCTGACACCCGCACGAAGCGGCCCGCGTCGGCCGGCTCGAGCTCGTCCAAGCTGCGCGTCTCGCCCTCGTCGATCTCGAACGTGGCGGTGGGAATGGGGTCGCCGTGCGGGTCCAGCGTGGGATTGCCGAGCCGCTCCGCGATCAGCCGCTCGAGATCCTCCGACAGCACGTGCTCCAGCACCTCGGCCTCGGCATGCACCTGGTCCCAGGACATGCCCAGTTCGTTGGCCAGGAACAGCTCGATCAGCCGGTGGTGGCGCAGCACCTCGAGCGCCACCCGCCGCCCGTCCTTGGTCAGGCGGACGCCCCGGTAGGGCTCGTGCTCCACCAGCCCCAGATCCGAGAGCTTGCGGACCATTGCTGACACAGAGCCAGGAGTGACGCCGAGCCGATCGGCCAGGTCCTGGGTGGACACGGACGAGCCGTGCCGCGCTTCGAGCGCGTACACGGCCTTGGCGTAATCCTGGATGTGGGAAGAAATCGGAGCGGTCGTTACCACAACACATATTTTGGCATGCCAAACTTTCTTGTCAAGGGCGGCTAAGCCGGTGCCGGCTCGGACAGTCCGGCACCGGCGGTCGCGCTGCCTGGCCGAAGTGGACGCTAATCAGGCGGCGGAGCGGCCGATTGGGGCCGAGCTACCGGTCAACAGGCGCGTAATCACCTCGGTGGCCTGGTCGATCTCCACCGGGTGGCCCGCGATCACGTCGGCGTACAGGAACGTCTCGCCGATCCGCACGATTACGTAGGCCAGCGTGTCGGCGTCGATGGTCAGCCGCAGCGCCCCCCGCGCCTCCTCTTCGTCGAGCAGCCGGCGCACCACGTCAATCGTCCCGCGCTGCACCGGCCCGTGCTTCGAGGTCAGGATGCGCAGGGCGATCTCCGGTTCGGCATCCAGCAGGCGGCGCAGCGGTGGGCGCCCGTGCACCCGCCGCATGAACGCGTCGACCAGCGCCACGATCCGGTCCGCTCCGGCCAACTCCCCCACCTCGCCCATCGCCCCCACGATCTCCAGCCGGGTGAAGAACCACAGGACTTCGCCCAACAGCTGATCGCGGCTGCCCACCTTGCGGTACAGCGTGGCCCGCCCGATGTGCAGCTGGGCGGCCAGCGATCGCATGTCGAGCCGGGTGCACTCCAGGATGATCCGCAGCGCGGCGTCGAAGATCTCCCGTGGGATCCCGTCGGGCGGTTCAGTGCCGCCGGGAAGCAGCGCGGTCACCGGCTCCCGCGCGGTCTCGGAAGCGTTCACCGAGACACCGTACTGAATGTTTCAAGGAGGGAAATTTCTAATGGCCCGAGCAGCAACGGCCGATCTAGGAACTGTGCGTGCGCAGTCTGCTATTCCAGCCCCTGGGACCGGATCGGCGGAGTGGCGTAGGGCTCGCGCCGGCAGCGGGGTGACCTCACGTCTGATCCTGGCCTACGTCGAGCGCGAGAGCGGACGTAAGGGCGTCCAGGAGATGCTGGCCCAGGCCGGATTAGCCGAGCGCGAGGCCGAGCTGCGCGACGAGAACTCCTGGTTCTCATTCGAGGAGAAGATCCGGCTCTGGGACGCCGCCGTCGCGGTGACCGGCGACCCCGCCGTGGCCGTCCGAGTAGGCGAATGCGCGCTGGACTTCAGCGTGGCGCTGACGCTCAAGCGCGCGCTGCACGCGCTGGGCAGCCCCGACTTCGTGTTCCGCAACGTGGCTCGCGCCAACAGCAAGTTCAACTGGGCGCACAGCCTGGAGATCACCGAGCGCGAGCGGGGCCGCGCCAGCCTGCGCTATCAGGACATATCCGGTGTCGGATACCACCACTACGACTGCGGCTACACGATCGGGCTGCTGTCGACCGTTCCACGGCTGTTCGGTCTCCCGGCGGCTCGGGTGTCCCATCCGGTGTGCGGGGCCCGCGACGGTGATTGCTGCCTGTTCGACGTCCAGTGGAGCGCCGACACCCGGCACGTGAATCGGATCTCTCTAGCCGGAGCGGTGACCGGCGCCCTCATGGCCGGCATCGGCGCATTCCTTAATCCCGTGGTGTCGGCTGCTGGCGGCGGCGTGGTGCTGCTGTCGGCCGGCGTGGCCGCGGTGCGTACCTACCTGTTCATGCACCGGCGCATCTCGGCCCTCGAGGCACGGGTTCGTGATCAGGATGAAGCGGCCGAATCCCAGCTCAGCTCCCTGGCCACGCTGTCCTCGGACCTGCGGCTGGACGAGGTGCTCGGCCGGATCATGGCCAGCGCCAGCAGCGCTGTCGGCGGGGCCGAGTTCGCGCTGCTGATCGCCGAGGCCACCCGGATGCGAGCCGATCGCCATTCCGGGCTTCCGGCCGATGCTCTGAACTCACTCGAACAGTGGGCACAGGCTGAGCACACGACGATCACCGCCGGCCCGCTGGTCATCGATGACTTGTCCGCCGCGCCGTCACTGGCGAGGCTGGCCGGGGCCCGCGACGTGCCGCTCGGCTCGGCCTGTGCCGTTCCGCTGGTCTTCGGCGAGCGTCTGCTGGGGATGCTGATTGCGCTGGCCCCCGGCGCGGGCGTGTTCCTGGCCGCCGACATTCGCGCGCTCGAGACCTACGGCCAGCACGCGGCGATCGCCCTGTCGAATGCCCACCTGGTGGACCAGCTCGAGCGCCAGGCCGCCGAGGACCCCCTGACCGGACTGGCCAACAAGCGAGCGCTTCAGCTGGCCTGCGAGGCGGAGATCAGCCGAGCCGGCCGCGAGAGCTCCTCGCTGGCGTTGGTGGTGCTGGACCTCGATCACTTCAAGCTGGTCAACGACCGCCACGGCCACCCGTATGGCGACCAGGTGCTGGTCGCGGTGGCCGAGGCCCTGCGGACGGCGGTCCGCGGCCATGACACCGTGGCCCGGTTCGGCGGCGAGGAGTTCGTGATGCTGCTGCCCGGGGCCACCGCCGAGGAAGCCCGCACGGTGGCCGACCGGGCGCGGGCGCTGATCGCCGAGATCGATCTGCCGGAGGGCCGGCTGTCCTCGTCGGCCGGGGCCGTGGCCACCGGCGCCGGCGCGGCACCGGGATGGGCCGACCTGTTCGACGCGGCCGACCGCGCGCTGTACCAGGCCAAGCGCCTGGGCCGTGGACGCACCGAGCTGGCGCCGGTGCTCGAATCGCTGCACGTGGCGTCCGCCGATTAGTTACACAACCCGGACCGGCGTCCCCGCCCTGAGGTGGGTGCCCAGCCACCGGTCGTCGGCCACGCCCAGGCGCACACAGCCGTGCGAGATATAGCCGGGAATGCCACCCGGCTCAAAGTACGGACCGTGAATCCCCACCACGCCGCAGCAGCAGGTAAATCTCGGAGAAGCCGTCCTCGGTGCGCCAGTGAAGCTTGGTCAGGCGCCGGGCCGAGCCGGCTGACGCTTACCGAACCGTGACCGCCCGCCGGGCCAGCACGTGGCGGCCGCGCCGCACGATCAGCTCGTAGCGTCCCCTGGCCAGCAGATGGCGGTGGTGAGGATGCAGAGTGACCAGGTGCGGCACCGTGCCCACGCGTTTTGCGTGCCCGCTGGCCACCGGCCGGCCTCCGTGCAGCAGCTGGACGGTGAGCTGGCTGAACGTCCCGCGAGTGGTACGCAGCCCGACCACCAGGCTGCGCCGGCCCTTACTGACCCCGAAGTTGACCAGCAGCCGCTGCCGCACCGAAGGCCGCCCAGGCTGGACGGTGAACTTCAGGGCCGTGCTGTCGCAGCTCGACTCGCTGGACTGCAGATCGGACGGCGCGGCCAGCGTGGGCGCCTGGGGCAACGTCACCTGGGAATCCAGGAAGTCGAGCATCGTGGTCGCGTTGGCGTCCCGGTAGGTCATGGCCGGCAGGTTCCACTTGGCCTGGATCGTGGCCAGGATCGAGGTGTGGTCGTGGACCACGTTAGTCACCGCCCGCGGTCGCGCGTGGCCGGAGACGACCACCGCCGGCACGCGCGGGCCGTAGACGTCGTAGCCGCCGGGAGGGTCGTGCGGCCCAAGCTTGGGGGGAATGGAGTCCGGAGCGATGGCCTTGGGCGGCGGGACATGGTCATACCAGCCGCCGTGCTCGTCGTAGGTCCAGACCAGCAGGACCCGCGGCCACAAGGGTGACTTCAGCACGGCGTTTACCACCTGGCTGACGAAGTTCTCCCCCAGGCTCAGGTCGCCGTTCTCCTCATCCTGGTTCTGATTGGACAGTGGGTCCTGCGAGCCGCTGACCTGTCCGAACGGCGCCAGGCCGGTCGCCACCGGTGCCGCCCCGATGTCGGAGTCCACGAAGCTCACCGCGGGCAGCGTGCCCGCGGCGCAGTCGACGTAGAACTGGTCGACGTGGGCCAGATGCGTCGGGTTGTTCTGGGGGACCGACTCGATCACCCCGGTGGCCGGGACGTCAGTGAAGTAGTCCGTCCAGCTGAGGTTGTGGGCGTTCAGGCGATCGACGATCGTCCCGTTGGGCGGGTTCTGTGTGAGGCTCGAGGTGTCGGTCGAGATCAGACCGAACGCGGTGCCGGCGAGCAGGAACCTCCGGTTGGGATACGTCTGGCAGGGCGCGGAGCAGAACCACCGGTTGGCCAGACAGAACGTCTTGGCCAGCGAGTAATAGAACGGTAGGTCGGACTCGTCCCAGTAGCACATCGAGGACTCTCCGGTCTGGGCAAACCCATCCATCCGGCCGTGGTTCATCTGGACGTGAGTGTCGTGCCAGGACTGGCTGCCGCTGCCGTCCGGCGTGCACAGTGAGCGGGCACGCTGGACCGTGATATGCCCGCCTTTCACCGGATTGTTGTTGGTCGGGCGTCCCGCCCGGTCGAACGCGAACCCGTCGGCCAGCGGCTGTCCGCGCACCGGCAGCATGCCCAGGTAGTTGTCGAACGAGTGGTTCTCCTGCAACACCACCACGATGTGGTCGAACGGGAACGCCGCGGTGGGCTCGCCCGCCGGCCGGCTGGGGTCAGGCAGCGTGTTCGGTGCTCGTACCGACCCGGCGGCCTGCGCCGCGGCCAGCCACCGGGCGTAGGGCGATGCTGCGGCCAGGGCGACCATCCCCCCGCCGGCCCGCAGAACGGTCCGACGGGTGTATCGGCACCGCGGGGTCTGGCTCACGCGCGGCCCACGCGCTCGGCCGCCTGCCAGGCCGGAAGGCCGCCGACCAGGTCGCTCACGCGCTCCCGCCCAGCCCGCCGTAGCAGGCTGGCCGCGATCGCCGAGCGGTAGCCGGACGCGCAGTGCACGACCACGTCCCGATCCTCCGGCAGCTCGGCCAGGCTGTCGTTCAAGCGGGACAGCGGGATGTTCCTCGATCCTGTGATGTGATCGTGCTCCCACTCGCCGGGCGACCGGACATCGACCAGCATCGGCTGGGCCGACCCGGCCAGCTGCTCGGCCAGCGCGGCCGCGGTCACCCGCTCGATCCGGTCGATCAGCTCCGGTGGTCCTGAGGCCAGAGCCTCCATCCCGCCTTCCAGGTTTCCGGCGACGTTGTCGAATCCGATCCGGCCCAGCCTGACCGCTGCCTCGGTCTCGGTTCCCGGCTCGGCGATCAGCACGATCGGCCGCCGGCTATCCAGGACCGTCCCGCACCAGGTGGCAAAGCTTCCGCCCAGCCCAACGTTGACCGCCCCCCGGAGATGGGCGCCCTCGAACTGAGCCGGATCGCGGGTGTCAAGCAGCTGGACGTCGCCGTCGATCAGTTCCAGCGCTTCGGGCACCGAGAGCGGGCGATGCTCCCGCTTGAGCGCCTCATCCAGCGTCGGCCGCTCCTGCGCGTTCAGCACCGCGTCATACGTGAAGTAGGCCGGGGCGTCCGGCTGATCCGCCGTGACCATGGCGATGAACTGATCGCGGTCCATCGGCTGGAGCGCGTAGTTGTACTGGCGCTGGACCGCCATCCTGGACACCGTATCGGTGGACAGATTCTTGCCGCACAGCGAACCGGCACCATGCGCCGGGTAGACCAACGTCGCGTCGGGCAGCTGGGCCAGCTTGTGGTGCACCGAGTCGTAGAGCATGGCCCCCAGCTCATCGGCCGAGTACCCCAGCGCCGCCCGCAGATCTGGCCGCCCCACGTCGCCGATGAACAGCGTGTCTCCAGTCAACACGGCGTACGGCTCGTGCCGGCTGTGCGCGGGATCGAACACCAGGATGCTGATCGACTCCGGCGAATGCCCCGGCGTCTCGAGAACCTGAAGCCGCACGTCTCCCAGCATCGTGGTCGCCCCCTCGGCCATCGGCGTGAACTCGTACGAAGCGCTGGCTCGGGCGCCCAGGTGGATTTCCGCCCCGGTGCGATCGCGCAGCTCCAGGTGGCCAGCCACGAAGTCGGCGTGCAGATGGGTGAGGAACACATGACCGATCCGGCAGTCGGCCCGGTCAGCCGCCTCCAGATACCGCTCCACGTCGCGCTGCGGATCCACCACGGCCGCCAGGCCGCTGTGCTCGTCGGCCACCAGGTAGGAGGCGTGGGCCAGACAGCCGAGGTAGTGCTGTTCCAGG
>DATKRM010000194.1:0-6362 GCA_035532195.1 Solirubrobacteraceae bacterium
GGTCCAGGGCCACGAACTGCCCGGTGATCTCGCGGTCGTGGTCGGGAAAGCTCATGACCACGCGGAGGCTTCCGCCCAGCCGGGCGTCCACGGCCACGGCCGATACGTGGCCGGGGGCGGGACACATGAACTCCCGTAGGGCGTCCGCGTCGAGCCAGGCGTCGTACACCACCTCGGGGACCGCCGGGAGGACGCGCTCGACTCGAGCGCTGGCCAGCTCGGGTTGGGTCAACGCTGCTTCCGCCGCAGGTAGCCGGCCAGCGCGTCGGCCCGGGCGGACCAGGCGGCCGACTGCTCGGCAATCCAGGCCTCGGCGTCACGCAGGCCCTGGACGTTGACCGACAGCCAGTGCTCGCGGCCGCGGACATCACGCGAGATCAGCTGCGCCTGCTCTAGGCTGGCCACGTGTCGCGCCACGGCGGCGAAGGATATGGGAAGCGGGTCCGCCAGATCCTTGATCCGCGCGTCCCCCGAACCCAGGACGGTGAGCAGCTGGCGCCGCGTGGGGTCGGCCAAAGCGCGATATACCCGATCCAGCTGGGACCCTCGTTCAACCATGTGGTTGAAGGTTATCAGCCGATGTGATATTCAACAGCCGGCTTGAACGATTTTCCTCCCACACAAGGAGCCTGGACATGACCACGACACTCGAGCAGCTCCACGACCGCCGCTTTCCCAACGAGTCGGACGAGTACCGCCAAGCCCGCGACGACCTGCTGCGCGCCGAGCTGGAGCTGCGCGCCCACACCGAGGCCGTGGCCGAGCGCCGCCGCCACCTGCCAGTGGGCGGAGCGGTCCCGGATGACTACGAGTTCCGGGAATGGGACACCCGCACTGGGAGCCCGCGGGCGGTGAAGCTGTCCGACATGTTCGAGGGCGACAAGGACACCCTGTTCTTGTACAGCTTCATGTTCATCCCCGGACCGCAGGGCGAGCCGCTCGGATCAGCCTGCCCGGCCTGCACCTCGATCATCGACGCGGTGTCCGGCCAGGCCCGGCACCTGACCCAGCATGTGAACCTGGCGGTCTCGGCCCAGGCGCCGATCGAGCGCTTCCGGGCTCACGCGTACAGCCGCGGCTGGGCCGACATCCGCATGCTGTCCTCGGCTGAGAACACGTTCAACCGCGACTACCACGCCGAGAACGAGGACGGCAGCCAGTGGCCGATCGCCTCCGTGTTCGTACGGCGAAACGACGTGATCCACCACAGCTGGAGCTCAGAGCTGTTCTGGGCGCCGACGCAGCCGGGCCAGCACCCGCGTCACGTAGATTTCCTGTGGCCGATGTGGAACATCCTGGACACCACGCCGGGAGGCCGCGGCGACTGGCATCCGGCACTCGAATATGAGTAGCACCAGCCGTTCCTCGTCGCGGGGCGCGCCGCCGCGGTCCTGGCTGCTCGCCGCCGCGGCCCTCCTGCCGCTGGTTGCGGCGGGCTGGTGGCTGAGCGTGGGCCGCATGGACGGCATGGACGCGGGGCCCGGCACGTCGCTGGGGACCTTCGGGTGGTTCGCCGCCACCTGGGTGGTGATGATGGCCGCGATGATGGTTCCGGCGATCACCCCGGCAGTGGCTTCGAGCTTTCCTGCCGCGTCGCGCCAGAACCTCCATCGCACCCTGGCCGCGGCCGGCTTCGTGGTCGGCTATGTGGTCGTCTGGGCCCTGGCCGGTGCCGCCGCCTACGCGGTTTTGCGGGCGGGGCGGTCGCTGGTCGGAGGCACGTTCGCCTGGCACCGCGCCGGGCAGTGGCTCTCTGTGGCCCTCGTGGCCGGCGCCGCTGCCTACCAGCTGAGTCCCACCAAGGGCCGCTGGCTCGCCCGGTGCCGGGCCGAGTTCATCGGCTCCGCCGCCGGCCTCCTCGACGGCGCACGCTCCGGGCTGACCGCGGGCGGACGCTGCCTGGCCAGCTCGGGGGCGCTGATGGTGGTGCTGTTCGCCCTCGGGGCCATGAGCCTGGTGTGGATGGCCGTGGTGGCGGTTCTGATCGCCCTGGAACGGCTGGCGCCCCTGACGTGGCCAGCCCGGATCGCGGCCGCCGGCGTGCTGCTGACGATCGCGCTGGGGGTGGCGCTGGCTCCCGGGTCGGTCCCGGGGCTCACCGTCCCCGGGAGCCCGGCGGCGCAGCAGGCCATGATGCAAATGGGCGGGATGACGCCCTGACCGGCGGCCCGGCCCAGCGCTATGGTTCCCGCCGTGCCCTTCCTCGGACACAAGAGCCGGCATGAGCGCGAGTGGGAGGAAGTGCGAGCCTCGGCTCAGGACGACCTGGTGGCGCTGGGGGACGACATCCGCACGCTTGACGTCGACATCCAGATGCCCGGCGTGTCCGACGAGGCCAAGCAGCGATACGGACAGGCCCTCGAGGCCTACCAGCGGGCCAGCGATGTGTTCGACCGGGCCAAGCAGCCTGAGGATCTCGCCTCGGTCGGCGAGACGCTCGAGGAGGGTCGCTACGCCATGGCCTACACCAAGGCCGTGTTGGAGGGCAAACCTCCGCCTGAGCACAGAGCGCCGTGCTTCTTCGACCCCCGCCACGGTCCGTCAACCGAGGACGTCGACTGGGCTCCGCCCAACGGGAGTCCGCGGCCGGTTCCCGCCTGTGCCGCGGATGCCTTGCGGATCAAGGAAGGCTTCGATCCGCACGGGCGCCAGGTAACGGTCAACGGGCGGCCCACCGACTACTGGAACGCCCCCGGCCATTTCGGCCCGTATGCCGGCGGCTACTTCAACGGGTTCGGTGGTGGAGGCCTGCTCCAGACCCTCCTGGTGGGGTCGGTGCTCGGCGCCGGCCTCGGGTTCGGCGCCGCGGCCGTTGGCGACTTATTCGACGGCGATGGGGACGGAGGCGGGGACGGAGGCGGGGACGGAGGCGACGGCGGCGATTTCGGCGGCGGCGACGGCGGCGATTTCGGCGGCGGCGATTTCTAGGCCCGGGCCGCCGTAGCCGCGCCCGCCGCGGCCCGGTTGGCCGCCCAGTAGCGCTCGAGCCGGCCGGCCTGGCCAGAGGCGTAGGCGTGGAGTCCCTCCAGCAGGCTGACCTCGGTTGCCGACAGCCCCGGATGCCACAGGTCCACGATCAGGACGATGCGGTCCTGATCGGTGTGATTCCAGGCCTCATGCTCGAAGTAGTCGTCGAACACCAGGCAGCGCCCGTCCTGCCACCGCCGCGTTTGCAGACCGACTCGGATCGCGCAATCGCCGTCCGGCACCTGGATCCCCAGGTGGCAGCGCACGCGGAGGTTGGTCGGGCCGCAGTGCGCCTGGATGTGGGTGGCGGCGCGCATGCGGGACACGTAGGTCAAGCCGGTCAGCGTCCGCATGGCTGAGAACGCCTCGATCCCACGGGTGGTAACCGGGCAGGCGTCACACAGCTCGTCGCGACGGCGCCCTCGCTCGTAGAAGAACGCCACGTCCCAATCACCCGAGCGCTCAATCCGCTCGCTCTCCCGGTGGAACTCGGTGGGCTGGAGTGCCAGGACCTCAGCCCGAATCGCGGCGTAGTTCGTCTCCAGATACCGGGCCAGCGGAAAGTCGTCCGGGTCAAACCAGGGCTGGCTGTCCAGGTCGGGATACACCTTGCCCAGGGTTGACTCACCGCCCTCGGCCAGCGACTCGACGTAGCGGTGAAAGCGCTCGCGGCCGGCGGCCGGGTCCGGCCCCTCCCGGACCGCTACCCCTTCGTCGCCGCCGGCGGCCAGCTCCGCCCATTCCTTAAACGTGTGGCGCTTGTCCCAGGCGGTGCCCAGGTTCTGCAGTCGCCGGTCTGCGGTGGCCGCCCACCGCCGCGCTGCACCCTCGTCTCCCTGCCCGCGGGCCAGCTGGGCCAGCCACGCACACGGCTCGGCCACCACGGGGCAGATGGCGGCGGCCAGGGCAAGTCGGCTGGCCCGCCACTGCGGATCGTCGCTGCGCGCGAGGCCGGCCGCGTACGCGCGCCGGGTCGCCGACTCATCGGCGTCCGAGAACCCGGCCAATTGGGCCACGAACGCGGGGAGCTCGACCGCGTCGCTGTCGATCAGGAGCTCCGCCAGCTGGCGCAGGCGTACCAGCCACCGGCCCGGGGATCCATCGGCGCTCTGAGCCTGCTCGGCCAGGTTGGCCATGTGCAGCAGCACCAGGGTGTCAAGCTCCGCCCGGCTGGCCTCGGCGCCGCGGGTCCTCACCGGCAGTCCCCGCGCCCAGCGATAGGTCCCGCTGAGCAGCGGCCCGCGTGGCGTTACGCAAAACAGAAACGCGGTCCGCTCAGCCTGCTCACCCGCCAGACCAGCGATCTCGGTCCGCCGACCCCCGGACAACAGCTCCCGGTCGTAGGCATCGGTGCCGTAGATGCTGTGGAGCAGTCCCGCGCGCTGGAGCCACTCCGGCTGCCCCCAGCGGTGGAGGATCTCGTAGGTTCCGATCAGGTGGTCCAGCAGCGGCCGGCCCCGGCCGTGGGGGAGTTCCGCCGCCCCCTCGGAGCGAAGGAACTCGATGATCGAGTGGGCGGGATCTAGCGTCTGCGGCTGCCTCGTCCGAACAGCGCCACGATCAGCCACTCGGTGAGCTTGGCCACGCCCTTCGAGTAGGGGAAGTAGTAGATCTCGCGGTTCAGCCCGAACCGGGTCACCACCAGGTTCTGGCGCTGGCAGTACTTCTGGATCCCGACCTTCCCGTGACGGGCGCCCACGCCCGATTCCTTCATGCCGCCAATCGGGATCTCCATGGCCAGGTAGTTGGTCAGCGCGTCGTTGACGATCGAAGCTCCCGACTGGAGCCGCCGGGCCACCGCCTCACCATGCGCGGGGTCGCCGGCGAACACGCTCGAATCCAGGCCCATGGTCGAGTCGTTGGCCAGCCGAACCGCCTCGTCCTCGTTGTCCACGCGCATGATCGGCAGGGTGGGGCCGAAGGTCTCCTCGCGCATGATTCGCATCGAGTGATCGACATTGGTCAGGACCGTGGGCTCGAAGAAGCTGCCCTGCCCCGCCCCGCGCTTGCCTCCGGTCTCGACCTTTGCGCCCTTGTCCACGGCCTCGCGAACGTGCTCCTCCACCAGGTCGACCTGCTCCGGTGAGGTCATCGCGCCGACCTCGACGGTCCCCGGGCCACCGGCCGGACCCTCGCGCAGCGCCTTGACCTTCTCCACCACCTTGGACACGAATGGCTCGTAGGCCTCGCCCTCGACATACACCCGCTCCACCGAGATGCAGGTCTGGCCGGCGTTCTGCAAGGCGCCCCATACCGCGGCGTTGGCCGCCCGCTCGAGGTTGGCGTCGCGGAGCACGATCATCGGGTCCTTGCCGCCCAGCTCCAGCGTCACCGGGAGCAGCCGCTTGGCTGCCTGCTCGGCCAGCTGGCGCCCCACCTCGGTGGACCCGGTGAAGTGGAGCATGTCCACCGACTCCACCAGAGCTCCACCGACCGCACCACCGGATCCGGTGGCGATCAGGAACACGCCCTCAGGGACGCCGACTTCCCGCATGCCCTCCGCCATCAGCATCGAGCTCAGCGGGGTGATGCTGGCCGGCTTGAGCACGACCGAGTTGCCGGCCATCAGCGCCGGGATGGCGTCGCCGAAGTTATTGATGATCGGGTAGTTCCAGGGGCCGATCACACCGACCACCCCGTACGGCACGTAGCGGTTGATCACCTTGCGCCCCAGCAGCATCGGCAAGTGCGGCCGCTCGTGCTCGTCGGCCAGCCACTTCGGCGTCTTCTTGGCCCAGAACCCCAGGGCATCAGCGCAGTACAGGACTTCGAGCTGACCGTCCTCATAGGTCTTGCCGTTCTCCTCGCTCAGCGTCTGGATCACGCGCTTGCGGTTCTGGACCAGCCACCGGCGCATGTCTCGCATCAGCTCACCCCGGCCCTTGAACCCGAGCTCCGCCCAGGCTGGCTGGGCCGCCCTGGCTTGCCGCACCAGCTCACGCGTCTGGTCGCCATTCAGCGACGGGACCTCCCCCACCTTTTCCCCGCTGGCGGGGTTCAGGACCGTGATGACCGCTTGCTGTCCGCGGCCGTTGCTCGAGTCGATCGGGGGGGTCGCTTCTGGCGCAGAACTAGTGCTTGACATGGCTCCTCCTGGGAAAGCCCAGCGTCCCGGGAGCCAGGGCTCCAGGGAGGCCGAGCGCGTTCGCCTACTCAACCGGGTGTTGAAGGTTACGCCGCTGGGTCGAGCGGGGCCCCGCGGCGCGGCCAGCTGGCTCTCTTACCAAAACCAGAGGAAAAACCCAGGGGCGTTTAACGCCCAGGTGTGATCCTGATCGACAGATGTCCGCCATTGCGCACAAACCCGCAGCGTTCGCGCTTCGCCTGGGCGACCGGCCGAGCGCCCAGACCGCGACCCCTGGGTACCTGAGGCTCCGCCCCACCGAGGATGGCTG
>DATKRM010000195.1:0-3637 GCA_035532195.1 Solirubrobacteraceae bacterium
AGTCGGTGTACTCGCGGATGTCGGCCGGCATGGTGCCCAGCGCGCTCTTGAGCTGGGCCGCCGTGTAGGCGTGGGTCAGATTCGCGTGCTGGTTGCAGTCGGCCACGGCAGGGGTCAGATCGGCAGCGGCGGGCGGGGCCAGCACCAGCCAGCCGCTCAGCGCGCCGACCAGAGCCGCGACGGAGAGGAGCCGGCGGAACACGGGCGCCAGTCTAGGCGGCGGGCGATTACGACTCAGGGCCGCGCTGTATGAGGACGGCGGGCGTGGCCGGAGGCGGCCCGAGGAGCAGACCGGCCCGGGCGGCGACTTCCTGGGGCGACAGCCGCCAGGGACTGGTCAGCCGGAACCGCTCGACCAGGAAGGTTCCCACCACCCGGCTCGACATCAGCGACACTCCCGCCGGCAGCCGCGGAGGGGTGGTCTGCCACGGGCTGCCCACCACATCGACCTCGTCCAGGCTCACCGGACTCGGGCCTGGCGAGTCCCACCTCACGCCCGGCAGGTAGACCGCGAGCGGGCGCGATGCGAAGCCGCTGTCGTAGGCCACGATCGCCCGCGTGCCCGAGGGTCGGCCCACCGCCGCAGCCACCCCCCGCCAATCCGGACGCTGGTACTGCGGCTCGTGATCAATACGGATTCCTGCCCACACGAACGCTCCGAGTGCCAGGGCGGCCAGCGCGGCCCCCACCGGCAGCGTCCGTGGCGCGGTGCAGGCCGCCGCGAGCAGGACGGCCAGCGGTATCCACGCTGGGATGAAGTTCCTCGGCACGACGTAGTCGGGGCCCAGCGGGGCCAGCAGCACGGGCAGCAGGATCATGCAGGCGGCCACGATCGCGGCAACCGCAGCGTTCCCCGGCCGCGGTGCTCGGCCATAGACGATCAGCAGCCCCACGATCACGGCCAGCACCGCCGCAGCGATCAGTCCCCCGGTGACGAGTGAGCTCTGAAACAGGGAGCTCAGGCCGAGGTCGACTGGGACCTGCTTGATCCTCACGCCCAGGGGGAATGCCTTGATCCAGGAGAGCGGATGTTTGGTATCGCTGAGCGCGAGCGGTAGCCAGGCAACCTGCACGGCCGCCACGGCCGCGTCGGCCAGCAGCACGGCTCGGCTGCGCCGGCGCAGCAGGAGCAAGATGCCCTCGGGAGCGACCAGGAAGCCGGCGAAGAAGTGGGTCGAGATCGCCAGGCTGGAGAACACCGCCCACCAGACGATGTCTCGGTTGGCTCCGGTGCGCCGGGCCCGCAGGAAGAACAGGAACGACAGCCCCGACAGGACGGCGAACAGCATGTATGAGCGCGCCTCCTGCGAGTACCAGATCAGGAACGGGCTGACCGCCGCGAACAGCGCGGCCAGCAGACCAGCCCACCTGGAGATCAGCTCCCGGCCACACGCGTAGGTCAAGGGGATCGCGCCGATTCCCAGCAGCGCTGACAGGGAGCGCAGCCCAACCTCGCCGGTGCCGAACAGCTTGGCCCACAGCCAGGCAACGATGAAGTACAGCGGCGGCGTGGTCTCGCTCACCCGCACCTGGTGCAGCAGCTGTCCCAGCGGAAGATGCACGAGGTGCACGGTGGCCGCCTCGTCCAGCCAGTAGCTCTGGCTGGAAATGGTGGCGAACCGCAGGATCGCGCCGAGCAGCGTTATCCCGGCCAGGGCCAGCCACTGCCAGCTGACAGCCGGCCGCGGCCGCGCAGCGGGGACTCGCGCCACCTGCGGTTGTTCTGACACCGCCAGCTCGGGCATGGCGACAAGTATCCAGCTTGGCTGGCGGGCCCGCGATCGCACCAGCGGAGATATACGGCGCCGGCTGGCCTCGGTCTCGCTATTGTGAGTCGCCGCGCACTCGGGTATCGGCGACTGACGGGAGCGCGCCGGGGATCGCTCGTTTGATGGCGCCGTTTTTCCGCAACTTCCATCCAGGTCTGAGGTTGTAGCTCCTATGCCAAGGCTCTCCACATGTCATGCGATTCGTCAGGGTCACCGCCGGTCCTGGCTCTGTGTGCTGGGCGTAGCCACGCTGCTGGCGCTACCCAGTCTTCTGGCACCCAGCGCCGCCTTCGCCTCCGGCAATCAGGTCTCGATGTTTGATGAGGACCTGATCACGTCCACCCCGGGAACGATCGCTCAGGAGATGCGCCATCTGGGCGGGGGAATGGTCCGCATTGTCGTCCACTGGTCCGACATCGCGCCGAGCTCGAGCTCATCCAATCGACCCAACTTCAACGCCAGCGATCCTGGGGCGTATCCCGCCGCCAACTGGGGCCCGATCGACAGGGCCGTACAGGCCGCCACCTCGAACGGGCTCAAGGTGCTGCTGACCCCGGCCGGTCATGTCCCCCAGTGGGCGTTTGGCCCCGGCGAGCCCAGCGATCCCAGCCTGCGCCCCCTGCTCGGCGCCTGGAAGCCCAACGCCTCGGAGTACGGCAAGTTCGTCCGCGCGGTCGCGACGCGTTACAGCGGTCACTACAGGGGCCTGCCCAGGGTCCACGCCTGGGAGATCTACAACGAGGCGAACTTCGGCGAGGACCTCTCGCCCCAGAGCGTAGGGTCCGTGTACACGGCGGCCGTCATGTACCGCGGGATGGTGGCCAACGCCTGGACCGGCCTGCAGGCCAGCGGCCACCGCCACGACACCGTCCTGCTGGGGGCGCTGGCCGCCCGCGGCCAACCGCGACCGGGCGTGATCGGAGACACCGCACCACTGGCCTTCGTTCGGGAGCTGTACTGCGTGGATCGGAACTACCACCCGTTCCGGGGCGGGACCGCCCGCCAGCACAGCTGTCCCACATCTGCTGGCGCCTTCCGTCGCCAGAACCCTGCCCTGTTCAATGCCAGCGCCTTCTCGGACCACCCCTATCCACTCACCAATGACCAGACCCTACCTCCGAACCGCACCCGTTATGGGAGCGACGACGCCACGTTGCCGCAGCTGCCCAAGCTGGAGCGCTCGTTAGATCAGGCAGTGCGGGCGTGGGGTTCGGGCAAGCGCTATCCGATCTGGAACACCGAGTACGGCTACATCTCAAACCCGCCACGGGTTGATGGCGTCAGCCTGGCCAACCAGGCCTATTACCTCAACTGGGCCGAGTACCTGTCCTGGAAGGACCCGCGGGTGGCTTCGTTCATGCAGTTCCTGCTCGTGGATCCCGATCCGACCCACGGCGTCGTCAGGTGCGGCGGATTCGCCAGCGGCCTGATCTTCAACCCGGCTCTCACGCCCACGAGCCCCGGCTGTGCCCCCGGCGGCGTGGGCGGAGCCCCCAAGCCGGCCCTGGACGCCTGGCGCCTACCGCTCTACCTGCCCAGCACCTCGACTCGGCGAGGCAAGGCCCTTGAGGTCTGGGGCTGCGTGCGGCCCGCGGAGTATGCCGTCCGCGACACCCGTAACGCGCAGGTCGGCCACATCCAGTTCGCGGCCAAGGGCAGCTCGCAGTACAAGGACCTGACCACGGTCACCTACCACAACGCCAGCGGAAGCTGCTACTTCGATCGCAAGCTGACGATCCCGTCCAGCGGCACGCTGCGACTGGCCTACACCTACCCGGTGACCGATCTGAGCCTGAAGCCGACCCTGTCCCTGCAATACATCAACCCGGTCGGCCCATCCGTAAGCCGCTCAATATCGGTCACCGTAA
>DATKRM010000196.1:0-24363 GCA_035532195.1 Solirubrobacteraceae bacterium
CAGGCGGGGGCGAGCTGCCAGGACGCCGAACCAGGCCTCCAGCGCGTGGTTGACCTGCCGCTCCCACGGGTCCTCGGACGAGACGGCGGCGGCGACCGCCCCCATCATCTCCTCCTGGGCCCAGTCGAACAGGGCGAGAAAGCAGGCTTCACGATCGGCGAAGTTCTCGTAGAAGCTGCGCCGTGAGGTCCGGGCGATCCGGACCACGTCGCCCACGAATGTCTCGCGGTAGCCCTTGTCCTCGATCGACTGGGCCATCGCGTCGAGCAGCCGTTCACGGTGGCCCGGAGGCGATGCGGTTGCGGTCGCTGTCATGTCCGGATTACAGCGCGAGTTTGCGCTCGACGATCACTCGGCCGCCGCGGCCGGGGATCATCGTCACGTTGCGCTGGCGCGGGCGCTCGGGTCGGGCCGAGGCCGCGCGGAGGTCGGTGCGCCGGGCGATCGCCCGCAGCACCACCTTCTGCTCGGCCATGGCCAGCGCCGCGCCCAGGCAGCGGCGCACGCCGCCGCCGAACGGAATCCACGTGTACGTCCCGGGCTTGCGGACCGCGAGCCGACCACTGGCTTCGCCCGCGGTGCCCGGCTCGCCTGAACGGTCCGCGCCCGGGTCATCCTGCTGCTTGTCGCCCAGGAACCGCTCGGGCCGGAAGGCGAAGGGCTCGGGATACACGTCCTCACGATGATGGAGCGCGTTGATGCTCATGGCCACGGGCGTCTGGGCAGGCACCACGTACTCGCCCAGCTGCCAGGGTCGCTTGACCTTGCGCACCACGATCGGGATGACGGGCCGCACCCGCATCCCCTCGTACACGGTGGCCTCAACGTAGTCGTCGGCGCCCTCGTCGTCGGAGCGCACGATCTCCCGCAGCCGGTCGTAGGCCGCCGGGCTGCGCACCAGCCGCTCGAACGTCCAGGCCAGGGAGTTGGCGGTGGTCTCGTGTCCGGCCAGCACCAGCGACATCAGCTCGTCACGGACGTGGCGGTCAGACAGCTGCTCGCCGTCCTCGTCGCGAGCCGCGAGCAGTAGCGACAGCACGTCGGCCCGCTCGTCGAGGCCTCCGGCCGCGCGGCGCGCCCGGATCGCGGCGTATAGCTGTTCGTCGATCGGCTTCAGGGCCAGACGCATCGGCCCGCGGGGCTCCGGCCGGCGCAGGTTCTGCAGATCGACCAGCTGCCAGATCGGCCGGGTGGTCATCCGCAGCAGCTTGCGGAAGGTCTCGCGCATCTGGAACTCGTGGGTCCCCGGTGCCGGCGGGCCATCAACGCCGAAGACACCGCTCATGATCACGTCCAGCGTCACCGCCTGCATCCGCCGGGCCAGCGAGAACGGTCGGCCGACCTCCCAGCGGTCGATCTCCCGCTCGGCTATCCCGGCGATCTGCTCGACGTAGCGCTGGACGGCCTCACCGTGAAACGGCGGCAGCAGCAGCTTGCGCTCACGCATGTGGCGGTCGCCGATCATGGTGAGGATCGAGTTCGGTCCCAGGATGGGCCGCAGCGGCGACTCGCTGGTCAGGGTCTCCGCGTCCTGGAACTTGGCCTTGAACAGCGACTCGACGTGGTCCGGATGGCAGGTCACGACGAACGGCTCGTCGCGGGACAGGATGTTGATCTGCCACACGTCTCCGAACCGGTGCCGCGGGGCCATATTGAACTCCATGGGCCGGGCGCCGAAGGTCAACGTCTGGACGATCCGGGGTCCCCTGACGGCGGGCGGCCGGCGGATCGGGGTGCCGGGGTCTACGGGACCGGCGGGGCTTGCGGGGACGGCTGATTCAGGAGCTGGGGCGGGGCTTGAGGATGCGGTTACGGTGGCCATGGTACGTCAGTGTACCACTCCCCGGCCAGCGGGCAACCGGCTAACTCTGCAACTTCGGCGAGCGCCAGGGAACCCGCAGCCGGCGGCCGATCTCCTCGGCCAGCTCGGCGATGGGAAACCGCTCCTGCTCCAGGCTGTCCCGGTCACGCAGGGTGACCGTGCGGTCCTCCAGCGACTGGTGGTCCACGGTGACCGCCCACGGCGTCCCGATCTCGTCCTGGCGGCGATAGCGGCGGCCGATCGCCCCGCCTTCGTCGTACTCGGCCTGGACCAGCTCCCGCAGCTCGCGAAAGATCTCGGCCGCCAGCTCAGGCTGGCCGTCCTTGCGGACCAGGGGCAGGACCGCGACCTTCACCGGCGCCAGCGCCGGGTGCAAACGGAGCACGGTGCGGCCCTCACCCCCGATCTCATCCTCGTCGTAGGCGTCGACCATGAAGGCCAGCAGGGCCCGGTCGGCGCCGGCCGCCGGCTCGATCACGTGGGGCACGTAGCGTTCGCCCGTGGCCGAGTCGACGTACTCGAGCTTCTGCCCCGAGTGCTGGGCGTGGGCGGTCAGGTCGAAGTCGCCGCGGTTGGCGATTCCCTCCACTTCCGACCACCCGATCGGAAACTCGTACTCCACGTCGGAGGTGGCGCTCGAGTAGTGCGAGAGCTCGTCCGCATCGTGCGGGCGCAGCTGCAGGTGATCGGGCCGGATGCCCAGGTTCACGTACCAGTTCATCCGCTGCTCCAGCCAGTGCGCGAACCATCTGGGGGCCTCATCCGGCGGGACGAAGAACTCCATCTCCATCTGCTCAAACTCGCGGGTGCGGAAGATGAAGTTGCCGGTGGTGATCTCGTTGCGGAAGCTCTTACCGATCTGGGCGATTCCGAACGGCGGCTTCTTGCGCCCGAATTGGAGGTAGTTCTTGAAGTTGAGGAAGATGCCCTGCGCGGTCTCGGGACGCAGGTAGACGGTCGAGCCCTCCTCCTTGACCGGGCCGACCGTGGTCTCGAACATCAGGTTGAAGTCACGAGCCTCGGTCAGGTCGCAGTCCGGGGTCTCGCCGGGGTGCTTGGACGGCTTGCGCCCGCAGGCCGACTGCTCCAGCTGATCGGCCCGGAACCGCAGCTTGCAGGTCCGGCAGTCGACTAGCGGGTCCGTGAACCCGGCCAGGTGGCCGCTGGCCACCCAGGTCTCCGGATGCTGGACGATCGCCGAGTCCAGGGCCAGGATGTCGTCGCGCTCCCGGAGCATGGCTCGCCACCACTCGGCCTTGACGTTGTTCTTGAGCAGCACCCCGTAGTGGCCATAGTCGTAGCTCGAACCCAGCCCGCCATAGATCTCACTGGACGGGAAGATGAAGCCGCGGCGCTTGCACAGCGAGACGATCTTGTCCATGGTCACCACATCCTCGGTCACGGTGGCGGATGCTATACACGGGCTGGGGGCGGCCAGACCCGCGGCTATTCTTGCCCCACATGCCGACCTACGAATACCGCTGCGAGAATGGCCACACCTTCGAGGTGACCCAGCGCATGATGGACGAGCCGCTGACCGTCTGCCAGGTGTGCGGGGCCCCGGTGCAGCGGGTGTTTCATCCCGTGGCGGTGCACTTCAAGGGCTCAGGCTTCTACAACACCGACTACGGCACCCGCAACCGCGCGCGGGAGAAGGCCGAGACCGAGAAGGCCTCCAGTAAGGATGCGGCCAAGAGCGAGGGCACGGGCAAGTCAGACAAGTCAGACAAGTCAGACAAGTCAGACAAGAAGCCCGAGTCCAAGACGGCGTCGGCGTCTGACTCGAAACCCGCCAGCTCGAGCTAGGCCAGGGTTACGCGAACCGATCGCGGCGAGCTGGACGCGCTGCCGGCGGACTCGGCGTGGCCGGAGATCAGGAGCCGGATGCGGCGCCCAGAGTGGAACACCAACCGGCGGCGGAAGGTCAGGGTCGCCGTACCTGAGCCGGCCCCGCGCGGATCGGGAAACGGCCGGGAGGCGCTCTTATCCAGTCATCAGCTTTGTCACGGCGGAGTGAAGATCGGCGGGTGAGGCCTCCAGATCTGACGAAGTGCCGGGAACCGGGCCCACCTTCAGCACCTGCGGGGGCGAGGAGCCGCCGATCTCCGCGGCCGCGAACAGCGTCAGCAGGGTCGGGCCACCCATGTCGGTGCGCAGCACCTTGGGCGCGTCCCACGAGGCAATCGGCAGCCGGGGGAAGGTGAACGGAGACAGCAGTTGGCTCTTGATCGCATTGAGGATCTGTTGCTGGTGCTGGACCCGCAGCAGGTCCCCGAGCCGGCCCGCCGCCGGATCGCACGGGTTCTCACGCGCCCGGGCGTAAATCAGCGCCTGCTGACCGTTGAGGTGGTTGTCGCCCGCCGGAAGGTTGAGGGTGAAGCCGCCGTTGCTGACCCCGCCGCTGATGTTCGCGCACATCTTGGGTGTGGTCACGCCGACCCCGCCGATGGCGTCGATGAACTGCGGGAACGCCGCCAGGTTGACCACGATTACGTGGTTGATCTTCACCCCGGTGAACTGCTCGACGGTCTGGATGGCCAGCGCGGGTCCACCGAACGCGTAGGCGGCGTTGATCTTGGTGCGACCGTGGCCGGGGATGTCGGCCACGGTGTCCCTGGGAATCGACAGCCGCCGTGAGCTGCCCCCGCCGACTCGCCACAGCATGATGGTGTCGCTGCGGCTGCCCGCGTCGTTGCTGTTGGCGCCGGGCTCCTTGGACCCGATCCCGGTGGCCGGCCGCTGGTCGGTCCCCAGGATCAGGATCGTGTCGGTCCCGGTCAGCATGTTCGGGCCGCCGGTCAGGGCGTTGCTGGCCGAGCTGGGGAGGTTGCCGGTCTGGATTTGGGCGCTGATCACGAACAGAATCACGCTGAGCAGCAGCCAGCCGACAATGAACAGGACGACCCACTTGATCACCCGGAGGACCGTGATCGGTTTGCGCCCGCCGGGGTCCTTGCGCCGCCTGAACCGTCGCCGGCCACCGTCGCCCGGCGGCCGGCCGCCCAGGCCCGCTGCTTCCTCGCCGCGCAGGATCGAGCGCAGCCGGCGCGGGCCGGCGCGGTAGACCTTGTAGGGGCGATTTTGGAGGTCGCTGGGCATCTGTCCATATAGTGACGCCATGCCCGGCCGACGCACCATCGGCGTCGACATGGGGGGATCGAAGCTCCTCGCCGGCGCGGTGGACGCGGAGCTCTCGGTCCATCACCGTTCCCAGCGAATACTGGTCGGGTTGGACCAGGCCGCCGTGCTCGACGCCGCGGTGGAGGCCGTGGCGGAGGTACGCGAAGCTAGCAAAGAGGACGTTTCGGCCGTGGGATTTGGCATTCCAAGCCTGATCGACCAGCGCACGGGTCGCTCGGTGATCTCGGTTCACCTGCCTCTAGCGGACGTGCAGTTCGGCGATCTGATGGCCGAGCGGCTGGGCCTGCCCGTGTTCGTGGACAACGACGGCAACCTGGCCGCGCTGGGTGAGCACCGGGCGGGGGCGGCGGCCGGGAGCCGGCACGCGGTGGTCCTGACCATCGGGACCGGCATCGGCGGAGGGCTAATCCTGGATGGGCAGCTGTATCGCGGTGCGGTGGGAGCAGCGGGCGAGCTGGGCCACATGGTGATCGACTACCAGGGGCCGCCGTGTCACGGCGGCTGCCCCAACCGAGGCTGCGCGGAGGTTCTGGTTTCCGGCGCCGCCCTGGCCCGTGAGGCGGTACGGCTGGCGGCCGAGCGCCCGGAATCCGGCCTGGCCGCGGCCGCGGAGGAGGGGTATGGGCTGGCTGGGCCGCTGGTCACCGAGCTGGCCCACGATGGCGATGCCGCGGCCCTCGAGGCACTGGAGCTGATCGGGAGCCGGCTCGGCGTGGCCATCGCCAACTTGGTCAACATCTTCAATCCCCAGGTGGTGGTGGTCGGCGGGGGGGTGATGGCCGCGGGTGAGCTCCTGCTGGAGCCGGCGCGCGCCGTGGTGGCGGAGCGAGCCCTGCGCCCGTCGCGGGATGAGGTGAGGATCGTTGCGGCTGAGCTGGGGATCGAGGCCGGCATGGTGGGAGCGGCCGCACTGGCCTTCGACGGCCTCCAGGAGCCGGCCAGTTGAGCGGACGCCTGGTCGTCTGCCCGACCCCGATCGGCAACCTGGAGGACATCACCCTGCGCACCCTGGCGGCCCTGCGCGAGGCCGACGTGGTGGCCTGCGAGGACACCCGACGCACGCGAGTCCTGCTCGACCGCTACGGCGTGAGCGCCAGCCTGATCAGCTTCCACGAGCACAACGAGCGCCAGCGCACGCCGGAGCTGGTCGCCCGGATGCAGGATGGCGCGGTCGTGGCGCTGGTGTCAGACGCCGGCATGCCGCTGGTCTCGGACCCCGGCTTCCTCTTGGTCCGGGCGTGCGTGGCCGCCGGGCTGGCGGTCGAGGTGCTGCCCGGGCCCACGGCCGTCGTGGCCGCGCTCGTGGCCAGCGCGCTGCCGGTGGATCACTGGCGGTTTGCCGGCTTCCTGCCCCGCAAGCGGGCCGAGCTGGAGCGGGAGCTGCGAGCGCCGGAGACCGTGGTGGCGTTTGAGTCCCCCCGCCGCGTGGCCGCGACCCTGGGCGTGCTGGCGGCGGTCGATCCCGAGCGTCCGGTGGCCGTGTGCCGGGAGCTGACGAAGATCCACGAGGAGGTGGTGCGGGGCAGCGCGGCCGAGCTGGCCGAGCGCTACGCGGCCCAGGCGCCGCGCGGCGAGGTCGTGCTGGTGATCGGCGGCGCCGGGGACTCCCCGGGTCTTGAGCCGGCCCCCGCCGTGGACGCGGTGCGGCGGCTGGTGGAGTCAGGAGCCAAGCCGCGGGTGGCGGCGGCGGTGGTGTCCGAGCTCTCCGGCGTGCCGGCAAATAGGCTGTACAAGGCGCTCACGAGCGACGAGTAGCGGCGCCCCGGGCGCCGCCAAGGTTCGCGTACAAGTGCATGACCTTCTACATCACCACCCCCATCTACTACGTCAACGCACAGCCCCACCTGGGCCACGCTTACACGACCATCGCGACCGACGTGCTGGCCCGGCACATGCGCCAGCGGGGCGAGGAGGTGTTCTTCCTCACCGGGACCGACGAGCACGGCGAGCCGGTGGCCGATGCCGCCCGCGCCCAGGGGCTCGAGCCCAAGCAGCTGGCCGACCGCAACGCCGAGCGCTTCAAGGCGCTGATGCCCCAGCTCGGCGCCTCCAACGACTTCTTCATCCGCACCTCGGACCCGGAGCACAAAGCCAAGGTCCAGGAGGTGCTCCAGCGCGTGTACGACAACGGGTACGTGTACAAGGGGGTCTACGAGGGCTGGTACTGCCCCCGCTGCGCCGACTTCAAGGTTGAGAACGAGATCCTGGAGGGAAACCGGTGCCCCATCCACGAGATACAGCTGACCCGGGAGAGCGAGGAGAACTACTTCTTCGCCCTGTCGAAGTTCCAGGAGTCGCTGGAGCGGCTGTACGCCGAGCAGCCTGACTTCGTGATGCCGGCCGAGCGGATGAACGAGGCGCGAGCCTTCGTCAAGCAGGGGCTGCAGGACGTCTCGTTGACCCGCGCGCGGATGCACTGGGGCGTCGAGGTGCCGTGGGATCCCAGCCATGTGTTCTACGTGTGGTTCGACGCCCTGCTCAACTACTACACCGCGCTGTCCTACGCCCCCCCGCCGCCGGGGCTGGAGGGCGTCGATCTGGTCCAGGAGTTCTGGCCGGCCACCTACCACATCATCGGCAAGGACATCCTGAAGTTCCACACGGTGTTCTGGCCGGCGCTGCTCATGGCCGCGGAGCTGGAGCTGCCCCACCACGTGTTCGTGCACGGCTTCCTGCTCGGGGCCGACGGGCGCAAGATGAGCAAGTCGCTGGGTAACGTGCTCGACCCGTTCGAGGTGATCGAGCAGTACGGGACCGACGCGCTGCGGTTCTACCTGATGCGCGACGTGCCGTTCGGCGCCGATGGCGCGGTGGGCATGGACAGCGTGCGGTCCCGCTACGACGCCGAGCTGGCCAACGAGTACGGCAACCTGGCCAGCCGCACCATCGCCATGGTGCAGCGCTACCGCGAGGGGATCGTGCCCGACTTGGGCCGCGACCCGGCGCTGGAGGCCGAGTTCGAGGGCCTCCCTCAGGAGGTGGCCGCGCTGATGGATCGCGCCGAGCCCACCGAGGCGCTGGATCACATCTGGCGGCGGGTGCGGCGACTGAACCGGTACGTAGAGGAACAGGCGCCGTGGCAGCTGGCCCGGGACCCGGCCCACGCCGACCAGCTCGACCGGACGCTGGCCTCCTTGGTCGAGGGCCTGCGTACGGTCAACGTGTTGCTCGAGCCCTATATGCCGAGCACGTTCGCCAAGCTGCGCAACGCGTTGGGGGCACCCGGGTCGGCGGTCACCTCGCTCGAGCCGCTGTTCCCCAAGCAGTCCTGAATGCGGCTACCGGGCCGCCGCGGCCTGCGCCTCCAGCCCAGAGATCCCCACGAACAGCTGCTGGGATTTCGAGGGGATGAGGCCCTTGGCCGCGTGCCGGTTCACGAACAGCATGTACGGCCCGGGCGGCGCCACGTTGCCGTCAGGTGGGCCGGCCACGGTCAGCGTGTTGCCCTGGCGCGACAGGATCCGCAGCTGCACGTTGCGCTGGTTGGGGTCGACGAGGTGGGTCACCGAGGGGTTGGACACCAGCACGGCGGAATCGATCTGGTCGGCCGGTCCGTCGGTGGTGATGGTGAACGTCTGGCCGTAGCCCAGTGAGTCGCCGCCGATCGAGGTGGCCTGGATCTCTGGCCGCGGGCCCCAGTACATGTAGGGCGGGTCGTAGATCTCGAACGTGGGATCGCGGCCGTCGTTGGGGGCGGTGACGCCGCCCGGCAGCGTGCGGTTGCTCCCGTACAGGGTGCTGATCGGGGCATGACCGCCCACCAGCACGCGGCCATCGGGCAGCAGCACGGCGGAGTTGTGGTAAGTGCGGATGTCGTGCGAGGAGGCCACCGCCGTCCACCGATTGGTGGCCGGATCAAACAGCTCGGTCTGGCGGTTGCCGATCTCCACGCCCGGCCCCGCCACCTCGTCACGGTCTGAGCCGTTGAACGCCAGCACCTGCCCGGTGGGGAGCAGCACGCCCGAGGGGAACCAGCGCGGCCCGGGCAGGTCGCCGGTTGGGTTGGTGTGCATCACGTCCTGGCCGCCGGAGGTGTTCACAGTGGTGATCCGGCTGTCCGAGGTGGTGAAGTAGCTTCCCGGGCTCGGCGGGTTGACCACGCCGCCGGCGGTGAGGAAGCTGGCCTGGGCGTAGTTGCCGTGCTGGTCGGGGACCAGCGGAAGCTCGATGGAGAACGTCGAGCCGCGGAAGCCGGGGATGGTGGCCGATGAGCCGCCGCCGGGGATCCCGCCCTGGCTCAGTGTGGCTCCGGCGTCCTGGATCGCGCTGGCCACGTCGAAGGTCTGGCCGGGCGCTACATCGGTAAGGCCGGGGACCCCGAGATCAGTCCAGGCCTGGCGGCTGGGGTCGTACACCGAGGCGATGTTCCAGGTCGCCTCGTCGTAGGACTGGCCGGCCGGGTTGAACGACTGGCCCGCCGCGTTGTAGAACACCTTGCCGTCCGGGAGCTCGTGGATCCGCGCAAACAGCGGCAGCGAGCGGTTGGCCGAGGTGGGGTTCTGGGTCCACTGGCCGGTGATCGGAGAATAGGTCTCGGTTTCCGTCACGTTGGTGCCCGAGTCGGCCGGGTGCCCCGGGTAGACCGGCTTGAGCAGCTTGGTCACCCCGCTGACCACCAACACCTTGCCGCTGGGCAGGGTGATCGTCGAGGGATACCAGCGGCCGAAGTGCATGCTGCCGCTCTGCACCCAGGTGTTGGTCTGCGGCTCGTAGATGCGGGTGTTCTTGAGGCCCTCCAGCTCGCTCACACCGTAGGCGCCCCGGCCCACCTGAACGCCGGGCTCCAGGTAGTAGTCGGTGCCCCCGTTGGCCATCACTGTCCCGTCGGGCAGAAAGATGTTGTCGGTGCAGAACAGCGCACCCGCGTTGTAGGTGGGCTGCACGATCAGAGGGGCCGGGAGCGCCTTCTCCGATCCCGGGTTCTGCCCGCTGGGATTGGCGCCCCCGGTCACCGGCGTGGGCTTGGTCCACGTGGTGCTGGCACCCGTGGGATCGCCCTGCAGGTCCATCAGCCGGCTCTGGTCGTTGACCGAGTTGTTGCCGTACTCGATGACGATCGAGTACTTGACGTTCTCGGTGCCCTCCAGCCCGTCGAAGTACATGATCTTGCCGTTGGGCAGGACGTTCACGCTGACCCCCGCCGGCTTGCAGTCGTAGATGGGGCCGTCGTAGGTGGGGTCATTGGCGTTCGTCACCGAGGGATCCTGGAGGCACTTCTGTGCGCTCGGGACCTCGTGGCCATTCATCAGGGTGATCGTGGGCTCGACGAACGGATTGCTGAACGCGCCGATCGCGGACGGGTCCGCGGTGGAAGCAGGTGCGGGGGCGAGTGGATCGGCAGAGGGGCCGCTGGCATTTGCCGTGACTGGGATGCCCACCGCCAAGCCAACGCCGGCCAGCCCGGCGATCAACCGCGTCCTCGTCTGCATTTCTCCTGCCTCCTGTGTGTTGCCGCCCCGGCTGGATGTCCCGGGCGATCTACCTTCCGCCGGCCGGATGATATGTGATGCGCCAGAACTTGGTGTCAGCTCGGGCGGCGGAGCAGCCACGCGACCCCGGCGGCGCTGACCAGGGCGATCCCGGCCAGCAGGAACACCCACCACGGTGTGCCGGAAGCGCGAGCGGCGGGCGGAGCGACGGGCACCGTGGCGACGCTGTGCATGCCCCCGGAGATGGACAGATCTCGGGTCCCGTAGCGCAACGGGATCGTCCACCGCTCCAGGTAGCGCGGCCGTGGGTCAAGCCAGTCGAATGAGCTGGCCGAGCTGACCCGCCGCCACACCGGGGGCGCGCCCAGGTCCGGCGTCAGGCTGGGCTGAACGCCTCGGGCCAGTTGATCGGCGGCGTAGATCGGGCTGCGCAGGTTGACCCGCACGCCGGCCGGCCCCACCTCGGCAAACGGCTCGCCGGCCTGGCCCAGGATGGTCACTGGGCGGCCGCTTGCGTTATGGAGGAACAGGTCCGGATAGCTCCCGGCCAGCAGGGCCACGGTGAGCCCGGGGGCTGGGTGCAGCGACGAGGTCATGTACGCCGTCGGTAAGGCTCGGGGAGGCAGGTATTCGACGATCCCGTTGGCGGTCACCGGGCGAGAGCCGAACTGCAGCGGAACGGCAAACCTGGCCAGCACCGTGGGTTGGCGGCGGGTCCGGGCCAACGGCGGCGACACCTGGATCACCGGCACGCGCTGGTCGTACCAGGCCCAGGCTGGTCGGCGGGCGATCAGCCGCCAGCGCGGGGCCGCACCGCTGAACGCGCCGGTCGGGATCCGCGCCGCGCCCGACGGCGCGGTGGAGCGCCAGTAGGCCGGGTTGTTGATGTCGGCCTCGGTGCCGCGCGGCCCCAGGCGCAGGAACGGCGTTCCGTCGCCCCCCAGGACCTCGAGTTCGCCGGGCGTCGGGTTGTAGGCCGACACGGCCGGGATCAGCCCGCCCGGCACGATCGATACCTCGACGCCGGGCAGACTCGGCGTGAGCGCCAGGATCGCGGTGTCGATGTTCGGGTCCGCCTGGTGAGCGGAGGCCGGACCGGCCATCAGCAGGGCCACGAGTGACGCCAGCATGACCAGGTGCGCGCGCACGGGCACACTGTTACACGGTGATCGACAGCCATACGCACCTTGATTTCTGTGAGCCCCCGAACGCGGAGCTGGTGGCGGCGGCCGCCGAGGCCGGTGTGCACCGCCTGCTCACGGTGGGCACGGACGGCGCCTCGTGCCGGGCGGCGCTTCAGGCAGCCGAGGACTTCCCCCAGGTGTACGCGGCCATCGGCCGTCACCCCAACCAGGCCGAGGGGTTCGACGACGCCGACCTGGCCGAGCTCGAGGCCCTGGCCGCCCACCCCCAGTGCGCGGCGATCGGCGAGACCGGGCTCGACTACTACCGCGACTACGCGCCGCGGGAAGACCAGGAGCGTGCGTTCCGGGCTCAGGTGGAGCTGGCTCGCCAGCTGAACAAGCCGCTGGTCATCCACACCCGCGCGGCCGAGGACGACACGCTGGGCATCCTGTTCCGGCACGCCGCCGACCTGCCGGTGATCCTGCACTGCTTCTCCATGCCCGACCGGATCGAGGAGTGCCTGGAGCGCGAGACGTGGCGGATCTCGTTCGCCGGCAACCTCACGTATCCCAAGTCCGCCGAGCTGCGCAGCGCCGCGGTCCGGGTACCGGTGGAGCGCCTGCTGGTGGAGACCGACGCGCCATTTCTCTCCCCGCAGGCCATCCGGGGCCAGCCCAACCAGCCCGCGAATGTGGTGCACACGGCCCGGGCTCTGGCCGTGGAGCGGCGCGTGTCCTATGCCGATCTTGAGGGCGCAATCGACCGCAACGCCGCGGCGCTGTTCTCATGGTGAAGCTGGGGCAGAACTTCCTCGTCGACCGCAACATCGTCGACGTGATCGAGCGCCTGGCCGAGCTCGGCCCCGAGGACGTCGTCCTGGAGGTGGGCGGCGGCCCGGGGATCCTGTCCCGGCGGCTGGCCGAGCGGGTGGGCCACATCCACGTGGTCGAGCTGGACCGGACGCTGGAGGAGCGGCTGCGCATGGTGCTGGCCGATTTCGACAACGTGACGCTGCACATGGCCGACGCGCTTGACGTTGACCTGGCCGGGCTGCGGCCCGGGCCAACCAAGGTGGTGGCCAACCTGCCCTACAGCGTGGCCGCTACGGTCATCCTGCGCACGATCGAGGAACTGCCGAGCGTGGACAGCTGGGTGGTCATGATCCAGCGGGAGGTGGGAGAGCGACTGGCCGCCACGCCCGGCACCGCGGCCTACGGCGGGCCGTCGGTCCTGGCCCAGCTGGCCTGCCAGGTCAAGGTGCTGCGCCCGGTGGCCCGGACCGTGTTCCGGCCGGTGCCCCACGTCGACTCGGTGCTCGTCGGTCTGACCCGCACCGGCCCCGGACCGGACCCCGAGGTTCGCCGGCTGGTGCACGACGCGTTCGCTCACCGGCGCAAGGCGCTGGGCGGCTCGCTGGCCCTGGCTCCGGGTGCGCCGAGCGACGTGCGGGAGCGAGCCCGCGCCGCGCTGGTCGAGCTCGGTCACCCGCCCGACGAGCGGGCGGAGCGTCTGTCGCCGACCGAGTTCGCGCAGCTGGCGCGGATGCTGCGGCGATGAGCCAGCTGGAGCTGGCCCCGGCCAAGGTCAACCTGTGCCTGTTCCTGGGCGGCACGCGGGACGACGGACGCCATGAGCTCGTGACGCTGTTCGAGTCGATCAGCCTGTTCGACCAGCTCGAGCTGACCGAGTTGCCGGACGGGCCGGACGAGGTGGTGTGCCCGGGGGTCGAGGGCCCGAACCTGGTGCAGGCCGCCCTGGCGGAGCTGCGCTCACGGGGCTGGTCGGCCCCGGCCGTGCGGATCCAGATCGGCAAGCGGATTCCCGTGGCCGCCGGGTTGGGGGGCGGCTCGGCTGACGCGGCGGCCGCGCTCCGGCTGGCCACGGAGCTGGAGCCGGTGTCGGACGATGTGCTGGCCGACATCGCGGGCGGTATGGGGGCCGACGTGCCCAGCCAGCTCCGTCCCGGGGTGGCGCTCGGGACCGGCGCCGGCGAGGTGGTGGCGCGATGCCCGCAACTCCCCGGCCACGCGTTTCTGATTATCCCGCTGCCGGTGAGGCTGTCGACCCCCGACGTGTACCGGGAAGCCGATCGTCTGGGCCTGCCCCGGTCCCCCGGAGAGCTGGAGAAGCTGCGGTCCCGCCTGGACGGCGCGCTTCGGGACGGCGGGCGTCCGGAGGACTCGCTGCTGGTCAACGATCTGGAGCCGGCGGCCCTGTCCCTGTGTCCCCAGGTCGCCGAAACGCTCGCGGCCGCGCGAGACACCGGAGCCGACCAGGTCGTGGTCTCCGGCTCGGGACCCACCGTCGCGGGCGTGTATTGGGGGGACGACGCGACGGCCCGGGCGGACCGGGCGGCCGCCGAGCTGGCGGAGCGGTTTTCAGGCTCGGTGGCGGCGCAACCCATCTCATCATGGCCGTGCGGCACAATTTGAGCTTGCGTGAGCAACCAGGTCATCACATATCTCGTCGCCTCGTGCTTGGGGGTGTTCGGCTTCACCGCGTTCTGCGCCCTGGTTTTGGTGCCGGCGGTGACGACATTCCGGCGTCCGGTGCAGCGCGTGGCGGCAGTGGTCCTGTCGCTCTACGTGTTTGCCGCCCTGGTGGGCGTCGGCATCGCCCTGGGTGCCCTGATCGTGGTCGAGTGGCCGCGCATCTTCTAGCTCCTCCGGCGGCCGAAAGTGGATGAGCCCGTGCCGGATCAGGCTCCGACATCCCTTTCCACCGGCGGTCTGGATGCCCTGAGCGCGGTTACCGACGCGGTCGAGGCGGGCGCCGGCCTGCCCGAGATCATCCGCGCGGCCGCCCGGGCGCTCGACAGCAGCCTGGTTCTGATCGACCGCAGCTCGTCGGTGCTGGCCGTGGCCGCCCGCTCGCCCGCCGATGAGCGCTCGCTGATGCGTGACTCCGACGACGTGACCACCATCGAGCTCAAGGTGGCCGACGCCGCGGTCGGCGTGCTGCGCATGCGCGCGCGTGATCAGGTGCCCGACGCGGTGCTGCGCCTGCTCAGCACGCTGATCGCCTCCGAGATGGAGCGCACCCGGGCGCCCGAGCGAGCTTCCGAGGAAGCCGCCCGCAGCTTCGCTCAGTCCCTCCTGGCGAGCGAGATCTCGGATAACGCCGATGCCCTGGCCCGGGCCCGGGAGCTCGGCCTCGACCTGGCCACCGGGGCCTGCGTGGCCGTGGTCCGGGCCCACCCGCGGAACCCCACCGAGGACGATTGGCGAGCCCGGCTGCTCACCGTCGCGTTGCGTGGCGCCCGCTCGGTCGCCTCCGGTGCGATCGGCTACCCGTCTCCGACCGGTTCTGAGGAGGTGACGATCCTGGTTCCCGGCTCCGACGGCGACGGCGAGCTGGCCCGTCGCGCGTGCTCGACGGTGTGGCGCGAGCTCGAGTCAGGCCTGCCGGGGTTCGCCCTGGCGCTGGGCTGCAGCCGCCATGCCGCCGAGCCGCTGGAGCTGCGCCGGGCGGCCGACGAGGCGCTGCTGGCCGTCAACGTGGTTCAGGGCGATCCCGAGCGATCGGCGCTGGCCTTCGAGGAGACCGGTACCTACCAGCTGCTGCTTCCCCACATGCGCGACCCGGCCGAGCTGCGTCGCTTCTACGAGCAGACCGTCCGCCCGCTGGTGCTCTACGACGAGCAGTACGAGACCGACCTGGTGGGCACCCTGGCCACGTTCCTGGACTGTGACGCCAACGTCAATGCCACGGCGGCACGGCTGTTCACCCACCGCCACACGATCCGCTACCGGTTCGAGCGCGTGCGGGAGCTGACCGGCCTCGATGTGTCCTCGTCCGACGGTCGGGAGAAGCTCTCGCTCGGCCTCAAGGCCATGCGGGTGCTGGGCGTCGCTCCGCCCCGCGGCCCGGCCACCGAGCCGGGGGCCGAGGGCGGGCGGGTGCCGCGTTAGCCAATCGCCTTCTGGACGGCGGCGGCCATCGTCTCGCCGGCGATCTGGAGCGGCTCGGTGCTCCGCAGCGCCCGGGCGAGGACGAACGCGCCCTCCAGCGCACAGAGCATGGCGATCGTCAGCTCCCGGGCGCGCTCGCGGCTGATGCCGGCTTGCGCGTAGCGGGCCGCTCCGGCCTCGATCCAGCTCTCGAACACCTCGGCGCAGGCCTCGCGCATCGGCTCGCTGGCGCTCGACACCTCGAGCGCCACCGTGGCGATGGGGCACGCGTCGGCGTAGTCGGTCTCGACCAGATGAGCTGCCGCGCCGGCGAAGAACTCACGCACGCCGGTGATCACGTCCGGCGCCGGCTCGAACACCGCCGGGATGAGCTCGGCGTAGATCGCGCCGGAGGTGCGGATCGCCTCGGCCCCCAGCTCCTCCTTGCCTCCCGGGAAGAAGTGGTAGAGCGAGCCGAACGGCGCCTCGGCGGCGGTCACGATCTGCTTGACGCCGGTGGCGTTGTAGCCCTGGAGGCGAAACAGCTCGGCGCTGGTTTCGACGATGCGGTCTCGTGTGGTGGCGGCCATGATCGGGTATGGTACTCGCTAGAGCGATCAATCTAGTACGGAGGTGCCCATGTTGGCCTGGTTGTCCAAGAAGCTTCTGTCCACCGTGATGGCGCGGAACCGCGCTGGCGACATCAGCCTCACGCTGAAGCTCGATCGCAACGAAGTCACGTTTGTGTTCCCCGGCAGCAACTCGTGGTCCGGCGTGTTCCACGGCAAGGACGAGCACCGCCGCTGGCTCGAGCGACTGGTCAGGGTCGGCGTCAAGACCGACGTGGACGAGGTGGCGGTGAGCGGCTTTCCCTGGCGGCAGACGGTCGCGGTCCGGGGCAAGTCGTGGTGGGACAACTCAAGCGGCGAGCGCATATACGACAACCGCTACATCATCTGGGCCCACCTGCGCTGGGGCCGGATGCACGACTACGAGGTCTACGAGGACACCGAGAAGGCCCAGGCACTCGACGACTACTTGGAGGCTCACGAGCCGGCGCTGTCCGCCGCCTGACGCCGCTTGATCACCCGGTCTGCGCGCGCCTTGGCGCGGGACGGGACCACCCGGCTGAACCTCGAGCGATGGTCGGCCACGAACCGGTAGGTCCGCTCGGTCACGCCCGGCGCGGCGGCCAGCAGCGCGGCCGGCAGGCGCCCGCCGCGCAGCAGCCGCAGCAGTGGCGCAGCGGCGGCCCCGGCGGAGAGCCGGCGACCGTCGGGGTCGACCAGGTGAAACGAGGCCGCGCGCTCGGCCGGAGGGAGATCGTGCAGGAGCGCGTTGGCTTCCCGACTGCCGAGCGCCACCGTCCGCAGCCGGCGGTCCCGGTCGCGCGCCAGCACCTGGGCCAGCGACCAGCGGCAGAACCCGCAGTCGGGGTCGTACAGGACGACCCAGCCATTAGCATCGCGCGGCATGTCGATCGGGATCATCACCGGGTCGGGTACCCACGCGCTTCCCGGTTTCCAGGCCGGGGAACCCGTGTCGGTGCAAACGCCGTTCGGCCAGACTGCCGCGACGCGCGGCAGCTACGCCGGAGTGGACGCGCTGCACGTATCGCGGCATGGGGCGGGTCATGTCCGCCTGTCCAACCAGGTCACCCACCGAGCCAACGTCTGGGCGCTCAAGGAGCTGGGGGCCGAGGCGGTGATCGGATGTACGGCCTGCGGCGCGGTTGACCCGACGCTCGGGCTCGGTTCCCTGGTCGTGTTCGACGACCTGAACTTCATCTCCAACCGCCTGCCCGACGGATCGCTGTGCACGTTCTTCACCGAGTCGGGCGACCCCGCGCGCGGCCACTGGATCCTCCAGGCCGGTCCGTACTCGCCGAGCGCGCGGGCGGCGCTGGTGGCTGCGGCAGCCGAGGCGGGTCATCCCACCCGGGACGGCGGCACGTACGGCCACGTGGACGGGCCACGGTTCAACACCCCGACCGAGATCGCCCAGCTGGCGGCCTGCGGAGTCAGCGCGGTCAGCCAGACGGCCGGTCCGGAAACCGTCCTGTGCGGGGAGCTGGAGCTGCCGTTCGCGCTGATGGGATTCGTGACCGATTACGCCAACCAGGTCAAGCCCGGCGAGCCCACGCCGGTGGAGGAGCTGATCGAGCTGATGGGCCGGAGCACCGCCATCTTCGCCGACGTACTGGCCGGCGCGCTGCCCCGTCTCGCGTCGGCGGCGGTCGAACCGGCCGGGACGGTGTACCGGTTCGAGCAGGGGTGAGCGCCGTGCTCCTGCTTGCGGCGCAGCCGACGTCCGAGCTCGGGCGCCGGCTGGTGTCCATCGCGGAGGCCTGGGGCCGGGACGTGGCCGGTGACGCATTCGCAACCGCCCCGCCGGGCGAGCGGCTGCCCGAGGCGGTGGCGCGCGGGCTGGCGGGACGCGATGGCCCGTTGCTCGTGATCTGGCCGTGTTTGTCTCGCTGGCGGCCCGAGAGCGCCAGCGGCGCGCTCAGCGATCTAGCGGCCGGCTGCGACCTGGTGCTCGGCCCGACCATGGACGCGGGGCTCTACCTGCTGGGCGTGCGCCGGCCCCTTCCGGGCCTGCTGGAGCAGTTCGAGCCCCCGCTGACCGACGACGCGGTCGTGCTCGGGGCCCAGGCCGCCCAGGCGGCGGGGATCGAGATCGGGCTGCTGCGGGCCGAGCGAGCGCTGCGCACGGTGGCCGATCGCCAGGCGGCGCTACTCGATCCGCTCACGCCGCCCGAGATCCTGGCGCTCTTAGGCGATGGGCCTCAGCAGCCCGTGCTCGGGTTGGTCTGAGCGCTCGGCAGAGGCGGGCACTGCTCCCAGTAGCTCTCGTAATAGATGGGTACGGAGCTCGTCTGAAAGCCGCTGGTGTCAGCTTCGTAGGTGAAATGCGACTTGTTGCCGAGCGTGACGTTGTAACCGGCGATGGCACCGCGGAACAAGCTGTTGTTGCTCGGGCTGACGTTGATCGTCGAGAAGGGCGCCACCAACGCGAACGAGCTCGAGGCGTTGTTGGTGAGGTTGACGGTGTTCGTGCCCGGGTTGCTCTGGTCGCCGTAGACCAGAATCTGCGCCTTCAGCGCGGAGCCGCCCGCGTTGATCGATGAGTTCTGCTGCATGTTGAAGCTGCCCGGCGGGATCGCCTGTCCGCCGACAGTGGTGGTGGTCGTCGGGCAGCTGGAGGCCGCCACCCCGGGTGACGCCTGGCGGGTTCCGTTGTCGATGAAGATCGTGGCCTGACCGGTGCCGACAATGTTGATGGCGGAGTTGTTGCCCAGATACAGCCCGCAGAAGTAATAGTTCCCCCCGCCCAGGGTGAGCGTCGAGTTGTTGGGCAGGTACAGGATGTGACTGCCCGGGTAGGTGAAGTCGGCGCTGGAGAGCCCTGAGCTCGGATCGCAGTTCGCCACTACGACGCCCTGGTTGAGGCACTGCGAGTAGGTGATGCCCTGGGCGATCTCGTAGTCGCAATTGGTCGAGTTGGAGCTACAGCTGCCGTACGGCGGTCCCGCCGTATCGACCTGGCTGTTGAACGGCCAGGCCGGGGTCGGAACCGCATATTGCGTTGTCATCTGGGTGGTGGGCGCGCCTGCGGTGTTAATGGCGTTCCCTCCGATGGTCACGGTGGCCCGGCTACCGATCGCGTATCCGTCATACACCGTGGTTCCACCGCCGCTGGTGGCGATGTTCAGCGTGCCGTTGGTGCCGAGCAGCGCCGGCGAATTCGGAGTGTCGCTGGTGATGACCGCGTTGTTGTCGACGGTGACCTGGTTGGTGCCAAAGATGGCGGCGGGAAATACCGGCGCTGAGTCATACGCGGCGACGCGCTGCTGCACGCGCACGTTGATCCCATTGGCTGTGCCGACGGAGGTGATGCAGCGCTCAGCGACCCCGGCCGAGGTGCTTGAGACCGTGGGGCCGGTGCAGGTGTCGCTGCCCTGCATCGCCTCTGACACCCAGTAGGTGAAGCTGGCCCCGTTGCCCATGGTCTGGGACTGCGGGGCGCACAGCGTCGAAGTCGGTGCGCCTGTGCCCACCCCTGTCGGGGTCGGGGTGGGGCAGTTGTTGTTCGTTGGCTGGTAGGTGTCGAGGCGATAGACGGCGGTGCGGAGTCCGGCGTTGGCGGCTTCCAAGCCCGACTTGGAGTTGGCATCCCGATTTGACACCGAGTTAGCCTGCTCGGACGCCACGACCGCGGCCAGGGTGAGCACCAGCGCCACCAGCAGCACGGCAAGCGTGATTGGTACGACCACGCCCCTCTCGTCGGTCAGCCTGTCTCGGATGCGGGCAATTCGATCCGTCATGTCTGCAGTAGGAACGTGATCTGTGAGGCGAACTGCGACTGGTCGTAGACGAGATCGACCGCGCTGCTCGAGTTGACGATCCACACCACAACCTCGATCCGCGCCGCGCCGGTGCTGGCCAGGGCGTACGTGCCCGAGCCGACGTTGAAGTCAAACGTGGCCGGAGTGGGCACACCGGCCGATGCGGACACGCTGGCCGAGAACGTCCCTCCGATCTGCGTTCCGAGCAGCGTCCCGCCCAGCCCACTGGGAAGCACGTACAGGGCCATGCACAGGGTGGCGTTGACCGGGGTGGCGGTCCCCGACTCGAAGTACGAGGTCATCGTGCCGGTGCCGGTGAGGTTCCAGGTGCTCCCGGCGGCAATCGCGGGTGTCACCCACGAGTGTGCCTTGGTGTTGTCGGCGGGCGGCGTGGTACACGTCGAGCCCGAGGTCGGTTGGATGGGCAGTCCTCCCGGTGGGACATTTCCCCCGCCACTCACGCCAGTGCCGCAGCCCAGGTTGGTGGCAAAGCATGGCGGGGTGGGGACGGGGGGCGTGCCCGAGGTGCAATCGGCGGTGGGCTGGCTGGTGCCCAGCAAGTCAGAAACTGCGCCGACGCCGGTGACGGTATTGTCGAGGATGTTGCCGGCGCAGGATGTCGGCTCGGTGCACGAGCTGTTCGAGGCCGAGGTGTCGCACAGCTGGTAGCTGGGCGTCGGGACCTGACCGGGTGGCGGCGTGTTGGTGCACGAGACGGTCTGGGTGCCTTGGGTGCAGGTCGTGCCGGTTGCGGAGTTCGGAGGATGGCCGCTGTTCGGCGGCGTGACGTATTCCGCATAGATGGCCGGGTTGGCTGGGTGCGCACCGGTCATCGTCACCACGACCGTTACGCGCTTGTAGTCGTTGGTGGTCGAGCAGGTCGAGCCCGGCGTCGCGGTCTGGCTGCACGTCGGATCCGCGGTCCAGGTGATGAAGTCGTAGACCTGGCCGGTGATCGTGGTGCCGTCCCGCAGCGGCGCTGACCAGGTTTGCACCGGCGCCAGCGTCCCCTGGCTCGGTGTGACGGTTTGCGATGAGCCGCTGACCGTGTTCGTGTAGGAGCAGCCGTTGATCACGAGGGACTCGGTGTTGCTCGATCCGCCCACGGCGTGGTCGGGCTGGTAGGTCGGCGCCGGCCCGGAGGCATTGGCCGGGCACGCGCCGGGGGACGCGCTGACGTATGTGTAGTCGCTTGGATTGGTCGACCAGCCCGACGAGCTACCGGTCAGCGCCACCTGGTTCCAGGGCAGGGCGAGGACGCGTTCGAGCTCGCTCTGCGCCCGCTGGCCCATCGTCGTCTTGTGCTCGGCCGTGAGGCTCAGCTTGCGGGCGTCGCTGAAGACGGCCAACGTGCTCAGGATCCCCACGGCCAGGATCAACACGCCGACCAGGACCTCGATGATCGTGAAACCGTCCTGACGCTTCAGCCTGAGGCTTGCCAATCGCATCATTGGGTCTGGTCGAGGTTGGGCAGGTACGTCCCGTCGGACAGGACGATGTAGTGCTTGATGGCGCTGTTGGGTTGGTCGCCGCCCGACGGCACCTGGACGCGGACCTTCACGTAGTCGGGCGCGTTCCCTACGATCAGCTGGTAGGTCTGGTCGCAGGCCGGAGGACTGGTGTTCGTGTCGGCGATGTTGGGGTTCTGGGCATAGAACACCGAGCCGGATGGCGCCGAGCCATCTGGCTTGCAGAACGCCGAGTAGTCGTTACCGCTGCCCAGGTCTTGGGTGTTCGTGGGGTTGTTCCAGACGTGCTGGATGTCTTGAGCGCCGGCGGTGCTGGCGTAGCTGGGCGGCGAATTGGGCGCGACCGCTTGGGTGCGGGCGCACCGGGTGTACGGAGCGCCCAGACTGTCCGGGGCGGTGCAGTCGTACTTGACGTTCCAGGCAGTAGTCGAGCCGTCGGAGCCAGGGACCACGACCCGGAACTGGAGGGTGCCCGGACCCACGGTGACCGGTGACTCGGCATCGCGCAGGTCGTGCATCAGCTTGGCCAGCGCGACCTGGCTGGTCTGCACCTGGATGGCGTAGGCCTGGTCGCGCGCCTGCGTGTTCGAGGCCGCGACCATCACCGTCATGGCCGCTCCCACGACGACGAGAAACAGCGTCGCCGCGATGAGCAACTCGATCAGCGTGAAGCCGGACTCGTCACACGCAGCGAGTCTCGTCTGCATGCACCTCCAGGTGAGCCAGTGTGTCTGGGGCAGGGACAGCTTTGTCATCTCAGCGCGCCTATGAGTCACTTCGGCAGGTCCCGCCGTTGCTTGCGATTCCGCGGAATCGCTGGACGAATCGCCTAGGGCGGTAAGGTGAAGTTGGTCCCGGGGACCAACACTCTGGGGAGTGGTGTAACGGCAGCATCTGAGGCCTTGGACCTCAGGGACCAGGTTCGAATCCTGGCTCCCCAGTTGAAGATTCCGTCCGGCACAACTGCGAACATATGTTCGTGCCGAGCGAAGCTCCTTTTCCGGAAGACAGTGCTAGAGCGGCGATAGCGCGGGCGGTCTGCTGGAGCGACGCCCTCAGGGCTCTGGGTTATGAGCCCAAAGGCCACAACATCCGCACGCTTCAACGCTGGGCGCGTCGGTGGAATATCGACGCCTCCCACTTCGATAAGAACATCGGGCGTAAGCGCGCTGGCGCCTCGCGCCAGCTACGGCTCGAGGCGGTCCTGGTCCGAGACTCTAAATATCCCCGCAGTTTGCTCAAGCCACGGTTGTTGAGAGCTGGGATAAAGCAACCCGTGTGTGAGATGTGTGGTCAAGGAGAGCTTTGGCGCGGCAGGCGGATGTCCATGATCCTCGATCACATCAACGGCGTCTCGAACGACAATCGCCTGGAGAACCTCAGAATGGTGTGCCCGAACTGCGCTGCCACGCTCGGAACCCACTGCGGACGGAACCTCCCTCGGTCCCGCAAGTGTCCGAGTTGTGGAACTGAGTTCGCTCCGCGGCACATCCGTCATCGGTACTGCTCGATGAAATGCTGGGGTGCCGGAGCGGCCGAGCTGTATCGCGGAACCACCCATCCGGAAACCCGCAAGGTCCCCCGCCCCTCCCACGAGCAGCTCCTCGCCGACCTCCGGACCATGAGCTACCTCGCCGTGGGCCGCAAGTACGGCGTGTCTGACAACGCGATCCGGAAGTGGCTGAAGTGGTACGAGCGTCAGCGGGAGCGGGAGGCAGCGCACGAAGAGCAGGCCGAGCCGGGCGAGCGCGCGGCCTGACAGCGACTGTGGCATCCCATACCATCACCCCGTGAGCGCGGTCGTCGTGATCATGGCTGCCGGGAAGGGAACCCGGATGCGCTCGGGGACACCGAAGCTGCTGCACCCGCTGTGCGGGCGGCCGATCATCGCCTGGTCGGTGGCCGCCGCCCAGGCGGCGGGCGCGGGCAGGGTGGTGGTGGTGGAGGATCCCGCGCGCGAGCTCCAGGGCGCGCTGGACAGCGACGTGGAGTACGTCGTGCAGGAGCACCCGCGCGGCACGGCGGACGCGGTCCGGTCGGCCGCCGCCCAGATCCAGGGCGCCGACACGGTGATCGTGCTCAACGGCGACCACCCGCTGATCACCGCGGCCACGGTCAAGGAGCTCCTGGACGCGCGCGAGCAATCCGGGGCGGCGGCTGTGGTGGGAACCGCCGTGCTCGACGATCCGTCCGGGTACGGCCGGGTGATTCGGGCGCCCGACGGCACGGTCGAGCGGGTGGTCGAGACCAAGGCGCCGGGCGACGCCACCGAGCTCGAGCTGCACATCCGTGAGGTCAACGTCGGTCTCTACGCGTTCGACGCCCTCGAGCTCCTGTCCGCGCTGGAGCGGGTGGGAACCGAGAACGTCCAGGGCGAGATGTACCTGCCGGACGTGCTGCCCATCCTGCGCGAGAACGAGCGGACCGTCGTGGCCCAGGAGCTCAGCGATCTCGACTCCACCTTCGGGATCAACGATCGGGTGGCGCTGGCCGAGGCCCGGGCCCGCCTGCAGCGGCGGATCCACGAGCAGCACATGCTGGCCGGGGTGACGATCGTCGATCCCGGCTCGACGGTGATCGATGCCGACGTGAGCATCGGGGCCGATGGGGTGATCGCGCCGTTCACCAGCCTGCACGGCGAGACGCGGGTGGGCCCGGCCTCGGTCATCGGCCCGCTCAGCACGTTGATCGACACCAGCGTGGGCGCTGCCGCCACGGTGGTGCACTCCTACACCAAGGAAGTTGAGATCGGCGACCGGGTCAGCGTGGGCCCGTTCGCCTACCTGCGCCCGGGCACCGTCCTGCGAGAAGGGGCGAAGGCGGGGACGTTCGTGGAGATCAAGAACTCCGACATCGGCGCGGGTACAAAGGTGCCCCACCTGTCCTACATCGGGGACGCCGACATCGGGGAGCAGAGCAACCTGGGGGCGGCGACGATCACCGCCAACTACGACGGTGCGCGCAAGCACCGCACCACCGTCGGCGACCGGGTCAAGACCAGCGTCGACACGACGCTGGTGGCACCGGTCACGGTTGGCGACGACGCCTACACCGGAGCCGGCTCGGTGATCACGGAGGACGTCCCCCCAGGGGCACTGGGGATGGCCCGCGAGCGCCAGCGCAACATCGAGGGCTACGC